>NZ_JBWBWM010000022.1:0-152214 GCF_056174665.1 Bradyrhizobium sp. WYCCWR15520
ACACCATCAATGTGAGGGACGACCGCCCGCCTTCCAGGCAGGTCGCGCGAAGCGCGCCACCCAACACCGCCGTAGCAAGCGCGGCTTGCCTGGAGGGTGGACCGGGGCCCGTTACCCCATCTACGATCCCTTCAGCTTGTCCCGCGTCGCCGTCGACGACGGTACCAGCACCGGCTCCAGCGAGGGTATCAGCCGCGTGCGTTCGCGGCCCGCGGGGATCGCGCGATAGACCTGCTTGGTCGCTTCCACGATATGCACGCCTGCAAACGGCAGCGACAGCGCGGCGCCGACGCGCTCCCACGCCATCGCCGAGCGCAGAAACCAGCCATTGCCGACCGGCGGCAGAAACAGCGCTTCACCCCACGCCGCCGGCGTGAACCAGGTCTGCCGCAGCAATTGCGTGATCTGCGCGCGCGAATAGGGCCGCCCGTGGCCGAACGGCGTATTGTCGGTGCGCGTCCACACGCCGCGCCGGTTCGGGATGACGGCGATCAGGCGGCCGGACGGCGCCAGCACCCGCCACACCTCGCGCAGCAGGCGCTCCGGATCGTCGGACATTTCCAGCGCATGAACCAGCAGGATGCGGTCCACCGCGGCGTCCGGCAGCGGCATTGAAAACTCATCGATCAGGGTCGCCAGCGCCGGCCGCGCCGTCGGCCATTTCAACACGCCCTGCGCCGCCGGCATGAAAGCGATGCATCGCTCGGAATCCTCGCGAAACAGGCCGAGATAGGGCGTAGGATAGCCGAGGCCCAGCACGCGCTGCCCTGCCGCGTTGGGCCAGCGCGCCCGGATACCGCGGTTGATCAACTGCCGCGCGACGATGCCGAGGCGCTGCGAATAGAAATCGCGAAGATCGATGACGTCGATGGTCATGCGCGCAATCTACCACACCGTGTTACATTGCGGCGCACCGAAAATGGCATTGCCGCGCAAGCGTTAACGCCATATTTCTTGGAATTAATGGGGGCTGAAGGTCCTAACTACGGAGCGATCATGGCCGCGGAAATTCGTACTTTCACCTGTCTCAGCGACAATTTCGGCTATTTGATCCACGATCCCGCGACCAAGGCCACCGCATCGATCGACGCGCCGGAAGCTGGTCCGATCCTCAAGGCGCTGGAGCGCGAGGGTTGGACGCTGACCGATATCCTGATCACCCACCACCATCACGACCATGTCGGCGGCGTCGCCGAACTGAAGCAGAAATATAACTGCCGCGTCGTTGCACCGCACGACAAGTCCACCAAGATCGCCAATGTCGACCTGCGCACCGGCCATGGCGACGTCATCAAGGTCGGAAGCCTGCTGGTGCGGGTGCTGGAAACGCCGGGCCACACGCTCGACCACATCTCCTATGTATTCGACGGCGAGAAGGCGGTGTTTGCCGCCGACACGCTGTTCTCGATCGGCTGCGGCCGGGTGTTCGAGGGCACCTATCCCATGATGTGGGATTCGCTGCTCAAGCTGCGCGCGCTGCCGGACGATTTCAAACTCTATTGCGGCCATGAGTACACGGCATCGAACGTCAAGTTCGCGCTCACGGTCGACGGCGACAACCCCGCGCTGAAAGCACGCGCAGAGGAAGTGACGCGGCTGCGCGCCGAGAACAAGCCGACGATCCCGGTACTGCTGGGCGAAGAGAAAAAGGCCAATGTGTTCCTGCGCGCCGACGAACCGTCGGTGGCGGCGAATCTGCACATGAAGGGCGCCAGCGCCGTCGAAGTGTTCGGCGAACTCCGCGAACGCAAGAACAAGTCCTGATGGCGCTGCCGAAAGAAGCCGCCGACATCATCGCGCGGCTCGACCTCAAGCCGCATCCCGAGGGCGGCTACTATCGCGAAACGTTTTGCGACGAAAGCGTCGACAGCGACGGACGTTCACGATCGACGGCGATCTATTTCCTGCTGGCGCGCGGCGAACGCTCGCACTGGCATCGCGTCGATGCCGTGGAGACCTGGCACTATTACGCCGGCGCCGCGCTGACGCTACGGATCGCAGACGGCAGGGGCCAACGCACCGTGAATCTCGGCGCAGATCTCGCAGCCGGTGAAGCGCCGCAGGCGATCGTGCCGCCGCATGCGTGGCAATCGGCCGAGAGCAACGGCGACTGGACGCTGGTCGGCTGCACGGTTGCTCCCGGATTTGAGTTTGCGAAATTCGAGATGGCACCGAAGGGCTGGGAGCCGACGTGAAATCGTAGGGCGGGCAAAGCGCGGCGTACCCACCATTCTCAACCGCGAGCGCAGAACGATGGTGTGCACGCTTCGCTTTGCCCAACCTACCTCTTCCAAACCATGTCCTTCGCCGCGATCAGGCCGCCACCGGCGATCAGGATCGCGGATGTGGCGATCGCGGCCGTCGGTTGCGCAAAGCCCGCGAGAATCAGAAACGCCGTCGAAAGCAGCGGTGTCGCATAGGACGCCGCGCCGAGCACGCGAATATCGCCGCGCTTCATGCCGATGTCCCAGACGAAGAACGCCGCGCCCACCGGGCCGACGCCGAGCGCGATGATCGCAAGCCATTGCCCGATCGTTTCCGGCCATACCGTGATCTCGACCATGCTGTGAACCAGCGCGGCGAGCAGCGCGGTGGCGAGGCAGAAGCCTGCCACCGCATCGGTCGGCACCGCCTTGAGCTTGCGCGACATCACCGAATACGCCGCCCAAACGAAAGCGGCGACGAAGGCGGCCGCCAATCCCGGGACCTGGGCCGGCGTGAAACCGCTGGTATTGCCGGCAAACAGCAGCACCGTACCAGCGAGCCCGAGCAGCGCACCGATGATGTGATGCAGAGCCAACCGTTCGCCTGGCAAGAGCGAGGAGAACAGCACGATCAGAAGCGGCCAGAGATAGTTCAACAGGCCGGCTTCCGCCGGCGGTGCAAAGCGAAGCGCGAGGAAATAGAGCGCGTGATAGCCGAACAGGCCGCCGACACCGACGACCCAGGCGACTACGGGCTGCTTGAGCGCGCCGAAGGCAGACGGCCGGAACAGGAAGCTCGCAAAGGCAACCAGAGCGCCGATCGCAAACGTCATCGCTGCAAGCTGGAACGCCGGGATCTTTCCGGTCGCAACCGTGAGCACCGACAGCAGCGACCACATCAGGATCGCGGTCAGTCCGACCAGGGTGGCGGTACGTGGAGTCATGGGCAGAGTTCTCTCGTCATGGCCGGGCTTGTCCCGGCCATCCACGTCTTTCTTGCCGCCGGTTGTAAAGACGTGGATGCCCGGGACATCTAGCGCGAAGACGCGCTTCGCGCTTTTGCCCGGGCATGAAGACTTTTTATGAGCCGTTGCGACATGCAACAGCCATGCGATGACGAGACGCCATCAGGTCATATACTGTCCACCATTGATCGTCATCGTCGAGCCGGTGATGCCGCTGGCTTCATCGGCGGCAAGGAACACCACGGCGCGGGCGATTTCCTCGGGCTCGCCGAGACGGTTGACCGGGATCAGCGGCAGAATGCTCTTCTCCAGCACGTCCTTCGGCACCGCCTGCACCATTTCGGTGTTGATATAGCCGGGGCAGATCGCGTTCACAGTGACGCCGCCCTTGGCGTTCTCGAGCGCCAGCGCTTTGGTGAAGCCGATATCGCCGGCCTTGGCCGCGGAATAATTGACCTGGCCGAATTGTCCCTTCTGGCCGTTGATCGAGGAAATATTGATGATGCGGCCGAACTTGCGGGCGCGCATGCCCTCGATCACCGGGCGCGTCATGTTGAACAGCGAGCCGAGATTGGTGTTGATGACCGCGTTCCACTGATCGAGCGTCATCTTGTGGAAGGCGCCGTCCTTGGTGATGCCGGCATTGTTGACGAGCACGTCGATCGGACCGACATCGGCCTCGACCTTCTTGATGCCCTCGGCACACGCGTCGAACGAGCTGACGTCCCATTTGTAGACGGGGATGCCGGTCTCGGATTTGAATTTCTCGGCAGCGGCATCGTTGCCGGCGTAGCTCGCCGCAACCTTGTAGCCGGCTGCTTTCAGCGCCTTGCTGATCGCCGCGCCAATGCCCCTCGTCCCTCCCGTAACCAATGCAACACGTGCCATATCGTAGTCCTCCTTGGGTAATCTTCTTGATACGCCGGAATTGTCCCGGTCTTTTGACGAAACTCAACCTTTCTGCATTCGAAGCGCTCTTGCTTTCAAGCTTTTGGAAACGCTTCAGAGATGAAAATGCCCGGCGCGAGACCGGGCATTTCATCTTTATCAATTCGAGCCGCGGTTACGAGATGATCTTTTCATCATTCAACCGTTCACTCTGCCTTTTGTTCAATCGCGTGCGACGCACATCGCGATACCCATGCCGCCGCCGATGCACAAAGTGGCGAGGCCCTTCTTGGCGTCGCGCTTCTGCATCTCGTGCAAGAGCGTCACCAGCACGCGTGCACCCGACGCGCCGATCGGATGACCGATCGCGATCGCGCCGCCGTTGACGTTGACCTTGCCGGTATCCCAGCCGAGATCTTTGTTGACCGCGCAGGCCTGTGCCGCGAACGCCTCGTTGGCCTCGATCAGGTCGAGATCGCCGACGTTCCAGCCGGCCCGCTTCAGGGCGGCGCGCGAGGCAGGGATCGGGCCGGAGCCCATGATCTTCGGATCGACGCCGGCCTGGCCCCAGGACACGATGCGGGCGAGCGGCTTCTTGCCCTGCTTGGCGGCTTCCTTGGCGGTCATCAGCACCACCGCGGCGGCGCCGTCATTGATGCCCGACGCGCTGCCGGCGGTCACGGTGCCTTCCTTCTCGAAGGCCGGCTTCAGCTTGGCCATCGCCTCCAGGGTCGCGCCGTGGCGGGGATATTCGTCGGTGTCGACCACCACGTCGCCCTTGCGGGTCTTGATGGTGACGGCGGCGATCTCGTCCTTGAACTTGCCGGCCTTCTGCGCGGCCTCCGCCTTCTGCTGCGAGTGGACAGCGAACTCATCCTGCTGGGCGCGGGTGATCTGCCACTGCTTGGCGACGTTCTCGGCGGTGTTGCCCATGTGATAGCCGTTGAAGGCATCCCACAGGCCGTCCTTGATCATGGTGTCGACCAGTTCAAGGCCGCCCATCTTGACGCCGCCGCGCAGATATTGCGCATGCGGGGCCATGCTCATCGATTCCTGGCCGCCGGCGACGACAACGGAGGAATCGCCGTTGAGCAGCGCCTGATAGCCGAGCGCGACCGAGCGCAGGCCCGAGCCGCAGAGCTGGTTGACGCCCCAGGCCGGGCTCTCCACCGGAATACCGGCATTGATCGAGGCTTGGCGGGCCGGGTTCTGGCCTTGGGCAGCGGTCAGGATCTGGCCCATGATGACTTCGGAGACCTGGCCCGGCTCAACGCCTGCGCGCTCCAGCGCCGCCTTGATGGCGATGGCGCCGAGGTCGTGGGCCGGGGTGGTGGCGAACGCGCCGTTGAAGCTGCCGACCGGAGTGCGGGCGGCGCTGACGATGACGACATCGTCTGACATGGACATCTCCTTATGGGGTTTCTTGGGCTTGAGGTTCTTGGACGGCGGGCGGGCCGGATGGCGTGCCTGTCTCTCACCTTATCCTGTTAACCCCGTTGACCCATGTCAATCGGCCAAGGCCTAAATTCCTGTCGCGGCGCATTCAAAATGATCCCGGTCAGGGTTTTCGTAGCAGCGTCCATGCCTTGGAATTAACCGTGCCGCACAAAACGGTAGCCGAGCCGCATTGAAAATGCTTACTTTGCTGCGTTTGCGTTGCTCGTCTGCCCGTCAGCGAAGCTGCCGGGTTCCCGCTCTCGGTGTCGATGTGTGAGCTTATGGCAAAGTCAGACCAACCTACGACTATTAAAAAATACGCTAATCGGCGGCTCTATAATACCGGCACCAGCACCTATGTGACGCTCGAGGATCTCGCGGCGATGGTGAAGGAAGGCGAGGATTTTCTCGTCTATGACGCCAAGACCGGCGACGACATTACACGCCAGGTGCTGGCGCAGATCATCTTCGAACAGGAAAACAAGGCCGGACAAAATCTGTTGCCCACCACCTTCCTGCGGCAATTGATCCGCTTCTACGGCGACAGCATGCAGTTGGTGGTGCCGAAATATCTGGAGCAGTCGATCGACACCCTGACGCGCGAGCAGGAAAAATTCCGCAAGCAGCTCACCAACACTTTCAGCGGCACGCCGTTCGCGCCGCTCGAAGAGCATGTCCGCCGCAACATGGAATTGTTTCAGCAGACCTTCTCGATGTTCAAGCCGTTCGTGCCGCCGCGCGCCGGTTCGAACTCGTCCGAACCGGACAAGGTGCCCGAGCCGGCGCCCGACGAGGACAATATCGACGACCTTCGCCGCCAGATGAAGGACATGCAGGAACGCCTCGAGCGCATGTCGAAAGAGCCGAAGAAGGAAGAGTGAGACTTCTTTGCTGAAGCTGCCTGCTGTTCTCGTCATGGCCGGGCTTGTCCCGGCCATCCACGTTTTTGGTGCAACGGTTGCTAAAGACGTGGATGCCCGGGACGAGCCCGGGCATGACGACCTTTGCTATCTCTCGATCTATCCCGCCGCCGGCAGCGCGGTATCACCCGACGCAGCCCACGGCCGCTGCGGCGAGGCCAGCCCGATCAGGCGGCCCTGGATGTAATCGCAGCCCCATTCGCGCAGCATCACGGCCGCCTCCTCGTCCTGCACCCATTCCGCCACCGTCTTGATCTGCAGGCGGCGCGCCAAGTCGATCAGCGTCTGCACGAAGGCGCGATCGTCCGCCGAGCGCGCGATGTTCTGCACGAAGGCGCCGTCGATCTTCACGATATCGACGCCGAGCTTGCGCAGGTTGCGGAACGAGGTGTATCCGGCGCCGAAATCGTCGATCGCGATCTGACTGCCGAAGTTTTTCAGTCGCGTGATGAAATCCCTGATATCGTCGATATCCTGGATCGCAACGGTCTCCGTGATCTCGACGATCAGCCGCTCGCCGGCGCCGGGATGGGCCTGCATCAGCGACTCAATCGAAGTCCACCAATCCGGGTCCATGGTGGTGTCGGGCGAGATGTTGAGGCTGAGCCGCACGTTCGGCGAGGCCGCAAGCTCGGCGACCGCGAGTTCGAGCACGCGGTGATCGACCAGCCGGATCAGGCCCAAGCGCTCGGCCACCGGAACGATATCGGGCGCCAGCAGCGCCCGCCCGTCCTCCTGCTCCATCCGCACCAGGCATTCGTAGAATGCCGGCTGCCGCGAGCGCGCTTCGACCACTGGCTCGAAGGCGGTGACGATCCGCCGCTCATTCAGTGCGGTGACGATCTCATCGGTGACGCGGATGTTGACGCGTCGCTGGGCGTCGCGCTCGATGTTCGGCTTCCACAGCGAGAACGATCCGGCGCGGCGGCGCTTGGCGGCATCGAGCGTTTCCTGGGCGCGGTTGACGGCCTCATCGGCATTGCGGGCATAGCGCGGGGTGGTGATGGCGCCGATCGAGGCGGTCACCGAGACCGGGCCGGATTTGGTCGGGATCACCTCGTCGCGGATCCCGGCGAGGAAGCGCTCGGCCGCGATATTGGTGTCGTCGACGGTGCAGTTCCTCAAGATCAGCCCGAACTTGTTGCCGGAGAACCGCCCGAGCACGTCGCCGCCGCGCAGCTTGGCGCGGATGCGTTTTCCAACTTCGGCAATCACGGCATCCGCGACGTCGAAACCGAATGCATCATTGACGCGCGCCAGATGATCGATGCCGATCAGCATGAAGGCGCAGGTCGATCGGAACCGCATGGCTTCCTCGATCGATTCCGCCAGCGCGGCGACCAGATGGGTGCGATTGAGTTCACCGGTCAGCGGATCGTGCCGCGACAGCCGTATGAGCTGTTCGTCGCGGGCGTGGCGCTCGTTGTTGATACGGACGATGCCTTGCGCGCGCACCGGCTTGCCGTCGGCACCTGCAAACCAGCAACCGGTCTCCTCGATCCAGATCACGGGCGCGGAGGTCGAGGCCCGCACGCCATATTCGATCCGGTAGGCGATGCCTTCGTCGCCCCGCGCCGGTGCCGATTGAGCGAGCACGTCCGTGCGGATCGAGCGGGAAGGCTCAATCAGCCGGGCGAAGCCGGTGCCGCTAGCCAGCGCTTCCGGTGGAATGTCGGTGAAAACCGCACCAGCGTTGTCGCTCCAGGTGAGGGTGTCCGCTATCAGATCCCAGAGGAAGGCCGCCTGGCCTAGCGAGGCGAGGATGCTGGAGGCTTGTGGGACAGGAAGCATCAGGCCGCCTCGATTCGGGACACCGCCGGGTGATTCCCAACGGCAAGGATAGTGGCTCTTCCGAACCAGAGGCTAGGCGAAGATCATAAATAATCCGGAAACCATGTTTCGCAGACTTCCGGGGACAGCCGGGAACGAATCGGAAGGGAGCGGCATAGGCCTTGCGAGGTCCTATCGCAGTGGGGCGTTACGTCCCAAAACGTGACAGTTTTAGCCGGTTGCGGTGTGCGATGCTGGATGCCGATCGACCAGAGGAAATCCTGGACGGCGAGTTCGTCAATCTCGACGAGCCGGCCTGCGTCGAGCTCGTGCCGGTGACCCAGTCGGTGCAGTGGTCGCGAAGACCGGCCATCCCTCGGCCCGATCCGACCTTCCTCGCGCAGCTGATCGCGACCGCTGACCAGGCGCCGCAAACCCGCAGCCTGCGCCGGGCCTCGCTGGCGGATGCACAAACCGCCTATGGCGCCAGCCAGAGCCGGCGTTGCAACGCCGGGTTCCGGACGCGGCAAACCATCTAGATCTGCTGGATCAGCGCTGAGGCGTGTCCGGTTTGTCCGGAGATGGCGTTGGGCCCGGACCCGGCTGCAGCCCCGGCGACGGGACTTCCGGCGATGACGCCTCGTGCGATGTGGCTTCCGGTGAAGGCGTTTTCGGCGGGGCGGCGTCGGGCACGACCGGGGCCGCCTCGGGCGCGACGGTGGGCGCGGGCGGCACCGGTTTCGGTTCGGGATGATCCTTCAATACGGATTCGGCAACAGAGGCTGCCGCCGGCGCCGCTGGCGTAGCCGTTGCTGCTGCAGCAGGTGGCGCTGCCGGCGCCGGCTCGATTTTGGGCTCGGCTACGGGGGCTTCGACCTTTTCGGCGCCTTTCGGTGCCGGCGCCGGCACCGGTGTCACCGCGACAGCACGGCGCCGCGTCCGCAAGGCGAGGCCGGAGAGGAAATCCACCAGCGAGAGCGCTGTCATCAGGAAATAGGTCGACGTGCCGAATTTCGGCCACAGCACGAATTCGGCCGCCGCCGCGCCGAACACGAGCAGCGACAGCAGATGGTCGGTGAGATATTTCGCGCCAGGGCGCGCGCCTTTAATGACTTCGGCGAGCAGCAGCAAAATGCTGAGCGTGAGCAGCACGTCGCTCAGCGACACCGCCCATTCCGCACCCGACATCAGCGTCACCTTCACCAGCGGATCGGTGAACGATACCTCCGGCATCAGAAAGACGATGATGTTGTAGATCGCGAGCGGAATCAGAAGCAGCGGAAAACCGACCATGGGTATCGCGCCTTGCTAGGAAAACCGGAATGTCCCCGGGCAAAGCAACGCCTCGCCCCTCGGGAACCGTTGGCCCACTCGTTGGCCAAATTCAGGCAGACGCCGCCGAAAGCGGCGCCTTATCCCCTATCCGGTCAGGATTCCTTCTTCTTCAGCACCTGCCGGCCCTTGTACATGCCGGTCTTCAGGTCGAGATGATGCGGACGGCGCAGTTCGCCGGAATCCTTGTCCTCGACATAGGTCGGCTTCTTCAGCGCGTCCGCCGAGCGGCGCATGCCACGCCGCGAGGGCGATGTTTTTCTTCTGGGAACGGCCATAACGGTCCTCTAGGGGTGTTGTCGGAGGCATCGTCTGAAACCAGACGGCCCAGCGCTTCGCGCACGGGCTGCGATGCCGATAAGGCCGCGCTTATAGAGGAACGGACGACGTAAAGCTAGGCCGGCCTGCGGTAAAAACGGCCGAAAATTGGCTCAAAAACCTCGATTCTCGCTCCAGCAGCGCTGTAGTGCCGCGGCATTGGCCCGCGCCATGTAGGTCGCGGCCAGACGGCGCACCCCGGGTCCGGGATTGCGGGCGCTGCGCCTGACCGGGTTGGGCAGGATCGCCGCCAGCAAGGCAGCCTCTCGCGCCGACAGCGTCGCGGCGGAACGGCCGAACGCGTACATCGACCCGGCCTCGGCGCCGAACTGCCCGGACGGGCCGAGTTCGGCAATGTTGAGGTAGATTTCCAGGATCCGCTGCTTCGGCAGCACCAGATCGATCCACATCGCGAGCGGCAGTTCCAGCGCCTTGCGGACCACGCTGCGACCCGGCCACAGGAACAGGTTCTTGGCCACCTGCTGGGTGATGGTCGATCCGCCACGGGCAGGCTCACCATCCTCGGCATCGTCGATCGCGTCCTGCAAGGCCCCCCAATCGACCCCGCGATGGCTGCAGAATCTGGCGTCTTCGGAACCCACCACCGAGCGCGGCAGGTAGGGCGACATTGCGTTTAGATCGATCCATTGGCGTGTCACCGGCGCGCCCTTGAGCCAGCGCCAGGCCATCAGCATCGAGACCGGATGGCCGGTTCGGTAGAACGGCGTCACCACATAGGGCAGCAACAGCACCGCCAGCAGGATCAGCACTAGAATTCGGACAATGCGCAAAACGGATGCTTCCGGTTCAGACCAAGCCGTCCAGGACCGGTGAACAGGCCCCACCCTAAGTGACATCTCCATGATATTTCGGGAGTTTTCCAGCGCTTTTGTGACTGAAGTCATGGAATTGACGAAGCCTCTGGCATCAACGATTGTCCGGGCCAAATTGATCTGGAGCTATTCTTAATGACCACCGCCACTGCCGATTTTGCCAAACGACTGGACCAGACCGCAGAGGACACCGAAGCGCTGCTGGCGAAGCTGTTGTCCGATACGCTGCTGCCCGACGAGATCGCGCGGCCGAAGCGGCTGATGGAAGCGATGCGCTATTCGACCCTCGGCGGCGGTAAGCGGCTGCGGCCCTTTCTGGTAGTCGAAAGCTCGGCCGTGTTCGGCGTCCCGCGCGAGGCTGGCCTTTTGGTCGGCGCGGCGCTGGAATGCATCCATTGCTATTCCCTGATCCATGACGATCTGCCGGCGATGGACAACAGCGATTTGCGTCGCGGCCGGCCGACGCTGCACAAGAAGACCGACGACGCCACCGCAATCCTCGCCGGCGATGGCTTGCTGACGCTGGCCTTCGACATCGTCACCCGCGACGAGATCCACAAGGACGCCACTGTGCGCCTTCTCCTGACGCGGGCGCTGGCGCGCGCCGCCGGCATCGGCGGCATGGTCGGCGGCCAAATCCTCGACCTCGCCGGCGAAGGCCGCTTCGGCGATCGGGAACCGGTCGACGTCGCGCGGCTGCAGCAGATGAAGACCGGCGCGCTGTTGCGCTATGGCTGCATCGCCGGTGCGATTCTCGGCCAGTCCTCACAGAAGGAATATCACGCGCTCGACGATTACGGCCGCGCGCTCGGCGAGGCCTTCCAGATCGCCGACGACCTGCTCGACGTCGAGGGCGATGCCGCGGCGCTCGGCAAGCCGGCCGGCGCCGATGCGGCGCTCGGCAAGACCACCTTCGTGACGCAGCTCGGCATCGAAGGCGCCAAGCAGCGCGTGCGCGATCTGCTGGCGCGGGCGGATTCGGCGTTGTCGGTGTTCGGCGCCAAGGGCGACGTGTTGCGGGCGGCCGCGCGCTTCGTCGCGGAGCGCAAAAACTAGCGCCCGGCTCTGATTGAATCAGAACCGGGCTCTAGCATTTTTGTTTTGACGCGTTTTCTTCACGCGAACCGGGATCCACTTCGCTCGAAAACGCTATAGGGCGCAGTCAAAGGCAGCGGATGAGCAGGGAATTCGAAGAGCACCTTGTTCGGTTCCGAAACCTGCCGCTGCCGATCCGCGTGGTCTATGGCCGGCCGCGCACCTTCATCGCGCTGGCGGCCGGCGTCATCGCATTCTTCCTGCTGCCCGGCACGCTGCGGCTGCCGACGCGGCTTGTCGTCGGCTGGGATGTGTTTGCCGCGCTTTATATCGTGCTCGCCTACTTCATGATGCTGCGCTGTGACGTCGGCCATATCAGACGCAGCGCGGTGTTGCAGGACGACGGGCGTTTCCTGATCCTGTTGTTGACCGCGTTCGGCGCCCTCGCGAGCCTTGGCGCGATCGTGTTCGAGCTCGGCGCCTCGAAAGGCAATCCGGCCGGGCTGATCCTGGCTGTAGTGACGATCGTATTGTCATGGGTGCTGGTGCACACCGCCTTTGCGTTGCACTACGCGCATGATTTCTACCGCGGCAGCAAAGCCGGCGGCCTACAGTTCCCGAGCGGCGGCGCGCACGAGGATGCGGACTATTGGGACTTCGTCTACTTTTCGTTCGTGATCGGCATGACCGCGCAGGTTTCCGATGTCGGCATCACCGACAAGGTCATCCGCCGCACCGCGACGGCGCACGGCATCGTCTCGTTCGTGTTCAACACGGCGCTGCTGGCCTTGATGGTGAATATCGCGGCGAGCGCGATCTGAGTCTCTGTTGTCCCGCCATGAACCGGGACCCGGATTCCCTGCCGTCAAGACAGGATCAGCCGGACCCGGCGTCCCCGCGGCTTTATGGGCATACGCCCGACATGATGGCTCCGAACGAGTGGCAACCCGTCGCACGTTCCTGGCCGGTAAGCGGACGACCCGAAGACGACATCCCTGCACCAGTCTGAGACCGCGTGATAACAACTCTCTTTGTTGCTTCCGGAACTCGCCTTGCTTCGGGAGCGAGCCTCGGTTCGGGCCTGTCGCGTCTTGCCACCGGCTTGGTGCGGCGCTTCTCGCATTCATTGTCGTCGTTGAGGTACGAGCCCTCGGCACAGACGATCTTGATGCAGCGCTCACCCTCGGCCTTGAAGCCGTGCTCACAGACCAGCGGGCACACCCGTGACGACTTCAGCTTGATCGTATCGAGCGTATCGACGCTGGCGACCTTGGTGTCGAGCTTGGTTCCGGCGTAGCGGTTGAACTGCGTCAGCGACCGCTGCGAGGCGTTATTCCAATTGCCATCGGCGTTGCCGGAGAGGCAACCGACGCGGCGCAGTTCGGCCTGCACCGACTTGGTAACGTCAGGCTGTTGCGCGGCCGGCGTGAGGGCGGCCACGTTCACCGGCTTATCCTTGTCGGCGGCGGCGCTTTCGGCGGCGACGCGCTTCTGTTCGGCCGCGGCCGCCTGCTCCTGCGCCACCTGCTTGGCCTTTTCAGCCGCGATGCGCGCCTGCTCGGCGGCCTTGGCTTCCGCCTCGGCCTTGGCCTGTTGCGACTTCTGGGCGCCTTCGGCTGCAAGCCGTGCCCGCTCCTGTTCAGCGAGCCGGGCCTTTTCGGTCGCCGCGACGCGCGTCTCTTCGGCCGCGATCTTGTCGAGCTGAAGCTTGGCGAGGCTCGAATAGAAACCGTCGGGATATTGCGCAAGGAAGGCGTTGAGCGCGCTCTTGTTGCCGATCTGCAGCGCCAGTTCGTAATCGCGGCGGGCTTCGGCCTGCGCGCTCAGGGCTGGCGCAGGGGCCGCCGCTGCGGGCGCCGGGCGCGGCGCCGGCACCAGCGGCACGTCTTCACCGCCGAGCGAACCATACACGAAGGGTTCCTGCCGGTTGTTGGTGGTCTTGAGCACCTCGTCGCGGACGAAGCCGAACGCTCGGCGCACGTCGAGCCCGGGCTTGGTCAGATGGTGCGACAGCGCCGCGGTGAACGGGCTGTTCTGGCCATCGCCGTCAGCCGCGGTGGAGCCGGCCTTGGCCGAATAGGCGATCAGGACATTCGGGCTGGTCGGCTCGACCTTGGCTAAGCCCTGCCCGATTGCGCGCGACGCGACAGTGCGCTTCATGGTCCGGGAGAACGGATTGTCGCGGCAGGCGTCGAGAATCACGAGCCGCAGCTTCTTGGCCGGCTCGATCGCGATCAGGATGCGATCGAGCGAGAAGGCTTCATCGTAAACGTCGGTGTCGCGTTCCAGCCGCGCATCGACGGGAATCAGGTAGTTCGCGCCGTCCACCTCGATGCCGTGGCCGGCATAGTAGACCACGGCGATATCGGCATCGCGCGCCCGGTCGGCGAAATCACGCAGCGCGCGCCGCGTCTCGGCAGCGGCGAGGTCGCGCCGGGAATCGACGACATCGAAGCCCGCGTCTTTCAGCGTCGCGGCGATCTTGCTGCTGTCGTTAACGGGATTGGCGAGCGGTGCGACATTCTGGTAGTTGGAGTTGCCCAGCACCAGCGCCACGCGCTTTTCGGCAAGGGCCGGCCCGCTCACCAAGAGCAGCAGGGCGGCCAAGGCAAGAACCAACCGGTTCGATTTCATGAGCGATTTCATGGTCACGCTTCCAGAACTAGGACAAATCTAGCACACTGGCCTGACTACCAGAAGCAACCGCGGTCCTTTGTGAGTTATCTCACGATCGCCGGAGCCTGGTCGGGCCATCCTGAACATTAGTCGGCCAAATCGGCCGCCGGTTCGCTTTGCCGAGGGGATCGCGTGCCCAAGATCACATAACAATGAACAAGAGCGGAGCAGCCATGGAAGGGCGCAATTCGTTAGTTCTATTGACCCAATCCCGGGCGACTGGCGCGAGGGTACGAAAAACGATAGCCATCGTCCTGCTTGCCACAGGCCTTGCCGGCTGCGGCGCGGTCGATGCCCTGGTGGACGGCTTCAAACACGCCAAGGCAGTCGAGACCGACCTCGCGCAGACGACGGGCGTCCGTCCGACGGTCGGCTTCAACTGGAACAACGGCCGGCTCACGACGGTAACCGTCACCTTCCCAAAACTCCTTGAGGACAAACCGCTGCGCGAACTCGCCGAGGCTGCGCGAGCCGCGGTCGGAAAGGAATTCAAGCAACGCGCCGACAATGTCGTGCTTTCGTTCTCGCTGGGACCAACTGCCACAACCACGGCGCAAGTAGAGCGATCTCACGCGACGAACTGACCAGGCGCCGATTTACTCCGCGCCAGGCGTAACATGCTCCCGATATCGCGGCAGATCGTCGCTGATCTCATGCCACGGCGCCTTGGAGCCGACAAAAATATGCGCGCTCGGCCGGATCGAGGGCGCATCGACAAGCGTTCCCATCGCGACATGGACGAAGGCGCCGTCGCGCACCACCGAATAGAGCAGCGAGCCGCAGCCGCGGCAGTGCGCGTCATGCGTCCTGTCGTCGCCGTAAATCAGCAAGGCGTCACCGCCCCTGACGACGCTGAACTTCTCGCGCGCAATTCCGGCGAATGGCTTGAACGCCGAGCCGGTGGTGCGCCGGCAATTCGAGCAATGGCAATTCAATGCATAGGCGAACGCGTCCTCGACCTCATAGCGCACGGCGCGGCAGAAGCATTCTCCGACAAGGATGCGAGCATTCGAATTTTCTGATCCGGCCACCGATCACTCCTCACGCGGATGTCAAAGTCAGCCATAGCGCAATTTGGCGGTTCGTGGCTTAATTCAATCGAGCATATCCAATCCTGCCGGGGAGAACGACCCATGAGCCATGACCGATCGACCGTCGAAGCCGTAGTGCAGAACTATTTCGATGGCCTGTACGAGGGCGACGCCGAAAAGCTCGGCGCGATCTTCGACGCGACTGCCGATCTGCGCTGGCTGGAGAAAGGCGAGCTGCAGGTTTTGACCGTGCCGGACTGGCTCGATCGCGTGCGCAAGCGCCCCTCTGCCAAGGCCGAAGGCAAGCCGCGCGAGGACTTCATCGTTACCATCGACCGCTCGGATGAGCAGACCGCCTTCATCAAGGTGCGCTGCCAATTGCCGCCGCGCTACTTCACCGACTATCTGGTGGCAATGAAGCTGCGCGACGGCTGGAAGATCGTCTCGAAATCCTACCGCTACGATCTGCGCGAGTAACGATTTCCAACCAGCCTCGTCATGCGCAAAGAGCACAATCCGTGAGCCATGATCGTTCTACCTTAGAGGCGGTGGTCCAACATTATTTCGACGGCGTGTACGAAGGCGATGTCGAGAAGTTGGCGGCCGTCTTTCACCCGTCCGCCGACCTACGCTCGTTGGAAAGCGGCAGGCTGCGAGTTCTTACCTTGTCTGCTTGGCTGGACTGGATGAAGAAGCAGCCTTCGGCGAAAGCCGAGGGCAAGCCGCGCGACGATTTCATCGTCACGATCGACCGCTCCGATGACCAGACCGCCTTCATCAAGGTGCGCTGCCAGTTGCCGCCGCGCTACTTCACCGATTATCTGGTGGCAATGAAGCTGCACGACGGCTGGAAGATCGTCTCGAAATCCTACCGCTACGATCTGCGCGAGTAATCCGCTCACGCCTTCGCGCTCCCTACTCCGCCGCCGCGTTCCTGCCGGGACCGCCGACATAGCCGGCCGCATCGCCGAACCGCTCGATCATGACAGCGGTGAGATCCTTGGCCTTGCTGGTGACGCAGGCGCCGGAGCGCACGGCGTAGCGGTCCTGATGCTTCAGGTGCGGCGGCGCCTCGCCCTTCTGCAGCGCGCGGGCGGCATCCATGACCAGCTTGCGGAAATGCATGATGCCGAGATCGGTCGGGCCGAGATGTTCGCGGGTACGGTCGGCGATCGGGCCCTGGCTGTCCTGCACGGCGGCGTCCTGCTCGGACACGCCCTTGATGCCGGTGTAGCTGCTGGTCTTCTGCAGCTTGCGATCGATCAGATAGTCGTTCGACTTGTTGCGCAGCGGGACATAATTCTCGTCGACCACGGCCATCACGCCGTTGCCGCGATCGTAACCGTCGCGTTCGGCCTGCGTCAGCGGACGATCCGGATTCCATGCATAGGTGTAGATCCAGCAATTTGTATCCGTCACCGGCACAAAGCTCTGACCGAAGATGTTCTCGCCGGGCATCGAGCTTGGCGCATAGGCATGCACCGGCATCAGGAACTGGGCGATACGCCAGTAGATATTGTCTGATCCGGTCAGCCGCCCGCCCGCGACCGTGAGACCAGCCTCGTGCGGATTGATCTTGATCACGGGGCGCGGGTCTTCAGCGATCCAGCGCATGTGGTCGGTCGCCACCCGTACAAGCGGATTCACAAAGTGCTTCTTGATGTCGAGAATCTCGTTTTCTTCCTTTTCGAAGGAGAGATGCGCGAAGGTGAAATGCGCGGTGTCGATCGAGCCTTCCAGCGCCTGCACCCAGTTGCAGTCCTGCCATTTCTTGGTGACGTAACGGTGCGAGGGCGGCACCAGCGCCATCTCCAGATCAGGCAATTCCGGCATCTGATCCGCCGGTCCCATATAGGCCCAGATCATGTCGCCCCATTCGCGCACCGGATAGGACTTGATGCGGATCAGATCCTTTGCGTTGAGGTCGGGATAGGACGTCGGCATGTCGACACAGCGGCCGTCGGTATCGAATTTCCAGCCGTGATAGACGCAGCGGATGCCGCATTCCTCGTTGCGCCCGAGCCAGAGATTAGCACCGCGATGCGGGCAATACTGATCGATGACGCCGACCACGCCGCGACTGTCGCGGAAGGCGAGCAGCTCCTCACCCATGACGACGATCTTCTTGGGCGTACCGTCGGGCTCGGGCAGTTCTTTCGACAACAGCACCGGAATCCAGAAGCGGCGCAGTAATTCGCCCATGCCGGTGCCTGCACCGCTTTCGGTGAGGAATTTGTTGTCTTCTGCGCGGAGCATGCGGCGTCCTCCGGATTGTTATTGCTTTTGACCGAGATTGACGCAGGCCGGGCGATGCGTCAACGCGAATGCGGCATGATCGCATCGTAGGGTGGGTTAGCCGAAGGCGTAACCCACCGATCAAGCGAAGAAGGGCGGATTACGCTTCGCTAATCCGCCCTGCGAAATTAGACCGGCCTTTCTCCCTTCACCGTCACCCGCGTGCCTGATCGCGTATGCGGCCAGTAATCCCACATCGCGCGGTGCTGGGCGCAGCGGTTGTCCCAGAAGGCGATGGCGTTTTCGGTCCAGCGGAAGCGGCACTGGAACAGCGGGTTTTCTGCGTGCTGGTAGAGATAAGCGAGCATGGCGTCGCTCTCATCGCGGGGAATGCCAATGATGTGTCGGGTGAAGCCGCGGTTGACATAGAGCGCCTTCTTGCCGGTGACGGGGTGGGTTCGCACGACCGGTGTTCGGCGCGCGGATATTCCACCCGGTCGGCGACGCCGTAATTGGCGTAGAGGCCGCGATAGGTCTGCTCGCCGTCATGCAGCGCGGTCAGCCCGTCGAGATAGGCCTTCATGCGGTCCGACAGGGCCTCATAGGCGGCATACATGCTGGCGAACAGCGTATCGCCGCCGCGCGGCGGGCATTGCTTGATGTAGAGGATCGACCCCATTGGCGGCTCGACATCGCAGGACACGTCCGAGTGCCAACCCTCGCCATTGGCGCGCGGCGAATCCTTGTCGGCATAGATCTTCATCAGCGCCGGATCGCCCTCATTGGGTGCGGCCGGATGCACATGCAATTCACCGAACTTGCGGCCGAAGGCGAGGTGTTGGTCGGGGCTGATGTGCTGGTCGCGAAAGAAGATCACAAGATTTTCGGCGAGCGCGCGATGGATCTCGTCCATCGTCCGGTTGGAGCGCGCGTCGTCCGAGACGAGCTTGCCGATATCGACGCCTGAGATTTCCGCGCCGATGATAGGGGTAAGTTTTTCGACGCCGATGGTCTCGTAGGGTTCAGCTTCGCCGGCGGTGTGCCGATAACGCGGTCCCTGCTTGCCGGACAGTGAGCTCATGGGCGTTCTCCCAACCGTTCTTGATTGGGATCATCGTAGCAATGTAGGGCGGGTTAGCGAAGCGTAACCCGCCACTCCCGCGGCCAAAAAATAAGGCGGATTACGCTAACGCTAATCCGCCCTACAATGCAGCTGTTTGGCGGGCGTTATTCCGCCGCGGTCACCGGCGCCTTGGCACCACTGCCATAACGCTGATCGATATAATCGATCACCAGCGCCTTGAAGTCGGCGGCAATCGTCGGCCCACGCAGGGTGCGGAACTTCTTGCCGTCGACGAACACGGGAGCCGCCGGCGCTTCGCCGGTGCCGGGCAGGGAGATGCCGATATTGGCGTGCTTGGATTCGCCGGGGCCGTTGACGATGCAGCCCATCACAGCGACGTTGAGCTGCTCGACGCCGGGATATTGCGTCTTCCAGGTCGGCATCTCGTCGCGGATGAAATCCTGGATCGAGCGCGCCAGCTCCTGGAACGTGGTGGAGGTGGTGCGGCCGCAGCCCGGGCATGCCGCGACCAGCGGCACGAAGGTGCGGAAGCCCATGGTCTGCAACAGCTCCTGCGCGACCTGCACCTCAAGGGTACGATCGCCGCCGGGCTCGGGCGTCAGCGAGATACGGATGGTATCGCCGATGCCGTCCTGAAGCAGGATGCCGAGCGCAGCCGACGAGGCGACGATGCCCTTCGATCCCATGCCGGCTTCAGTGAGGCCGAGATGGATGGCGTAGTCGGAACGCGAGGCGAGCGTCTGATAGACCGCGATCAGGTCCTGCACGGCGGAAACTTTCGCCGACAGGATCATGCGGTTCTTGGGCATGCCGAGCTCTTGGGCGCGGGCGGCCGACAACAGCGCTGACTGCACCATGGCCTCGCGGGTCACAGCGCGCGCATCGCGCGGGTTCGGCGAGGCCGTATTCTCGTCCATCAGCTTGGTCAGCAGTTCCTGGTCGAGCGAGCCCCAATTGGCGCCGATGCGGACCGGCTTGTTGTTCTTGTTGGCAATCTCGATGATGTCGGCGAACTGCGTGTCGCGCTTGTTCTTGAAGCCGACATTGCCGGGATTGATGCGGTATTTGTCGAGCGCCTCGGCGCAATCAGGGTATTCGGCGAGTAGCTTGTGGCCGATATAGTGGAAGTCGCCGATCAGGGGCGTGGTGATGCCGCGCTTGCGCAGGCCGTCACGGATATGCGGAACGGCGGCAGCCGCCTCCTCGCGATCGACGGTGATGCGCACCATTTCCGATCCGGCGCGGGTCAGCGCCGCGACCTGCGCGATCGTGCCTTCGATATCGGCGGTGTCGGTGTTGGTCATCGACTGCACGACGATCGGCGCACCCCCGCCGACGGCAACATTGCCGACCATGACCTGGGTGGTTTTGTGCCGGGCCCTGGGGCCTGCGACGTCGTCTTGCGGGATTATTTCGGGCTTGTTCATGGGGCCTCGAATATCAGGTTTTGGTGACAATCACCAAGGGGGTGGCGAAAGGTCTGTGCGCCCCGTCACTCTTCGGATTTTGCATTGTAGATTCAACAGCTTAGGCCGTTAACAGTGGCGGAAGCCGGGTGAAAATACCGCGGCTTCCGTTAACCGCTATATTGGTCAGGAATCGCCGAATTGAAAGGGCGAGCGCACTTCCCGGCCGCCTTTTCATAGCCCGATGCGGGCCCTAGCATCAGCCTAAAATAACGGGAGGCCATCAATGTCGGGGCATAACGGGCTCATCTCTACGGCGGAACTCGCTGATCTCCTGGATCAGCCCATTTTGCGCCTGTTCGACTGCACCACCTACCTAGAACCCGCACCCGAAGGCTCCAGCCAGCCCTATCTCACCGTGCCCGGGCGGCACACCTTCGAAGCCGGCCACATTCCGGGCGCGGACTTTCTCGATCTGCAGGGCGAGTTCTCCGATGCCGCTACCGAGCTTCGCTTCATGATGCCTGAGGTGGCGCAGCTCGAAGCCGCGTTCGGACGTCATGGCGTATCCAATGACAGCCGGGTGGTGCTGTACAGTATCGGCACCCCGATGTGGGCGACGCGGTTCTGGTGGATGCTCACGTCGCTGGGCTTCGAGACGGTATCTGTGCTCGACGGCGGGCTCGACAAATGGAAATTCGAGGGACGTTCGCTCGAAACCGGGCCAGCGAAGGGATATCCGCCGGCGACGTTTGTCGCCGAACCGAAAGACGGATTTTTCGTCGACAAGTATCAGACGCTGGCCGCCACCGCCGAACGCAACACCGTCGTCGTCAACGCCCTCGGCCCGCAGTTTCACAGGGGACTGGAGCCCAGCCGCTACGGCCGGCCGGGCCGCGTGCCCGGCAGTTGCAACGTCTCGGCCGCGACACTGCTCGATCCCAAGACCAAGGCCTTCGTGCCGCTCGCGGAAGCCGAAGCCAAGTTCAAGGCGCAGGGCATCACGAAAGACAAGCGTGTCGTCGCCTATTGCGGCGGCGGCATCTCGGCCACCGTCGACCTGTTCCTGCTGCACCGGCTCGGCTACGGAAACCTCACCCTCTACGACGGCTCGATGGGCGAATGGGCGAAGGATGCATCCTTGCCGATCGAGACGGGGTAAATCGTTTAAGGTTCGTTGACGGAATGCGCCTTAATTCCGTTGACAAGGGGTACCACCGGACCAATCTAATAGCTCTAGGTGATAAAGATGACGAGCGCCGCTCTGGTGTTAACTACTGTCAATGCGCCGTACAGCAAACAGCTGGACGCGCAGGCGCTTGCCTTTTGTCTCCTTCATCCTGAAGCCGCTAAAGCAGCACCCGGGCATATGTCTTCGTTTTTTGGCGAAGTCAGTCCAGAGCTGCAAATCGAGTTTGCCTGCTCTTACAATATTACCGAGCAACAGCTTGCAACCGCAGCCAAGGCCTTTGCCATTTATTCTGGCGAGTCCTATCCGCTCGCCGCGTGAGCGCACCCAAACATTCGCCTGACTGGGCGCAGCTATTCCGGATAGCTTGCGCCGTTATCCGTCAGGCAAATGCCGAGCAGGCCGTCATCACTCATTGGACGTTCGGTGGCGGCACGGCAATGATGCTGCAAATTGATCACCGCGAGAGTCATGACATAGATATCTTTCTGCCCGATCCTCAGCTTCTGCCACTCCTCGATCCCCAAAAACGCGACTTCAAACTCGAGGTTGCCCCGACCGAGTACGAAGGAGACGGCACAAGATTCTTGAAACTGGCTTTCAAAGACATTGGCCAAATCGACTTCATCGTCGGTTCCTCAATGACGTCGTCGCCGACAATCCGACGCACGATTGAAGGTGAATCCGTCGAACTGGAAAATGTCCCAGAAATAATCACCAAGAAAATCTACCATCGAGGACCGAGCATAAGACCGCGCGATATTTTCGATATCGCGGCGGCAGCGGAGAAGCATACGGACGCGATTATTCGTTGCGTTCCTACCGGGACAAGGTAGCAAGGACACTCCTTACGCTAGACAAGCTGAACCCCGACTTTGTCAATGGCGCGATTGCCGACATGGCAATCAAGGACCCATACAAATCGATCGCAAATACAGCTCTTGAACGGGCTCAAACAATTCTCCGTAACGTCTAGCGAAAATCCCGAGAGGCGTTCGATACGACAACGGCTACGCCGGCACGTTCGGATCCGGCACCACCTTCGGATCCGGCTTGTTCACGAGATAAAGCCCCGCGATGACCAGCAGCGCCGCGACGCCGAACGCAATCGTCAGCGTATCGTGCAGGATGAAATAGGCGGCGACGACGCCGAACAATGGCGTGAAGAAGGTGAACGACGAAAGCTTGCTCGCCGAGTAGGTCTTCACCAGCGCAAACCACAGCACGAAGGTGCAACCCACGACCCAGATTGCCTGATAGGCCAGCAGCGAGATCGACAGCGCGCTCGGCATGTGGGTGATCTTTTCGCCGAACAGGAGCGATGCGGCGCCCAGGATCGGGATCGACACCGCGACCTGGTAGCCGAGCGCTTTTTCCGGCGCGGCGTTCCGAAGCTTGGTGCCCTTGGCGATCAGCGTGGTCGCGCCCCATAGCGCGCCGCCGCCGACCACCAGCAAATCGCCAAGCAATACTTTCGCGTCGACGTTGGCCTGCGGCACGCCGATCGCCAGCGCTACGCCCGCAAAACTGAGGCCCAGCCCGCTCCATTGCAGCATGCTCAAACGCTCGCCGAGAAACTGGTAGGAGCCGAGCGCAACGAAGAACGGTGCGGTGTAGAGAAACACCGCCGCGCGCGATGCTGAGGTAAACACCAGCCCGGTGAAGATCAGCACGAACTCGATTCCGAACAGCGTGCCCGCCAACAGGCCGGGGCCCAGCGAACCGTCGCGCTCGAAGAATTTCACGCCACGCAGCCATCCGGCGAACAGCATCACCGGCAGCGCACCGGCGGAACGTATCAAGGCCTGCAGCATCGGCGGGACATCGGGCAGCGCAAGCTTCACCGCGATCTGGTTGAACCCCCAGCTCAGGCACAGCATCAGCATCAAGGCGATGGCGCCCGGGGTGAGCGCACGCCCGGCAGAAGGTTCTAATGGCTTGGACGGCATCTATCCTCGTGACCGGCTTGGCGCCGTGTTCTTTATTTCTGGCAATGGGCGCAGGTGCCGGCGATCTCGACGACGGAGAGCTTTGGCGCGAAACCCGAGGCGCGCGCCGCCGCGTTGACGCTTTGCGCGACCGGGGCCGCTGGAATTTCGCCGACGGAGCCGCAGAGCTCGCAGATCAAAAACGCTACCATCGAGGTCTCGTCATGGTCATGCGCACAGGCGAGGAACGCGTTGCGGCTTTCGATGCGGTGGACGAGGCCGTTTTCCATCAGAAAATCGAGCGCGCGGTAGACGGTGATCGGCGCCGGGCGCGGCATCGATTTGGCGAGTTCGTCGATCACCTCATAGGCGCCGAGCGGGCGGTGGCTCGACAATAGCGCCTGCAGCACCTGGCGCCGGATCGGCGTGAATTTCTGTGCCCGGCGCGCGCAAACCTGTTCGGCATGGGCGATCGCTTCCGCAGTGCAGCGGCCGTGATCGTGATCGGGCGCGGGAAACGTTGGCTTTGTCAGGCTCATCTCAACCTTTTGTAGCACTTCTGACGGCCAATCCCAAAGCCCGGCTTCCGCTGGTTCCCAGCCATGTGCTGGAAGCGGATCAGGCCATTGTTAACTCGGCATGCGGAATTCATAAGCAAGCTTATTATATCGCTAGCTTATGGAGGCTGAGGGCGATGCGCGGTTCGGTGGACATGAATTTCCTTTTTACGCTCGGCGAGGTGCAGCGGATGATGCGCGCCTATGCTGACCGGCAGGCGGCGCGCTACGGCATCACCCGCGCGCAATGGGCTGTTCTGGCCAAGGTCGAACGGACCGAGGGCCTGAAGCAATCGGAACTCGCCGAACAGATGGAGATGCAGCCGATCACGCTGACGCGGCTGATCGACAAGCTCTGCGACAATGGCTGGATTGAGCGCCGCGGCGACGAGAACGACCGCCGCGTCAACCGTCTCTATCTGCGCAAGGCCGCGCGTCCGTTACTCGGCAAGCTTGCCGGGCTGCGCGCCGAACTGACGGCGACCGCACTCGATGGCATCAACCCTGCCGATGCGCACCGCCTGCTCGACCAACTCGACCTGATCAAGGAGAACGTTCGCAACGCGATCCAGAATCCTGCGAACGAATCTCCACGAAAGGAGCAGCGTTATGGCTGATCCCGTGCTCAAATTCCCGCCCGAGCAGAAGAACAGTCCGGCATCGCCGCGAACGAAACTTGCCGCCGAGCCGCGCCGCCGCCTGTTGGCCGGCCTGCGTCGCTATCGCCGCTTCCTGCTGCTCGTCGTGCTGCCGCTGGTCGCGCTGGTGGCCGGAGTGACGTTCTATCTCAACGGCGGCCGCTACGTGACCACTGACGATGCCTATGTCGGCGCGCAAAAGATTCTGATCACGCCCGACATATCAGGCAAGATCGAGAAGGTCGTGGTGAAGGAGGGCCAGCAGGTTGGTCCGGGCGACGTGCTGTTCGAGATCGATCCCGTGCCGTTCCGACTCGCCGTCGCGCAGGCCAAGGCCAACCTGGCGCAAGCGAACGTCACCTACGACAATCTGATCGCCGACCTCAAGATCTACGGCCAGATGAGCGAGCTCTCGCAACAGGGCATGGACTTGAAGCGGCGCGACGTCGAACGCAAGTCGGCGCTGGTGAAGAATAATTTCGGCTCGCAGCTCGACCTCGACAATGCATCGACCGCCCTCGTTACCGCGAGCGCGCAATATCAGCTGCTGCAGCAGAAGATCGCGACCGCAAAAGCGCAGTTGCTCGGCAATCCAGACCTGCCGCTCGGCGAATTCCCGCCCTATGCCCAGGCCAAGGCGGCGCTCGACCAGGCCCAGCGCAATCTCGATCATGCCGTGATGCGCGCGCCGATGGCCGGCATCGCCACCCAGGTCGAGCAGATTCAGCTCGGCCGCTTCGTTACCGCCGGCACGCCCGTGTTCAGCATCATCGACACGTCGAACCCGTGGGTCGACGCCAACCCGAAGGAATCCGATTTCACCCATGTCGCGGTCGGCCAGTCCGTCACGCTCGAGGTCGATGCCTTCCCGAACCATCCGTTCAAGGGCACGGTCGGCTCGCTCTCGCCCGGCACCGGCGCGCAATTCGCGATCCTGCCGCCACAGAATGCGTCGGGCAATTTCGTCAAGGTGGTGCAGCGCGTGCCGGTGCGGATCTATTTCGACAAGAACGACAAGTTCGTCCGCAAGCTGAAGGCCGGCATGAGCGTCTACGCCACGATCGACACCAACCATCGCCGTTCGTTGCCCGCCCTGCTCGGCATGTCGCCGGCGGTGGCGAACCAGGACCCCGAATAACGCCATGACGACGGGCGCACCATCGGCTGCCGTTCCCGGCCTGCGCCGGAACATGGTGACGATCTGCGCTATGACAGCGACCATCATGCAGGCGCTGGACACGACCATCGCCAACGTCGCGCTGCCCTACATGCAGGGCACGCTGTCGGCCTCGCAGGACCAGATCAACTGGGTCCTGACCTCCTACATCGTCGCCGCCGCGATCATGACCGCGCCGGTCGGGTGGATCGCCAACCGCTTCGGCCGCAAGCGCATCTTCATCGTCTGCTCGGCCGGCTTCACCGTCGCCTCAGTGATGTGCGGGCTGGCGCAGGACATCACCCAGATGGTGGTATTCCGCCTGCTGCAGGGCGTGTTCGGCGCAGCGCTGGTGCCGCTGTCCCAGGCGGTGATGCTCGATTCCTACGCATTGCACGAACGCGCCAAAGCAATGGCGATCTGGGGCATGGGCGTGATGATGGGGCCGATCATGGGTCCCTCGCTCGGCGCCTGGCTGACCGAGACCTATTCCTGGCATTGGGTGTTCTTCGTCAACCTGCCGTTCGGCGTCATCACCGTGCTCGGCCTTGTGATCTTCATGGACGAGACCAGGAAGGACCTCGAGCTGCGGTTCGACTGGTTCGGCTTCACCGCACTGGCGGTCGCCATCGGCGCGCTGCAGCTTGCGCTCGACCGCGGCGAGCAGCTCGGCTGGCTGGAGTCCAATGAGATCATCGCCGAATTCATCGTCGCCGCCATCGGCTTCTATTATTTCCTGGCGCATTCGCTGACGACGCAGCATCCGTTCATCCAGTTCGCGCTGTTCAAGGACAAGAACTTCGTCGCCGGCTGCGTATTCATGGCCGTGATGGGGCTGGTGCTGTTCTCCACCATGGCCCTTGCCTCGCCGTTCCTGCAGAATGTGATCGGCTATCCCATCATCACCGCCGGGCTGCTGCTGGCGAGCCGCGGCTGCGGCACGTTCGTGGCGATGATGCTGGTCGGCCGCATGATGAACCATATCGAGGCGCGAACGCTGATCGTTTCCGGCCTCGGCATCACCTGCCTGTCGCTGTTCTATATGACGGGCTGGACCGACCAGACCGGCGCGACCGAGATCGTGATCATCAGCGTGGTCCAGGGTTTTGGCTTCGGCCTGGTGTTCGTGCCGCTGTCGACGGTGGCGTTCCTGACGCTGCCCAATCATCTGCGCACCGACGGCACCTCGATGCTGACCTTGATGCGCAATGTCGCCAGTTCGATCGGGATCTCGCTGGTGATCGCGCAACTGACGCAGCGCACGCGCTACACCTACGCAGTACTGTCGGAGAATATCAATCCGTTCAATCACGCCCTGCAGATGCCGGGCGTGCGCGATATGATCGATCTCGCCACAGACAAGGGCCGCGCCATGGCTGATATGATGGTTAAGGTGCAGGCGCAGATCATCGCGTTCTCGCACGACTACCAGATGGTGATGATCTTCACCGCCTGCGCCATCCCGCTCGCCATCATGATCGGCTCGACCAAGGCCACGTTACGCGAACAGTCGGTCGCGCCGGATCACGCGGTGATGGAGTAGCCGTCCGCGCGCGGTTTCGTTATGGCCGCGCCGGGATAGATAGCGCGTCAAGCCGCGCGTAGCTCGCTTCCATTCCATCTTCCATGCCGGTCGCCAGCATCGCGGCGCGCGTCGCAGCATCAGGCAGCGTCATTCGCATGGTCATCAATGTGCCGGTGCCATCGGGGGCAAAATTCGTTTCGACATGATTGTCCGGTGTCGGATCGGGCAGATGCATCCGTTCGACGTGCACGAGCCGGGTGAACGGCACGGTCTCGATAAACTCTCCGGTCAGATAGAAGCCGCCGCCCTTGCCGTCGCTCCATTCGTACCGGATCTTACCGCCGGGGCGCGCCTCGTTGATGCAGACCGGCATCGTCCAGCCCTCCGGACCTAGCAGCCACTTCTGGATCAGCGCGGGTTCGGTGTGCGCGCGATAAACAGCCTCCGGCGTGGCGGCGAAATGCCTGGTGACAACGACGTGGGTGTCGCCTTCGGTCTTCAGCGTCAACTTGCTCATCGGACTGCCTTTCACTCTTCGGTTTTCATGGCGGCCAGAACGTCGTCCAACCGGTTGTAGTTCGCACTCAGGGCCTGGCGCAGCATCCCGAGCCATTGGTCGATCTCGGCAACGGCCGTCGGCGCCAGCCGGCACGGCCGCTTCGTGCCTTCGACCCGGCGGAGGATGAGACCTGCGCCCTCGAGCACCTTGAGATGTCGGGAGATGGCGGGTTGCGTCATCTCGAACGGCTCGGCCAGCTCCATGACGGTGGCTTCGCCCAACGCGAGACGCGCCAGGATTGCGCGACGAGTTGGGTCAGCCAGGGCGGAAAAGGCGGCATCGAGATTTGGCATCGTCCATCTCAAATCTACTATATAACAAATACATTATATAACCGATCATTTATTGTCAAGTCGATGCCAAAGGCCGCCGTTATGACGGCCACGCGGAACGGCGCGACAAGGAGAGCGACTCGTCAGGTGAAATCGGCGACGCGCATCGAGCGCGAAGATGCCTTGATAAATTTCCGGGCAGCCGACGTCGCGTTAGGATGGTGATCCGCTCTGCTTCGCCTGCAGGCTCAACCACATGCCGCCGAGCGACAGTGCGCCGCCGATCAGATGGATCATGGTAGGCGCCTCCCCGAGAAACAGGATCGACAGCACCGCGCTGACGATCGGTCCGAGATAAAGGCTCAGGGAAGTCGACACCGCGCCGAATTTCGCGCCGAGATAGGCATAGGCCGAATAGGCAAAAAGCCCGGGGACCAATCCTGCGAACAAATACACCAGCGCCGCACGCCCGTTGAACGCGGCGGCCGGCGCGGTCCACATTTCGTGGATGGCGAAGGGCAACGAGAACAGCGCGCCCGCTGCCGCGAACAGGCCGATCCGCGCCAGAAAGCTCACACCGCTGCCGACACGATTCTGCAGCAGGGTGTACCCCGCCCAACCCAGCATCGCCATCAGCGCAAGCAGGTCGCCGGTTACCACGCCAGCGCCGACGGCTGCCTGCCCTTTGGTAATGATCAAGGCCGCGCCGGCCAGCGAGAGCAGCATGCCTATGATCTGGCTTCGATGAATGGGTTCCTGGCCGGACATGAAAGAGAACAGCAGTACTGCGAGCGGCGCGAGCGCCATGATCAGCGCCAGGTTGATCGCCGAGGTCGTAACGCCGGCGAGATAAACCGGGCCGCCGCACACGAACATGCCGAGAAAGCCCGCCGCCGCGATGCCGAGCGTCTGCCCCTGCAACACGCCGGGCCTTTCCCGCAATGCCATCACGATGGCCGGCAACAGGCCGAGCGCGACGATGCTCCAGCGAAAGAAGGCGATCGAGAACGGCGGTACGCTGCCGGCAACGCCGCGCGCCAGGATCATGTTCGAGACCTGGGCTGTGGCCACCAACAGGAAGCCGAGCAGGCCCAGCACTTCGCGCGCTTTGCTCGCGCTTTCCTTGGGTTCGATCATGTTCAATCCGGTACTGAGGCCGCTACCGACGACACGATCCTAACCCGCCGGCCTACCGGCAGCTATAGCTCGAAACCTGCTTTGCATCTCCGTTGCCATTCCACGTCGTCCGCAGCGGATAGACGAGACGGGATAGCTGCGGCGGAGATGCAGATCAATTCGCATGGTGCAAGTTCGAGCGCGATAAGCGCGGCAAGCGAAAACGACGGCGTCATTCGACGCCCAAGCGCCGAGCGGCGTCCGACGCCGCGATATAGGCAAACGCGATCGCTGGCCCGAGCGTGATCCCCGGTCCGGGGTAGGTTCCACCCATGATCGACTGCATGTCATTTCCGCAAGCGTAGAGGCCAGCAATCGGCTGATTGCCGGCATCTAGAACGCGGGCAAGCTCGTCCGTGACAAGTCCGCAGGAGGTACCGATATCGGAAGGATAAAGCCGGACCGCATAGAAGGGGGCCGACGCGATGCGGCCAAGGTTGGGATTGGCCCCGCCCGCAGACGCATCACCGTTGTGATTCTGATACACCGTGCTTCCCCTGCCGAATTCGGGATCAAGACCGGTTTGCGCATACAGGTTCATCCTGTCGACCGTCGCGCGCAATTGACCGGGATCGATGTGCAGTCGCAGTGCAAGCTGCTCGACGGTGTCGGCGACGCTGACATAGCCGTCGGCGACAGCCGCTCTGGTGCCCCAGCCACCAGGCCGCACCATGCCAAGGCCATACTTCCTGACTGAAACCGCATCCGCGATCAGAAACGCCGGAATGGCCGACTTTCCCTTTGCCAACATCTCCAGCGCAAACTGGTGATAGGAGATCGCTTCATTGACGAACCGACGCCCGTTGCTGTCGACAACCAGCGTCCCCGGTTTGGCACGGTCGAGCACGAAGTGCGGAAACACCGCTTGTGATCCGTCGCGCCGCCGCCGGATCGATGCGGGCGCCCAGAATGCAGGGCTGACATCCCGATCACCGAGGCGCGCACCGATCTCAAGGGCCTTGTCCTGCGCATCGCCGCTCGAGCCCGGCGCGACGGACGACCATCCGGACTCGGTTCCAAGCGCGGCGAGGCGTCGCTCGGCATGGCGGTTGAAACCGCCTCCCGCCAGAATCAGAGCGGCATTGACGCCGATCTCGCGCGATACTCCTTCCGAGATCAAACCGGCCGCCATAACGGCGCCGTCAGGTTTCCGGATGATCTTCGCAAGCGATGCGCCTGTCAGGATCTCTACACCCTGACGCATCAATGAATACAGTAGCCGGCCGACCAGCGCATTCCCCATCACGAGCCGTGTGCCCCTGCCATGGCTCGCTTTGTCGCGTGCGTAGCGCGCAAAGAGCTTGGTAGAGTGCCACAACGATTTGACGGACCTCGTTGACGACAACAGATGACCGATATCCGTCCTGTCGACCATCATTCCGCCAAGCAGCGTGAACTCCGGGAGCGGCGGTCGAACCAGCGCGAACGCCTCGCCAAGCAAACGCCCGTCGAATGGCAACGGCTCCAGCGCGCGCCCGGCGAGCGCCGCACCCTCAAGCTCGGAGCGATAGTCGGGATGACGAACATAGGCCCGCAACTTCACTTCGGAATGATTTTCCAGAACCTCGACTGCCGTGGGACCCGCCTTCAGGAAGGCGGCGCGCAGCGCAACGTCGGCATGGTTTCCAATGATCTGCTGCAGATATTTTTCGACGTTCGCCACGCTATCGATCGCGCCGGCGGCCGATGCATGGCGCGTATTGGGTATCCAGATCGATCCGGCCGACCATGCGGAGGTACCGCCGACAACCCCCGTCTTCTCGACCAGCAGCGTTTTCGCGCCGCGAATGGCGGAAAAAAGCGCAGCCGACATGCCGGCGGCTCCGGCGCCGATCACGACGACGTCGTACCCGGGCGAGATCTCGGATAATCGTGGGCGGCGCAAGGGCAGCTACCGGCAGCTATAGCTCGAGGCCTGCTTTGCATCTTCATTGCCGTTCCAGTTCGTCCGCAGCGGATAGACGCAGACGGGATAGCTGAGGCTGTTGTCACGCGACGTCAGCAGGATTTCGCCGGGCGCGGTGCCCTTCTCGACCCAGTCGATCAGCGCGGTGAAGAATTGGTCCTGCTCGCGTGTCGGTGTCTGATTGGCATTGCCCGGCAGCTTCGGCAACGGCACGCTGTCGTTCTTGCCGCCGACGGTATAGGCCCTCCCTTGCGAAGAGTGCGCCGATCCCGGCACAAGATACATCCGCATGAACTTCTGCACCTCGGCATACCCGCCCATCGCCGCCACCACGCGCTCGTGGTAATTGATGTTGCCGGCGGGCGGGATCGCATCATCGACGAGGCCCGTGTAGACGATGACCTTGCGGCCGAGATCGCGCAGTTTCGCGAGGTCCGCCTTGTCGGTGATGAGGTCGCTGAACAGCGTCGGCTGCAGCGCGACGCCCTTGTTCACGGCATCGGCGAGCCCGGCGTAATCAAGCTCCAGCCATTTATTGCGCACATTGGTCGAGACGTTCGTGATGGGTTCGCCTGACGACGTGCTGGCGTCAGGAGCGTAGCTGACATCCTGCAGCGCCAAGGCGACGCCATAGGAGGAGGCGCTGGTGATCAGGTTAGCGATGCCGGTGCTTTTGGTGAACGTCCACCAGAGCTGGTTCTTGCCGAGCGATTTGCCGGACCGCGCATCGGCGCTCTGCGCGGCATCGAAACTGCCATCGCTGGTGGCGCCGTACCAGATCCGGTTCAGCGCGTTCGCCTCCTTGAGACTCATGCAGGCCGCACCATCGGCATTATTGCCGGCGACGCCCTCGCCAGCCTCGCCTGCGCACAGCATGTCGGCATCGCGTGCGGGATTGTAATCGCAGGCAAAGGGATCGAGCAGGAAGCCGAGGCCGGCCTTATCGCAGGCGGCCACCGCGCGCTTGTTGGCGGCGGCAACCTTGGCGGCGAAGGCTGTGGCCTTCGGTTTGTCCGCCGACGTGAAGCCGAGTTCGGTTTTCATCACGATCTGCGGATAGAGCCCTGCCGTCCCGAATTTCGCGATATTCAGCGCCGGCTGCGCGATCATGTAGCCGTCGTAAAGCTCGGGATATTCCTGCACGAGTTTCAGGCCTTGCCGGCCACCCTGCGAATGGCCGTCGTAGTAGGCATATTTCGGCGCCTTGCCGTAGTAGAGGTTGACCAGCGCCTTGGTCTTGACGGCCTGCTCCACCATGGCGCGCACCGAGAAATCGCGCAGCGCTTCCACGTTGACCTTGCCGTCGGACAGAAATGCGAACGAGCCATCCTGATACCAGGGCTGGCCTGCGTCCGTGGTGCCGGAGGCGTATCCGATATTGGCATTGACGATCGCCGGCACCTTGCTGCCGATCTTGTCCGCATAGCGATGACCGCCGCCGACCCATCCGCCGCCGCCGTAATTGCGGATACGCTCATTCCAATTGGCCTGCGTCGGCAGCCAGACCTCGATCCCGATACCTTCGGACCAGGAGCGCGCGTTCCTGTCCTTCTCCGCCGTGGCGCCGGGGCCGACCAATAGCTTGACCAGGCACAGATCAGCGGCAGCCGTAATCGGCTGCGGCGCGTCAACTGCCTTCAGCTCCTCGCCCTTCTTCACCAGGCGAACTGCAACCACCTTCGTGTCGGCGTCCGGGCGAAACGCCGTCTTGATACCGTCATCGCAGGAAAGCGTATCGGCCGATGCTGGCGAGAGATAACCGCAGGCCGCGAGCAGCAATGTTGCGCCAACGACCTTCCCCTTCATGATCGACATCGCCTCGCCTCCCCTCAGTGTTCTTGTTTTCCATTCCGATGGTCACGCCTTGGGCATGGTCAGCGGCCGCGATTCGCGGGTCTGCGCCGCGAGCCTGATCGCGGCGTTGGCGGCGCCGAAGCCGTGATAGTTGCGGCGCTCGACGATCTCGAAGAAAAACCGCTCGTCGAACGCATGGGTATAGACCTGAAAGAATTCGCCGTCGCCTTCGCGGTCGTAGAGAATCTGGTTGTCGCGCAGCGCGGCCATGGTGGCGGCATCGAGGCCGTACTTGGCTTCGATGTCGTCGTAGTAATTGTCAGGGATCTTGAGGAAATCCGCACCGCGCGCACGCATGTCGGCGATCGCCGCGAAAATATCGCCGCAGGAGAACGCGACATGCTGCACGCCGGAACCGAAGAATTCGTGGATGAAGCGGGCCGACAGCGTGCGGGTGGCTGACGAGCCGTTGAGCACCATGCGCAGACCCCGATTGCCATTGATCAGCGCCTGGCTCTGCACCAGCCCGACCGGGTCCGCGATCTCCATCTGCGGCAGGCGCTCCAGATCGAGAATGCCGGTGTAGAACAACAGCCATGACAGCATCTCGTCATAGGGCATCGACTGCGAGATATGATCGACGGCATCGAGCCGGTCGCTGGCCGCATCGCTGCGCAGGGATTCGAAATCGAGGTCCCAGTTCTTGCCGGCTTCTTCGAGGAAATACAGCAGGCTGCCGCCGACGCCGCGGATCGCCGGAATCTCCAGCTCACCCGGCCCGACCGGCTGGTAGAAGGTCCGCGCCTGCAAGGCTTCCGCCCGTGCCATGGTCCTGCCGGCATCATCCACGTCGACGGCGATGGCGCAGACGCCGGGGCCGTGCGCGACAAAGTGCGAATGCGCAAAGCCGTCGGGTTCGCAATTGATCACGAGGTCAATACGGCCCTGCGACCAGCGTTCGACGTCCTTGCTGCGATGCGCGCCGGTCTTGCGGAAGCCGAGCTGGCCGAACAGCGCGGCGAGGCTTTTGGCTTTTTCGTCGCTGACGGCGAACTCGATGAAGCCGACGCCACGACTGTGTGCTTTCGGTGGCAAGGGCGCTGCCGGAGCGCTCGACGCCGCCGCGCGAACGTCATCCTCGAGCAGGATCAGCGAGCGCAGTCCATCGGTCGCGGTGCGTACCGCGGAGCCGGCGCGAAACTGGTCGTTGAATATTTCCAGCGACAGCGGGCCGGTATAGCCGGTGGCCAGCACGTCCTGCACGAAACGCGCGACCGGCAGATCGCCCTGCCCCGGGAAGCAACGGAAATGCCGGCTCCAGGACAGCACGTCGAGGCCTAGTTTCGGCGCGTCGGCCAGTTGCACCAGAAAAATCTTGTCGGCGGGAATCGACTGGATCGGCAGGGTCGGGAACGACGGCGCCAGCGCGTGAAAGCTGTCGAGGATGACGCCGATCGATTGGTGATCGGCGCGCCGCACGATCTCCCAGGCATCGCGATAGTCGTTGACATGAAGCCCCCAGGCGAGCGCCTCATAGCCGACGCGCAAGCCCCGTGCGGCGGCCCGCTCGCCCAGCTCGCGGAAATCGGCGGCCGCGCGATCAATGCCGCCAAGCGAGGCCGGCGAGATGTTGCTGCAGATCAGCATCAGGTCGGTCTGCAGTTCCTGCATCAGGTCGAACTTGCGCTCGGCACGTGCGAAGTTGCGGGCACGTTGCGGCTCCGGCATGCCCTCGAAGTCGCGGAACGGCTGGAAGGCGCAGATCGACAGCCCGAGATCCCGGCACATCCGGCCGACGTCGCGCGGGCTGCCGTTGAACGACAGCAGATCGTTCTCGAAAATCTCGACGGCATCGAACCCGGCTTCGGCGATCGCGCGCAGCTTTTCATCGAGCGCCCCGCTGAGCGAAACGGTAGCGATCGAGCGCTTGTTCATGCGGCCGTCTCCGTCATGGCGCCGCCCAGGAACAATTGCCCGATGCGGGGATCGTTCAGCACCCGCTCGGCCTTGTCGACGAGGCGGGTCTGGCCCAGTTCGAGCACGATGCCGTAGTCGGAAATCTCCAGCGCCGAGCGAGCATTCTGCTCGATCATCAGGATCGATACGCCGCGGTCGCGCAATTCCTTCAGAATGTTGAAGGTCTGCTGCACCATCAGCGGCGAGAGCCCGATCGACGGCTCGTCGATCAGCACCAGTTGCGGATTGAGCAGGAGGCCGCGGACGACTTCGAGCTGCTTCTGCTCGCCGCCCGACAGCGTGGATGCCTGCTGCGTCGCCTTCTTGCGCAGCACCGGGAATTTATCGAGCGCCGCCTCGATTCTGGCAGGCAGATCGGTGATGTCGCGGCCCGCGACGACGGCGCCGAGCTGGATATTGTCGCGCACCGACAGCTCGGGGAAAATATTGCGCCCCTGCGGCACGTAGCAGATACCTGCATTGAGCAGTTCGCGCTGGCTCAGCCCGGTGACGTCGCGTCCCTTGAAGACGACCTTGCCTTCGCGCAGCTTGAGCAGGCCGAAGATCGCCTTGAACACGGTGGATTTTCCCGCGCCGTTCGGACCAATGACGGTGGTGATGGACCCTGCCGGCACCGAAAAGCTGGTGCCATTGAGGATCGTCATCTTGCCGTAGCCGCCGACGAGGCCTTGAACATCGAGGATGGCATCGCTCATTGGTCGATCCCTCTAGTGGCCGAGATAGGCTTCGATGACGGCGGGATTGGCGCGCACTTCAGCCGGCGTGCCCATCGCCAATAGCTTGCCTTCCGCCATCACCATCACGCGCGTGCACAGCGACATCACGAATTCCATGTTGTGCTCGATGACGACGAAGGTGGCGCGCTTCTCGCGGTTGATCGCCGCCAGCCGCTCCTTGAGATCGCCGAGCATGGTGAGGTTGACGCCGCCGGCGGGTTCGTCGAGCAACACCAGCCGCGGCCCGCCCATGAACGCAATGGCGGCATCGAGCAGCTTTTGCTGGCCATAGGACAGGCCGCCGGCGGCCTCGGTCGCGAGATGATCCAGCTTGAAGAAGCCGATCATCTGGTCGGCTGCCGCTGATAATCCGGCATCCGACGGGCCGAACAGCCGCGACATCATGTTGCCCTGATGCTCCTGCCCGGCGAGGATCAGATTCTCCCGCACCGACAGCTTCGGAAACACCTGCAGGAGCTGGAAGGTGCGGCTGACGCCGAGACGATTCAGTTCGGATGGCCGCACCCCGGTGACGACCTTGCCGTCGACCTTCACCTCGCCACCGGTCGGCGCGAGCTGGCCGAGGATGCAGTTGAACAGCGTAGACTTGCCGCAGCCGTTCGGCCCGATCAGCCCGAGGATCTCGCCCTCCTGCACGTCGAAGCTGACGCCATCGACGGCCTTGATGCCCCCAAAGCTTTTCTTGATATCGCTGACTTCGAGGACCGCGGTCATGGCGCCGTCTCCAGTCTCGATTTGGTAACCGCGCGCAGCGCCGACGCCGTCTTGGTGCGGCGCTCGGCCAGATAGCGGTCGAGGATGCCGAGGATGCCGGTCGGCGAATAGATCAGCAGCAGCATCACGGCGACCGCGTACAGCATCAGGTAGTAGCCCTGCGTGAAGCGCAGCCATTCGGGCAGCAGCACGGCGATCATGGCGCCGAGGAACGGTCCGAAGAAGAAGCCGGAGCCTCCAACGATCACCATCATCAAGAGATCGAGCGAGAGCGAGAGATTGAACGGAACCGGATCGATATATTGCGTCAGCGGCGCATAAAGGGTACCGGCGACACCGCCAAGGGCAGAGCCGATCGCAAACGCCATCAGCGTATAGCGCCTTGTGTCGATGCCGAGCGACAGCGCCCGCACCGGGTTTTCGCGCAGCGCCACGAAGGCGCGGCCCCAGGGCGAGCGGATCAGCCACCACATCGCCAGCGAGACGACGCCGAGCGAGCCGAGGCAGAAGTAATAGAACGGCAGCGGCCGGTTGGTGGCGAAGCCCAGGACGTTCGGCCGCGGAATATTCGATATGCCGTAGATGCCCTTGGTGAGCCAGTCCTCGTTGCGGAACACCAGGAACGCGAGCGTCGAAAAGGCCAGCGTCACGAAGGCGAGGTAGTGATGCTGCACACGCAGCGCCGGATAGCCGAGAATCCAGCCGATCGCAAAGCACAGCACGATCGCGACGCCGAGCGCCGCAATCAGCGGCATGCCCTGTGTGGTCATGATCGCCGCCGCATAGGCGCCGATGCCGACGAACGCGCCCTGCGCCAGCGAGACCTGGCCGGCATATCCGAGTGTCAGATTGAGCCCCATCGCGGCGATCGTCATCACCGCCCACTGACTCAGGATATAGAGGCCGTAACGGTTGAAGTTCATCGGCACGATGATCAGCGCCGCGATAACGGCGATGCCGAGAGCAATGCGCAGATATTTTCCGTTGATGGTCATACCGTGCGCTCCTCGGGCCGGCCGAGCAGGCCCTGCGGCCGGAACAGGATGATGACGATCAGAAGAACCAGCGGCACCGCGGCACGATACTGCGTCGACACATAGGCCGCCGCCAGGTTGTCGACGACGCCGATCAGCAGCCCGCCGGCAATCGCGCCGCGCACCTGGTTGAAGCCGCCGACGATCGCCGCGATGAACGCCGCCTGCCCCAGCACCTCGCCGGAGGAGAATTTCGCCAGATAGATCGGCGTGATCAGCAGCGAGGCGAGCGCAACCAGGAATGCGTTGATCAGGAAGGTCAGCAGGATCATGCGTTCGACGGGCACGCCAATGATGCGGGCAACCGTCGGATTCTGCGCGGTCGCCTGCATCTGGTGACCGATCGACGTGCGGTTCAGCAGCATGGTCAGGCCGATCACCACGGCAATCGCGAGCGCGAGCACACCTAAGCTCTGCAGCGACACCACGCGGCCGAGGATCGAGACGTCACCGGCCGGCACGATGGAGGGGAATGGCGAGGCCTCGGCGCTGAAGAACTGCTTCACCGCTTCCTTCATGCCGATCGCCAGCGCCATGGTCGCAATCGCAAGCGGCAGCACGCCGTGCCGGAGCATCGGATCGACCAGCAGCAGCTTGAAACCGAGGCCGAGCAGCAACAGCGACAGCAGGATGCCGAGAATTATGGCGAGCCAGAACGGCGCGCCCGCATGCATCACCGCCAGCATCAGGAACGCCGGCAGCATCACGAATTCGCCCTGCGCGAAATTGATGGTCTGCGACGTCTGCCACAGCAGCGTGAACCCGACCGCGACAAGGGCATAGATCGCCCCGGTCGCAAGACCTGCCACGAGAAGATCGAGCAGATTCGACATGCTTCTCCCCTCAGCCGTCACGCACGGACGGCGCCAATGATTTCGTGATGCTGAGCGGGGCGCACGCGCTCAATCGCACGCGCCCGCGCGGTTCAATTAAGTTTCGGCAGCACCTGCTTGACGACCTGCTTGCCCTCGACGATCTCGACCAAAAATCCCTGGCGGTCGATGTCGCCCTTCGCGTCAAAGGTCACATCCATCAGGATGCCAGGCTCGTTCGCGGCATTGATGGTGAGGCCGTGAAGTGTGTCGGCGAACGCCTTGGAATCGACCTTGCCCATTTTATCGGTGGTCGCCTTGATCATGTAGATCGCGAGATAGCCCTTCAGCCCGTTATGATCGGGGACGTAATTGTACTTCTTGACGAACTTCTCCCTGAAGGCCTTGACCAGTTCGACCGGCGCATCGGTGGTGAGGCCGACATGGCCGCGCGCGCCGTTGGCAGCATCGCCGGCGAGTTCGACAACCTTCTGGCCGACCAGCGTGGTCTCGCCCATCAGCGGCACGGTGACCGCCTGGCGCTTCAGCTCCTTCAGTATCCGCGCGCTTTCTTCCTCGTTGAGGTAGATGAAGACGGCATCGGGCGCCGCGGCCTTGATCTTGCTGACGTCGGCGGCGAAGTCGGCCTGTCCCGCTTCCGTGGAAAGGTCAGCCGCGACCTTGATGTTGTACTTGGCGAATTCCTTGGTGATGACGTCGCGGCCGCCCTTGCCAAAATCGTTGTTGACCCAGACGACCGCGACCGACTTCGCCTTCAGCTCATCGTTGATGTATTTGACGACCTTCGGCATCGAGGACTGCTGGCCGAACGAGGTGCGGAACAGGAACTTGTTGCCGCCTTGCGTCAGTTCGGCAGCTTCGCCGCCCATGATCTGGGCGATACCGGCTTCAGCGGCGAGCGGCGAGGTGACCTTGACGGAGCCCGAATAGCCGGGCCCGAGCAGGACGTAGGGCTCATTGTCGAGCGCCTTTTGCACCTGCGCGCGCGCCACGCCGGGGTTCGACTGCGAATCCGCATGCGTGACTTCGAGCTTGCGGCCGAGCAGGCCGCCCTTGGCATTGATTTCCTCGATCGCGAGGTCGATGCCGTTTTTCCAGTTGTTGCCGACGGTGGCGCCGCCGCCGGACAGTTCGGCGACATTGGCGAGCTTGATCGGTGCGCCTTGCGCGAATGCGGCTGCGGCCGACACGGTCGCAAGCAGGAGTCCTGCGAAAAATCCAGTTCTCATTTCCATCCCCTCTTCTTTGATCCAATGCGCGACCTTGTGACCGGCCGCGTTGTTAAGCTGCGTTCACTTTAGCGTAGCGTTTGGCCATCACGGCGTCGAATGCATTTCCCATCTCGACGGCCGATGGCTTCAGCCCCGTAAACAGCTCGAAGGCGTCCGCGGCCTGATAGATCGCGAGCTCTCGCCCCGTCATGACCTCGGCGCCCTTGGCCTTGGCGGCATTCAACAGCGGCGTCCAGAGCGGCGTGTAGACTGCATCCGCTACCCACATGTCCTTGTGCAGCAGTGAATCCGGCACAGGCGTGCCGCGGTTCGGCAACATGCCGACCGGCGAGCCGTTGACGACCCCGGTGACGCCGCGCATGGCTTCCTCGACGCTGACGGCAACCTTCACGCTGCCATGCTTCTCGATCTGGCCGGCAAGTTGCGCGGCCTTGGCGGCGTCGGTATCGAAGACCCGGATCTCGCTCACGCCGATCTCCGCCAGCGCGAAGGTGATCGCCTTGCCTACGCCGCCTGCGCCGATCACGGCAACGTGGCTCTGCGCGGGATCGCGGACGAGTTCGGTGATCGCCCGGGCAAATCCCGTCGTGTCGGTGTTGTGTCCGATCAGCCGGCCGTCCTGGACCACGACCGTGTTGACTGCACCGACGGCACGCGCGCCGGGCGACAATTCATCGAGCAGGGAAACCACCGCTTCCTTGTAGGGGAAGGTGACGTTGACGCCCGCAAAACCCAGCCGCCGCACGCCATCGAGCAGCAGCTTCAACTCTTCGCGGCTGGCGCCTGCGACTTCGATCAGTTGGTAGTGGCAATGGGCGCCGAGCGCTTCGGCGGCCCGCTCATGCATTGCCGGCGACGCCGAATGCGCGATCGGCGCGCCGATCAGGCCGGTGAGGAAGCGGCGATCGGCCGGAGCGATGGGGCGGGCGGCAGGGCTCATGATCTCGTCATCGGGCGTAATGCATTAACGGCGGCGGGCGACCCGGGATACGCCCCGATCCGGCCGAACGATAGCGCTTTGCCGACCTAACACAATTACCCATTTATGCCGGATAGATAACGTAATGTTATTTTTTGCGGGGCCTGGTATCGGCCTTTCGCGGCGCCGGCTTGCCCGGCCCCACTGCCCGCATTTCCGAGCGCAGGCACTCGATGAAATGCTCGATGTGCAGCGATAGCGGCGCACCACGTTTCACCGCGATGTAGGTGTCAAATCGGGTCGGCTCGACGATCTTCAACAGTTCGACGCCGGGATAGCCGCCATGGGCGACGGTGAACTGGTCGATCACGGCAATGCCGAGGCCGGCCTTGACCAGTGCGCACACCGTGGTGCCGAAACGCGCGCGGATGGTGATGTCGTAGTCGAGTTTGTTGCGCGCGAAGATCTCCGCCATGATCCGCCCATAGGGATCGTTGGGGTCGATGCCGATCAGCGGATAGCGGATGATCTCCTTGGCCGAGACCTGCTTGCAACCGGCCAGTTCATGCCCCGCCGGCACGATGCAGAACAATTCACCCGATGCCAGCGGCAGGAAATCGAGGCCGGGATGCTCGAGCCGGTAGCTCATGGCGACGCAATCGCCGCGGCCCAGCAACAGATAGTCGACGGCTTCCTCGATCTTGAGGATGTTGATGTCGATCCGCAGTTCCGGATAGCGGCGGCGAACCCGCTCGATCGCGCGCGGCACCATTACCTGCGAGATGCTCGGCACCGAGCCGATGCGCAGTTCGGACAGATCGCCGCGTCCGATCTTGGAGATGATCTCGGTGAGATCATCCATCTTCTCGTAGACGCCGTTGATCTGCTCGAAAATGTTGCGGGCTTCCGGCGTCGGGAAGTAGCGCCCGTTCTGACGCTGGAAGAAGCGCACGCCCAGGGATTTCTCGGTGTATTTCACCAGCCGGCTGATGCCGGGCGCCGACACGTTCAAAAGCCTCGCCGCGCCGCCGATCGTGCCGGTGACCATCACGGCGCGAATCACCTCGACCTGGCGAAGCGTCATCATGTGCGAAGTCTTGCCTGTCGCTCAGCCTCGTCCGCGATACGATTGCGGCTACACGTCGAAGAACACCGTCTCTTTGTCGCCCTGCAGATGGATGTCGAACCGATACACTGCGTTGCCGTTGCCCGGCTGCCGCGTCGCGATCAGCGTCGCGCGGCGGTCGGCCGGCACCAGCGCCAGCACCGGATCGGCGGCGTTGGCAGCTTCGCCGTCGAAATAGATCCGCGAATAGAGATGCAGCAGCATGCCGCGTGCAAACACCGCGAGCACGATATGCGGCGCCTGCGGCTTACCGTCGGGATCGGGCACGACGCCCGGCTTGATGGTGTCGAAGGCGTAAGCGCCCTTCGCATCGGTGCCGACGCGGCCAAACCCCTTGAAGGTGGAATTCGGCAGTGCCCGCTTGTCCTGCGGATCGGACAAGCGCCCTTGCGCGTCCGCCTGCCAAATCTCCAGCATGCAATCGACAATCGGCACGCCGTCGCCGTCGAACACCATCCCCTCGACACGAATGCGTTCGCCCGACGTATCCGGCGTGACGAGGTTGTTGCTGAAGGCGTCGTTCCAGTCGTACTTGCCGTTCGAGGTCAGGCCGTAGGCGAAATACGGACCGACGGTCTGCGACGGGGTGACCCCGTCTGGCTTGGTCTGGGACACTTACTTGTTCTCCATCGGCGTGGCGTTGCGCCCGCGCAGCACAATGTTGAATCGGTAGCACAGAGCCCAATCCGGCTTGGTATTCTCCAGATCGAACGCGGAGATCATCCGGTTGCGCGCCTTTTCGTCAGTGACCGAATTGAAGATCGGATCGAACGGAAACAGGGGATCGCCGGGGAAATACATCTGCGTCACCAGCCGCGAGACGAAGGAGTGGCCGAACACCGAGAAGTGGATGTGCGCCGGACGCCAGGCGTTGTGGTGATTGCCCCAGGGATAGGCACCGGGCTTGATGGTGATGAAGCGGTAATAACCTTCCGCGTCGGACTGCGTGCGGCCGGCGCCGGTAAAATTCGGATCGAGCGGCGCCGGGTGCTGATCGACGACGTGGACGTAGCGGCCGCAGGCGTTGGCCTGCCAGAGTTCGACCAGCGTATTCGGCACGCCGCGGCCGTCTTCATCCAGCACGTGGCCGTGCACGATGATGCGCTCGCCGAGCGGCTCACCCTTGCCCTGAACGGTGAGATCGTGATCGTTCGCGCGCACGGTCTCGTGGCCGTAGACCGGCCCGGTCAATTCCGACAGCGTGTGCCGCATCGGAATCAACGGCTTGGAGGGCGATCGCTTGACCGTGCTCTTGTAGGCGGGAGACAGCCGCGGCGGATGCGCCGCGAGTGATTGCACTGGATAGACCAATGTCATGACGAATTCCTCCCTCGCGTTGCGCCGGTCAGCCGCGCCGCCGGGATCATTATATGACATAACTAATTTGGGAAAGGACGATTTTTCGCCCTCCCAAATCGTTGTCTTAATTGATCTTTTCGATCGCGACCGCAACGCCCTGACCGACGCCGACGCACATGGTTGCCAAGGCAAGCTTCCCGCCCCGCTTCTCCATGCCGTGCACTGCCGTCAGCGCCAGCCGCGCGCCGCTCATGCCAAGCGGGTGGCCGAGCGCGATCGCGCCGCCGTGCGGATTGACGAAGTCGGCATCGTCCTTGACGCCGAGTTGCCGCAGACAGGCTATGCCCTGCGAGGCGAAGGCTTCATTGAGCTCGATCAAATCGAAGTCGGAGATCTTGATGCCGAGCCGCTCCATCAGCTTCTTGGTCGCCGGCACCGGCCCGATGCCCATGATGCGCGGCGGCACCGCGGCCGAGGCTAACCCAAGGATGCGCGCCCGCGGCGTCAGCCCGTGCTTCTTCACAGCAGCTTCGGAAGCGAGGATCATCGCCGCCGCGCCGTCATTGACGCCGGATGCGTTGCCCGCGGTCACGGTGCCGGGATTGCGCACGATCGGCTTCAATTTGGCCAGACCTTCGAGCGTGGTCTCAGGGCGCGGATGCTCGTCCTTGTCGACGGTGATGGGACCGGCCTTGCCGCCGGGCACCTGGATCGGGGTGATTTCCTCGGCGAAATAGCCCGCCGCGATTGCCGCGCCCGCGCGCTGCTGCGAGCGGATCGCCATCGCGTCCTGATCGGCGCGCGAGACCTGGAATTCCTCGGCAACGTTCTCGCCGGTCTCCGGCATCGCATCGACGCCATACTGCGCCTTCATCAAGGGGTTGATGAAGCGCCAGCCGATGGTGGTGTCATAGATGTCGGCCGAGCGCGCGAACGCTTCCGGCGCCTTGCCCATCACGAACGGGGCGCGGGTCATGGATTCGACGCCGCCGGCAATCGCGAAATCGATCTCGCCTGATCGAATCGCCCGGCCCGCGGCGCCGACCGCGTCGAGGCCCGATGCGCAGAGGCGATTGAGGGTCTGGCCGGGAACCGATTCCGGCATGCCCGCGAGCAACAGCGCCATCCTTGCAACGTTACGGTTGTCCTCACCGGCCTGGTTCGCGCAGCCGAAAAACACCTCATCGACCTGCGACCAGTCGAGATTGGGATGCTTCGCCATCAACGCCTTGATCGGGGTCGCGGCCAGATCGTCGGCGCGCACCTTGGCGAGCGAGCCGCCGAAACGGCCGATCGGGGTCCGGACGGCATCGCAAATGAATACATCACGCATAGAATCTCTCCCTGAATGCCGTGCTTTAGGCGTTGAGCCCTACGGAACTGTTGGCGAGTTTTAGGAGCGTGCCCGCGGCAGGTCAATTGAGGCATGCTGCTCCTGTCGTGCTCTGGCGGGATGCCCGGCATGCGGGCGTGATCAATTATGCGGCGTGGGGCGTGGAAAACTCTGACAATGGGGGTAAGGGAATAGGACCGGACGGCGAAATTTTGTAGCTTGCCGCCCGCAATGACGATCCAGCAATCCATCCCCGCCCCCGCTCCTCCCGAGGCCACGCCGGCGACTGACGCATCTTCGCGCGTCACGCCGATGATGGAACAATACCTTGAAATCAAGGCTGCCCACCCCGGGCTCCTGCTGTTCTACCGGATGGGCGATTTCTACGAGCTGTTCTTCGAGGACGCCGAGATCGCCTCCAAAACGCTCGGCATCGTGCTGACCAAACGCGGCAAGCACCAAGGCACGGATATCCCGATGTGCGGCGTGCCGGTGGAGCGCTCCGAGGATTACCTGCATCGACTGATCAATGCCGGCCATCGCGTTGCCGTGTGCGAGCAGACCGAGAATCCCGCCGCGGCGCGCGCCCGTGGCAACAAGAGTGTCGTGGCCCGCGGCGTGGTCCGGCTGGTGACGCCGGGCACGCTGACCGAAGACACGCTGCTGGACGCCCGCACCAACAATTATCTGCTGGCGATCGCTCGTGCGCGCGCTTCCTCCGGCGGCGACCGCATCGGGCTTGCCTGGATCGATATTTCCACGTCCGAGTTCATGGTCACGGAATGCTTAACCGCGGAACTGGCGGCGACGCTGGCGCGGATCAATCCGAACGAGGCCATCGTCACCGACGCTCTCTATGGCGATGCCGACATCGGCCCGCTGCTGCGCGAACTGCCGTCGGTGACGCCGCTGACCCGCGACGTTTTCGACGGCGCCACTGCCGAGCGTCGGCTGTGCGATTATTTCGCCGTCGCGACGATGGACGGCCTCTCGGCGATGTCACGGCTCGAAGCGACCGCGGCGGCCGCCGCCGTCACCTATATCGACCGCACCCAGGTCGGCAAACGCCCGCCGCTGTCGCCGCCCTCACGCGAGGCCGCCGGCACCACGATGGCGATCGATCCCGCCACCCGCGCAAACCTCGAACTGACTCGCGCGCTGGCCGGCGAACGGCGCGGATCGCTGCTCGATGCGATCGACTGCACCGTTACGGCCGCCGGTTCGCGGCTGTTGGCGCAACGGCTCGCGGCGCCACTCACCGACAGCGCGGGAATCGCGCGGCGGCTGGATGCGATTGCGGCGTTCGTCGCCGATAGCGCGGCGCGCGATGATATCCGCACCGTGCTGCGCGCCGCCCCAGATATGTCGCGTGCACTGGCACGGCTGTCGGTTGGGCGCGGCGGCCCGCGCGACCTTGCAGGCCTGCGCGACGGCATCCTCGCCGCAGACCAGGCGCTGGCGCGGCTTGCGCAGCTCGAAGCGCCGCCATCTGAAATCATTACCGGGATGGAAGCCTTGCGCCGTCCTTCGCGCGATCTTGCACGCGAGTTCGAGCGCGCACTCGCCGAACAACTGCCGCTGATCAAGCGCGACGGCGGCTTCATCCGCGAGAACTATGAGCCCGCGCTCGACGAGAGCCGCAATCTGCGCGACGCTTCGCGTCTTGTCGTCGCCGCGATGCAGGCGCGCTACGCCGAGGACACCGGCATCAAGGCGCTCAAGATCCGCCACAACAACGTGCTCGGCTATTTCATCGAGGTCACCGCCCAGCACGGCGACAAGCTGATGGCGCCGCCGCTCAACGCAACCTTCATCCATCGCCAGACGCTGGCGGGGCAAGTTCGCTTCACCACGTCCGAACTCGGCGAGATCGAGGCCAAGATCGCCAATGCCGGCGACCGCGCACTCAATCTGGAGCTGGAAATATTCGAGCGGCTCTGTGCCATGGCGCTCGCCGCCAGCGACGATTTGCGCGCCGCGGCGCACGCGTTCGCGTTGCTCGACGTTGCGACCGCGCTGGCGAAGCTCGCCGTCGACGACAATTACGTGCGGCCCGAGGTCGATGGCTCACTGGGTTTCGCCGTTGAAGGCGGCCGGCATCCGGTGGTCGAGCAGGCGCTGAAACGCGATGGCCAGACGTTCATCGCCAATGCCTGCGACCTCTCGCCTGGGCCCACGCAAAAATCCGGCCAGATCTGGTTGATCACAGGTCCCAATATGGCGGGTAAATCGACCTTCCTGCGCCAGAACGCCTTGATCGCGCTGATGGCCCAGATCGGCTCCTACGTGCCGGCGTCGCGCGCGCGGATCGGCGTCGTCGATCGCCTGTTCTCGCGCGTCGGCGCGGCCGATGATCTCGCGCGCGGCCGCTCCACCTTCATGGTCGAGATGGTCGAGACTGCCGTCATCCTGAACCAGGCCAGCGAACGCTCGCTTGTCATTCTCGACGAAATCGGCCGCGGCACCGCAACCTTTGACGGCCTGTCGATCGCCTGGGCAGCCATCGAGCATCTGCATGAAGCCAACCGCTGCCGCGCGCTGTTCGCCACGCATTATCATGAGCTGACGGCGCTCTCCGCCAAACTGCCGCGGATGTTCAACGCCACCGTGCGCGTCAAGGAGTGGCAGGGCGACGTCGTGTTCCTGCATGAAGTGCTGCCCGGCTCGGCCGACCGCTCCTACGGCATTCAGGTCGCGAAACTCGCTGGCCTTCCGCCTGCCGTGATCGCCCGGGCCAAATCGGTGCTGGCGAAGCTCGAGGCCCAGGACCGCGGGCAGACCGCGCGTGCACTCGCCGACGATCTGCCGCTGTTCGCCGTCCCCTCCCGCGCCGCCGCCGAAGCCGCGCCGCCGAGCGAGGCGGAGCTATTGATGGAAGCCGTGAAGGCGCTGCATCCCGACGAGATGTCACCGCGCGAGGCGCTGGAGGCGCTCTATGCGCTGAAGGCGAAATTGACGAAGTAGGCTAGCGCGGCTTCCAACAACTAGAGAATGCTGCCAAGCTGGGGTATGTCATCACCTGCCCGGCCCATTCTCTCGCCATCGCTTTCGGTCAAGCTTGCCGCTCTTGCCACCCGGCCGGCGACCAAGCGCGAATTGGACGATATCCTTACCGAACTCGCTGCGCTGCCGGCGCATCTTGTCGTACGGGCCAGCGGGGAAATCGCGACCCACGCAGGTCTCGGCTGGTGGCAGCCGGAACGGCGGCCGCGGCAAGTCATCCCAACTTACCGAGCAAGCCTCTCTTTCCAGCGGATCAGGGACCGGCTTTGGCCGAAACCATCTCCTGTCCTCTTTCCATCTGACCGAGAATTGCTCGCCGCAAATGCGGATCTCGCGTGGCTGTTCCTGTTCCACCCAAGCGGCTACCTCAGGGAGGCGGCGCTCTACCACATAACCACACCACCGACCTCGCCATTCTTCCTTGCGGCTTTGGCGTGGCGACTGAATGACTGGGCTGAACCGGTTCGCCAGGCCGCGAAGCGATGCGTCAAGCATGTTGCGCCTGATATCGCAGCAGCCGTTGCGGGCGATGCGGCCGTATACCTGCTCGAGCGGCGCTTTGTCTGGGGCCGGTGGCGTGACGAGGGAAATATCCTCGACTTAGTGTTTACGCGCGATGACGTCCTTGCCGCCCTAGCAACCCGCCTGCAGGAGCAGTCAACCGGTCCTCTCGCAGCCTGTCTTCGCCATGCCTTGCGATTTCCCGGCATGGATCAGCACCTCCCGCGGCTGGCAAAGGCCGCCGTGCAACCATCAGTCAGAGCCGCCGCCTATAAATGCCTGATTTCCGGCAAAGCGACCTGGCCCGTCGGCTTCGAATGGATGTGGATCAACAAGGTATACGGCTTGCGACGACGTACGCCGGTGCTGCACACGCGAACCATTCAGCGAGATCGTCTTTCTGCCGACTTCGTCAAAACAGGCATCCGCGACAAGTCACCCTTCGTGAGGAAGGCCGCCGCAGACGCGATGATCGCCGTGCGGTCGGAGATACCTGACGAGGGATCGCTAATCGCCCATCTGTCAACGGATCAGAGTCCCCTAGTGCGATCGAGGGCAGACTTCCTGTTGAGACATCCGCGGACATCGAATTCACAGGCGAAGCACGATTAAGTCCGCAATGCCTTCCTCCGCCCGAGCCACCATAGGCCGAGATTCCACCCCACACACGTCGCCAGCGCCAGGCTCAGCCCGATAGCCGATCCGAACTGCAGCGCCGCGACGTGCAGCACGGCGATGGCGATGCCGAGGCCGATCAGGCCCCAGGCGCTGTTGGCGAGCACGGCCGCTGTCGGCGGGCCGCCGATGCGGGGATGCAGGATCAGCATCATCGAGGTGAACACGATCGGGAACAACGCGATGATGCCGCTGACCTTGGGGCCGACCCAACTCGACGTGGTGACCACGGTCGCCACCAGTGTGGCGACCAGCGAGGCGCGCAGCGGGATGTCGTACCAGCGGCGCCTGATCGGCGGCATTTTGGCGTGGCGATAGCGGGCGAGCAGCGGGACGCAGATGGCGAACGCAATCGCGTTCACGATAAGGCCACTGATTAGCGACCATTGCACCGAGCGGATGACCGTCGCGAGCACGAGCCATACCGCGACGGCCGCGAGGCAACTGAGCAGCGCGCCATGGCGCTGCGCCAGCACGACGTAGGTCAGGCCGAGGAAAATCGTTGCGGCATTGATCGGGAGACTCGCCAGCGCGCCCTCGGCGATGAAGGCCGCGTCGTGATCGAGCGCGAGGAACACGTAGGATGGCCCCGCCGAGATCGGCAGCGTCGCGATCAGGGCGCCGATCACCGGGCCCGAGCGTTCGGTGACGATCGACGCCGTCACCACGAACGCCGCGGTGATCGCCATGCGCAGGCCGAGCGTGAGGATGAAGGTGAGTTCGGGGGACATGATAGCCTTATACCCTCCCCTGGAGGGGGAGGGTCGACGCGACTGGAAGGAGCGGCGGGGTGGGGTGACGGTCTCTCCACCTCCAACAGTGCCCGAGTGGAGAGATCACCCCACCCCGTCTCGCATTTCGCTCCGCTCATGCGAGCCGACCCTCCCCCTTCAGGGGAGGATGAAAGCAAGCGATCACACCCGCTTCATCGACACCGAGATTTTTGGGCCGTTCCTGATGGTCTGATAGACCACGCAGTAGCGCTCGGTGAGCTTGAGCAGCAAATCGAGCTTGTCCTGCGGCGCGTCGGTTCCGACCTCGAAACGCAGGCGGATCTCTTCGAAGCCGACGGGAGCCTCCTTGTCGACGCCGAGCGTGCCGCGAAAATCGAGGTCGCCTTCGGCGATGACGATGCCGCTCTTCAGCGGCACTTCGACGGCGGTGGCAACCGACTTCAGCGTGACGCCAGCGCAGGCCACCAGCGCTTCCAGCAGCATGTCGCCGGAGCAGAGTTCTAGCCCCGAGCCGCCGGTGGCGGGATGGAGCCCGGCGACCGCCAGCGCGCGGCCGGTCTCCACCTTGCAGGCGATGCCTTCATTGTCGATCGAGCCTTTGGCCTTGAGGGTGATGACGGCGGCGGAGGGATCGGACTTGTAGCGTTCCTTGATCGGGGCCTGCATCGCGCGGAGTTCGGCGGCGTCCATCTTCGTCTCCCGGATTTTATTTTGGCACGCCGGATTTAGAGCGAAATCGCGCCGCTGTCACCACCACATCGCTTCGCCGGCCATCGATTTTGGATCGGCGTCCGGTATGTTGCGGTCGAGCGAGCGATCGAGCGCGGTCAGCACGTGGCGCTTGAAGTTCTCGAACAAGGGCGAAGTGCGGTCGCGCGGCCGCGCCAAATTGATATTGATCACCTCGAACAGCCGCCCCGGCCGCGGCCGCATCACCAGCACGCGATCCGCCAGCACCACGGCCTCGTCGACGTCATGCGTCACCAGGACGAGCGTCGGCCGCGTGTCGTTCCAGAGATCGAGCAGATGGTCCTGCAGGTCGCGCCGCGTGAAGGCGTCGAGCGCAGAGAACGGCTCGTCGAGCAGCAGCACTTCCGGCTGCGGCACCAGCGCGCGCGCAATCGCCACCCGCTGCGCCTGCCCGCCGGAGAGTTCGCGCGGCCAGGCTTTCGCCTTGTCGGCAAGGCCAACCCGCTCCAGCGCGCCGCCTACCTTTTCGCGCCTGACATCGGCCGGCAGCTCCGAGAGCCCGAAGCCGATATTGTCGGCGACGCTGAGCCAGGGCAGCAATCGCGGCTCCTGGAAGATGATTCCGATTTTTGCATGCGGCGCCGTGATTGCCGCGTCGTCCAGCGTCACCGTGCCCATGGTCGCACGGTCGAGGCCGGCGATGGCCCGCAGCAGCGTCGATTTTCCACAGCCGGAGCCGCCGATGATGGCGACAATCTCGCCGGGCTTGATCCTGGCGGAGAAGCGCTCCAGCGCGTGGACGCCGTTAGGATAGGTTTTGCCGACCCGGTCGAGCGCGAGCATCAGGCCGCTCCGCTTTGGCGGCCGAACGCATCCTGCCAGCGCAATAATGGCGCGGTGGCGATTTCGATCAGCCAGTCGGTGGTCTTGCCGAGGATCGCAAAGATCACAATCGCCGCCACGATCTGCGCCGGCTTGCCGAGCTGCTGGCCGTCGATCAGAAGATAGCCGAGCCCTTCGGAGGCGCCCATGAATTCGGCGGCGACGACGAACATCCATCCCAGGCCAAGTCCGACGCGCAGCGCGACGATGTAGGCCGGCAGCACCGCCGGCAGCAGGATGCGGCGGATCATCGCCGGGCCACTCAGGCGGAAGATGCGGCCGACTTCGACGATCTTGCGATCGACCGAAAGGATCGCACCCATCACGCCGAGATAGACCGGGAAAAACACGCCGACGGCGATCAGCGCGATCTTGGAGGTCTCGAAAATGCCGAGCCACAGGATGAACAGCGGCACCCAGGCGATCGAGGGAATCGCGCGCAGCGCCTGCACGGTCGGATCGAGCAATTGCCGCGCCAGGCCCCAATAGCCCGAGATCGCGCCGAGGATGGTTCCGGCGATGACGCCGAAGCCGAAGCCAGCCGCCACGCGTGTCACGGTGGCCGTGATATGGCGCGTCAGCTCGCCGCTCTTCGCCAGTTCCACCACCGTGGCGAAAATCTTGGTCGGCGGCGGCACCAGCCGGCCGTTGGAATAGCCGAGCCAGACCCAGATTTCCCAGATGACCGCGAGTCCGACCGGCAGCAACAGTCCGAGCGCCGGCCGCGCATAACGGCGCAGACGTGAAGGCGACTGCGCCGTCACGATGTCGCGGCGTTCCAGCGCTGGGATTTCGACGGTCATGGTCATAGCAAGACGCTTCTCGCGCGGGATTGCAAGGTGGGCTTACCCTCTCCTGGAGGGGGAGGGTCGGTTCGCATGGAGCGAAGCGGAATGCGAAACGGGGTGGGGTGATCTCTCCACATCGGCACTGTTCGAGTGGAGAGACCGTCACCCCGCCCCGCCGCTCATTTCATGAGCGTCGACCCTCCCCCTCCAGGGGAGGGTGAGAAACTCAATTCGTCGGGAGCGGGACCTGGTCGTCGATCAGTGCATCCAGCGTCGCCTTGACGTCGACCTTGGCGTCGACGACGCCGGCCTGCTGCAGCGCCAGGCCCGCGGCTAGGATGGATTCGCGCTGGGGAGTACCGATGCGGCTGTGGGTCAGTTCGGTGCGCTCCTTGAGCTGCTTGTCGACAACCGCTTCCGGCAGCTTGGTCACGCCGATGAAGGTCTTCTTCAGATCGTCGTAATTGGCCAGCGAATATTTGCGCGCTTCCTCGTACACCGCGAGCACGCGGCGAACGGCGTCCGGATGATCCTTCAAGAACTGCTCGCGCACATTGAGGATGCCCCAGGTGTTGGCGTCCGCCTTGCGGAAGAACAGCTTTGCGCCCTCCTCGACTTCGGCCTGCGCCATCATTGGGTCGAGGCCGGCCCAAGCATCGACGTCGCCGCGGATCAGCGCGCTCTTGCCGTCGGCGTGCTGTAGCAGCACCGGGGTGATGTCCTTGTCGGTCAGGCCGGCGCCGAGCAGCGCGCGCACCAGGAAGATGTGCGGATCGGTGCCGCGCGTCACCGCGACGCGCTTGCCCTTGAGGTCCGCGACGGAGGCGATCTTGGAATCCTTGCCTGTCACCAGCGCGGTCCATTCGGGGCGCGAATAGACATAGACCGACTTGATCGGGTTGCCGTTGATCTTGGCGACCAGCGCAGCAGAGCCGGCGGTCGAGCCGAAATCGATCGAGCCGGCGTTGAGGAATTCGAGCGCCTTGTTGGAACCGGCCGACTGCACCCAGACGATGGTGATGCCGTCCTTGGCGAATTCCTTTTCCAGCAATCCCTTTTGCTTGAGGACCATCGACACCGGATTGTAGGTCGCCCAGTCGATGCGTATCTCCTTGAGCGCGTCGGCAGCAAACGCCGCCCCGGGCAGCAAGGTCGATACCGCGATGATTGCCGCCAGTGCGCGCCGTGAAATCCTGGACATTGTCGCCCCTATGATGCTGTAGAAAACACCATTATTCTCAATATGTTATACCGCTACGCAACGAGAAAATACATGCCGCCAATGCGCCTGTGCGAGCACGGCTTTGCCCCAACGCATCAGAATCGAGCATAGATCTGCTGTTGCCTTACAATCCTCCGTGACAGCCTTTGTGCCGTCCGTTATCGGGTAGCCATGGATAGCATCGTGATTGAGACCCCCTCGGGGGAGGATGATCGTTTCGATACCGCGCGGATCACCGCGGCGGTCGATGCCCTCGCCGAAAAGCATGCCGGCCGCGAGGACGTGTTTCGCTCGGCGCTGGCGCAACTCCTGAAAGCCGAGATGATCGCGGCGCGCGCCACCGCGCAGGCCATATTGCTGAAGGACCGCCACGGCCGCCGCTGCGCCGAGCGGCTGTGCTTCATGCAGGATGAAATCATCCGCATCCTCTATTCGGCCGCGACACGGCATCTCTATCGTTCGCACGTGCCCTCCGGCGCCGAGCGCATGGCTGTCGTCGCCACCGGCGGCTACGGCCGCGGCCTGATGGCGCCGGAATCCGACATCGATCTGTTGTTCATCCTACCCTACAAGCAGACCGCCTGGGGCGAGCAGGTCGCCGAAGCCATTCTCTATTGCCTGTGGGACATGGGGCTGAAGGTCGGCCACGCCACGCGCTCGGTCGACGAATGTATCCGCCAGGCACGCGGCGACATGACGATCCGCACCGCGATCCTCGAGACGCGCTTTCTGACCGGAGACCAGCCGCTGTATGACGAGCTGGTGGCGCGGTTCGACAAGGACGTCGTGCAAGGCACCGCTTCGGAATTCGTCACCGCCAAACTCGCCGAGCGCGAGGAGCGGCATCGCCGCGCCGGACAGTCGCGCTATCTGGTCGAGCCCAACGTCAAGGACGGCAAGGGCGGCTTGCGCGACCTGCACACGTTGTTCTGGATCGCCAAATACGTCTACCGCGTGCGCGAGACCGGCGAGTTGGTCGAGCACGGCGTGTTCGACGCGCAGGAATACCGCACCTTCCGCCGCTGCGCCGACTTCCTGTGGTCGGTCCGCTGCAACCTGCATTTCGTCTCGGGGCGCGCCGAGGAGCGGCTGTCGTTCGACATGCAGCGCGAGATCGCGGTCCGCCTCGGCTATACCTCGCATCCCGGCATGCAGGATGTCGAACGCTTCATGAAGCACTACTTCCTGGTGGCTAAAGACGTCGGCGACCTCACTGCGATCCTCTGCGCCAAGCTGGAGGACGAACAGGCCAAGCCCGCGCCGGTGCTGAGCCGCATGGTGGCGCGGCTGCGGCCGGGCGCCAAGCGGCGGCGGGTGCCCGACAGCGATGACTTCATCATCGACAACAACCGTATCAACCTCGCCGCGCCCGACGTCTTCAAGCATGATCCGGTCAACCTGATCCGCATCTTCCATCTGGCGCAGAAGAACAATCTCGCCTTCCACCCCGACGCGATGCGGACGGTGACGCGCTCGCTGAAACTGGTGAACACCCAGCTTCGGGAGAGCCCGGAAGCCAACCGGCTGTTCATGGAGATCCTGACTTCGAACGACGCCGAGACCGTGCTGCGGCGGATGAACGAGACCGGCGTGCTCGGTCACTTCATCCGCGCCTTCGGCAAGATCGTGTCGATGATGCAGTTCAACATGTACCACCATTATACGGTGGACGAGCATCTGATCCGCTGCATCGGCTTCCTGCAGGAGATCGAGCGCGGCGGCAATGACGAATTCACGGTCGCGAGCGACCTGTTCCGCAAGATCCAGCCCGAGCATCGCGCGGTGATCTATATCGCGACGCTGCTGCACGACGTCGCCAAGGGACGCCCGGAGGATCACTCGATCGCGGGCGCCAGGGTGGCGCGGCGATTGTGCCCGCGGCTCGGCTTTTCCGCCGCCGACACCGAGCTCGTGGCCTGGCTGATCGAAGAGCATCTGACGATGTCGACGGTGGCGCAGTCGCGCGATCTCTCCGACCGCAAGACGATCGAGAATTTTGCCGCCGTCGTGCAATCCGTCGAACAGATGAAGCTCCTGACCATCCTGACCACCGCCGACATCAGGGGCGTCGGCCCCGGCGTGTGGAACGGCTGGAAGGCGCAGCTCTTGCGCACGCTGTATTACGAAACCGAGCCGGTCCTGACCGGCGGCTTCTCGGAAGTGAACCGTGCGCAGCGCATCGCGGTGGCGCAGTCCGAATTCCGCGCTGCCTTCACCGAATGGCCGGACGCGGAACTCAACGCCTATATCGCCCGGCATTATCCGGCCTACTGGCTCAAGGTCGACCTGCAGCGAAAAATCCGCCAGGCGCGCTTCATTCGCGCCAGCGAACAGGCCGGACATCAGCTCGCGATCAATGTCGGTTTCGACGAGGCGCGCGGCGTCACCGAGCTGACGATACTGGCGACCGACCATCCGTGGCTGCTGTCGATCATCGCCGGCGCCTGCGCCTCCGCCGGCGCCAACATCGTCGACGCCCAGATCTACACCACGACCGACGGCCGCGCGCTCGACACCATCGCGATATCGAGGGAATACGATCGCGACGAGGACGAGGGACGGCGCGCCACCCGCATCGGCGAGATGATCGAGCACGTGCTCGAAGGCAAATTGCGGCTGCCCGAGGTGGTGGCGCGCAAGGCCGCCAATCGCGGCAAGGTGCGCGCCTTCGTGGTCGAGCCCGAGGTCACTATCAACAATCAGTGGTCGGACCGCTACACCGTGATCGAGGTCTCCGGCCTCGACCGCCCCGGGCTCTTGTACCAGCTCACGACAGCGATCTCGAAGCTCAACCTCAACATCGCCTCCGCCCATGTCGCGACCTTCGGCGAACGCGCCCGCGACGTGTTCTACGTCACCGATCTGCTCGGCGCCCAGATCACCGCGCCAACCCGCCAGGCCGCAATCAAGAGCGCACTGATTCACCTGCTCGCCAGCGAGGACAACGTCGCCAAGCCGGCGGCGTGATTGCTGTCTCCGTCATTGCGAGCGAAGCGAAGCAATCCATACCTCAACCCGGGGATAGATGGATTGCTTCGCTCCGCTCGCAATGACGCGGAGATAGCGACGCAATACTCCGCCGTCATCCCCGCGAAGGCGGCGATCCAGTACGCCGCGACCTATCGGTTCAATCACTGACGTCTCTGGAATACTGAGTCACCCGCCCCAGTGCGCAATTGCGCACAAGGCGGGGAACGACAACTGAATGTGAGGTAACGTTCTCGCGACATGAGCTGTCCGAGGTTTGCTGTAAACATCCCGCCCTCTCCAATCGGAGGGCGCAGGGAAGACCGGGTGCTGGCTGCACCCGAGGTCTCGTGTGCCGTTGCGCATAAAGGAAAACGCACACGAGCATACAGGTACAGCGGAAACACTCCGGCCTTCCCTGAGCAATGGCTTTACGGCTTACTTCGTGCTCTTCCCGGAGAACGGCTCTTTTGCCTCCGTCATCGGTGGGACACTTCCCGCCAACTTAACGCCAGCACCGCGGCGTCCGAACCACACGACTTCGCCGTACGCTTCACGTCACGTACGTCGTCGTGACATCAGCGTCCATCGCATCTCACCGCGCGTTCGTGACGATGGCCAACGCCCCTCATCTTGCCGTGAGACGAGCGGAGTTATGCGACTGATTTGGGTGACCTGTTAAGCGGAATATTTTTGGATTCCGGGCTTGACACAATTTCGGAATATCCGAATTGATTTGCCCGTCGCGCGAGGACAACGTCGCGAAGCCACGGCGTGAACAGCCGCATCAGCAGCGCCTTGCCGACCGGCGCGGCGCGCACGCTACTGAAGGCGCGGTGTGGCCGCCTCGAGTGCCGCCAAGCTCGCTGCCACGAAGGCGAGATAATTTGTCTGGGAAACCAGAACACCGAGATCGAACAGTTCGAGCAAACCTTGCCACGGGTTCCCTGCCGGCGCGGCGATTGCCCGCTTGCCACCATCAATCACGGAAGGTCGGAAGCTGCGGTTGGATCTCCGCTGCTTTGCTTCGGGTACGATGTCGCCCGAACAACGGATCAGATGCAGGCGCGCTTTCGGCATATCAGTCCCCAGAGTTCAGTCGGCAATCCCCTGAACGAGCGGGTTGACAACAGCGACGGTTGCGACCGCCAAGACGTCAGATCGATGGGTTTCCGTAACACTTTCCCGCATGGCAATACCGGCGTTCCGCCGCCATCCGGTTCGCCAGTCAGCGTAATCATCGAAAAGGAATGGGCCATTGAACGGAGGTTGATTCCAAACTTTCCCTTCGGTTGAGCGAATCATACGGAGGTTTAGGCGGCCTGGCCCTCATGCGACGGAAGATCGCGCGTCGGGAGGCGAGAAGGCACGGAGGAGCAGCCGATTTTACCGTTCGGACGTCCGAAAAGCTGGTAACATCCGGCCTGTTAGGAGGGCGACGTTGTCGCCGCTGATGATTGCGAACACCTAGCGACGCAGCGCCGCTCGGGAAGGCCGAGCGTCAGTGCTGATGATCCGGAAGCCGACGATAAAGTCCTGGCGCTCGGCCGAGCAATGGCTGCTCGGCAGCATGGCGCTGGCGTTGGGCACGGTAGCCGGTATCTGGCTGCTGCTCGGTCCGGTCCCGATGTCCGTCCCTTATTTTGCCGCCCTCGTGCTGCTGATCGCTTCGCTTGCCGCCTCGTTGATCATGATGGGCCTGGTAAGCCGCACCCGCCGGAAGATGGAAGCCATGCTTCAGGGCCGAATGAGTGCCGAAGCGCACGCGATCGAGACGCTGCGCCACAGCGAGGCGCAATGGAAGGAGGTCTTCGAGCATAACCCGGTGATGTACTTCATGGTCGATGCGACGGGGACCGTGCTGTCCGTCAACACGTTCGGCGCCGCACAGCTTGGCTACTCCGTCAGCGAATTGCTTGGAAAATCCGTACTGAGGGTCTTTCCTGCCGAAGAGCAACGCGCCGCCCAGAGCAATGTTGCCGTATGCCTGGAGAATATCGGCCAGACCCACAGTTGGGAAATCTGCAAGGTTCGCAAGGACGGCTCGTCGCTCTGGGTTCGTGAAAACGCCAAGGCCGTGCGGCTTGACAATCAACTGATCGTGCTGATCGCGTGCGAGGACATCACCGAACGCAAGGAGGCTGAAAATGCCTTGCGGCAGAGTGAAATGTATCTGGCCGAAGCCCAGCGATTGAGCCGCACAGGCAGCTTCGGCTGGCGTGTCGCCAGCGGCGAAATCATCTGGTCGGAAGAAACATTCCGAATGTTCGGCTACGACAAGGCCCCCTCCATCAAGCACGCCACCGTCTTCCAGCGCGTTCATCCAGACGATCGCGCGCGCGTGGAACAGACCATCGACCGCGCGTCCCGCGACGGAAAGGACTTTGCGCACGGATATCGATTGCTGATGCCCGACGGCTCGGTCAAACATGTCCATGCCACCGCGCATGCCGTAACAGATGCGTCGGGCGAAATGGAATTTGTTGGAGCGGTGACCGATGTCACGGCCCGCAAGCGAGCCGAGATGGAATTGCAGGAAGCGCAGGCGACCCTCGCACATGTCACGCGCGTAACGGCTCTCGGCGAACTTGCCGCCTCGATTGCGCACGAGGTGAACCAGCCGCTCGCCGCCGTCGTCACCAATGCTGCGGCATGCCGGCGCTGGCTCGACCGCGATCCTCCCGACCTGAAGGAAGCGCGCGGGACCCTGGAGTCGATCATCAAGGACGGCAATCGGGCCGGCGAAGTGATCCAGCGCGTCCGCGCGCTGGTGAACAACGCTCCCGATCAGAAAGCGCCCCTCAACGTCAACGATGTCATCAACGAGGTCATCAGCCTGGTGCAGCATGAGCTGCTCAACCACCGGATATGGTTGCGGCTGGAACTCTCCTCCGCGCTCCCCCTGGTCGTCGCCGATCGGGTCCAGTTGCAACAAGTTATCCTGAACCTGGTCATCAACGGCATCGAGGCCATGCAGCCGGTTATGGACCGGCCGCGGGAACTGGTGATCCGGACATGCCATGGCGGGGGCCGGCAAATCATGGTGACGGTGAAGGATTGCGGCGTCGGGCTCGCCACCGAGAATGCTGACCGGCTGTTCGACGCCTTCTTCACCACCAAATCCGGCGGCATGGGAATGGGCCTGTCGATCTGCCGCTCCATCGTCGACGCTCACGGCGGTCGGCTGTCCGCGTCTGGAAATGCCGGCCCTGGCGCGACATTCCACTTCACCCTGCCACTGGATCAGGAGGGTACGCCATGACCGGACGCCGGGCATCGCCTTCCCTCGCAAGCGCCGAGGAGCCGATCGTCTTCGTCATCGACGACGATGCGTCGGTACGTGAGGCACTGAGCAGCCTCTTCCGGTCAGTGGGATTGCGCGTCGAGGCGTTCGGCTCGGCTCACGAGTTTCTGCAATGCAAGCTTCCGAACGTCCCCAGTTGCCTGATCCTCGATATCAGGCTGCCCCGCCTGAGCGGTCTCGACTTCCAGGCCGAACTCGCCAAGGCCGACATTCAGATCCCGATCATCTTCATGACGGGTCACGGCGATATTCCGATGACGGTCCGCGCCATGAAGGCCGGGGCCGTCGATTTTCTGACCAAGCCGTTCCGCGATCAGGACATGCTGGATGCCGTAACCGCGGCAATCGAACGCGACCGCAACAGCCGCGATGAGGCGAAGGTTCTCTCAAACCTGCAGGAGCTCTTCGCGACCCTCACTCCCCGGGAGCGGCAGGTGATGGCGCTCGTTACGACGGGGCTCATGAACAAGCAGATTGCAGCCGAAATTGGCCTGGCCGAGATCACCGTGAAGATACATCGCGGGCACATCATGCGGAAAATGGGGGCGAAGTCGCTGCCTGACCTGGTGAGGATGGCCGAGCTGCTCGGGATCGGGCCCGCATCCGGCCAGCCGCAAACCTAAGTATGATTTTCCCGCCCTGATTTGCAGCGCACTCTTCCCCAACGCGGCGGCACAGCAAAACACATCCTCTGGTCGTCTCGGCAAAGGATTGCCTTGTCCAACCCGATCATATCAATCATCGACGATGACGGATCGGTTCGCGCCGCGACCCACAATCTCGTGCGGTCGCTCGGCTACGTCGTGAATACATTTGCGTCGGCCGAGGAATTCCTGCGATCGCCGCGTCTGAATGATACGTCATGCGTGATAACGGATATCAGAATGCCCGCCATGAGCGGGCTCGACCTGCAGGCTCATTTGCTCGCCACCGGACGCAAATTTCCGTTCATCTTCGTCACGGCCTTTTCGGTCGAAAGCGACCGCGACCGCGCCATGAAGGCGGGAGCGACCTGTTTCTTGAGCAAACCGTTCGATGGGGAAACACTGATCCAGTGCCTCGAAGCCGCGCTGGCGTCAAACCGCCAGTCCGCAACCAGATGAACGGACCCTGCGCGCGCGAGCCATTCATACGTAAGGATGACCGCGCCAAACATCTAGACGAATTGAAGATAATCCAGTGACGGCGCAAGACTTCGCATGTCCTTCGAGGAACGGAGGACACAAAGCATCACACATTTTAGTTCGGCAAGTGGCAATTCCTCAGAAGGAGGTCGCCATGCGTATGGAACCGCGTTGCTCCGAATGTGACTGCGAAGAACCCAAGATCATTGCTCTGCGAAATCCAGGACGCGAACGCTATTGCGGACGCTTCTGTCTCGACAAAGGTCACGAGAATTTCATCCGCTGGATACGGCGTGCGAATGCGGAGGTCGCGTCATGAATAATTGTTGCGGAAATCCGGAATGCAAGCGCCCCTTCGGGCTGGTCCGGCGTAGCTGGTACTTCCAGCAGTTTTGCTCGGCGAAGTGCCGCGACATCTACAGGCGTCAACTGGAGCGCAACCGGACCTATTGGAAATGGCTGTACCAGGTGCCGGCACCTGCGGGCCGCAGCGACTACTGCTCCAGCCGATAAGCGCGGAGGAACTATGTTGGCGACGGTGAATGCAATGCTGATCGGCGCGCTGCTGGCATGGGGACCCCTGTTGATTGTGTTCATCTATATATTGCGGGACATGCGAAACGCTCCCCGTGAGCGCGATTGACCTGAACGGCGGAGCCCCCCGAGCGCAAGTTCAATGCGCCCGGCCGATCCGCCCTTCTTGTTCCGGAGCATCAGATCTCCACGCCCTCATGCTTGAGCAGCCAGCGCTTGCGCTCGAGCCCGCCGCCGTACTTCACCAGCGAGCCGTTGGCGCCGATCAGGCGGTGGCAGGGCAGCACCACGCTGATCGGATTCGAACCATTGGCGTGGCCGACGGCGCGGACGGCGCGCGGCATCCGGAGCTTGGCAGCGAGCGCGCCGTAGCTCATCGTCGTCCCCGCCGCGATCTTCGGCAGTGCGTGCCAGATCTTCTGCTGGAATGGCGTGCCGGCAACGCGCCATTCGATCGCAGCGAGGCGATCAAGGTCGCCGTTGAAATAGCCGGTCAAGGCAGCACGTAGATCGCGTGGCGCCCGCGCATCGTTCAAATTCACCGCACCATAATGCAGCCGCAGCAATTGCATCATGCGCGGCTCATAGTCTTCCCAATCGAGCGCGCGGAGCAGGCCATCCGCGTCGGTGACCAAGAGCGCGGTCCCGATCGGCGTCGGCAGGTGGTCGAGGCTGAAGTGCTCGGGCATCATCATTCCCTAAGAATATCCGCGGGGCATGGCGCATTTTTCACCCGTGGCGTGCTAGCGTCCACCCGAATTCCGCTGCCGGTTGGGGGACCGCAACATGATCTTCATCGCTAACGCTCTGGTCGCGGTGGTGGCCGCGCTGCATGTGTTCTTTCTCGTGCTGGAGATGTTTCTCTGGGACAAGCCGCTGGGCCTGAAGGTCTTCCGCAACACAATCGAGAAGGCCGGGGACTCCAAGGTGCTGGCCGCCAATCAGGGCCTGTATAACGGCTTCCTCGCAGCCGGCCTCGCCTGGGGCCTGTTTCATCCCAATCCGGCCTTCGCGTTCCAGATCAAAGTATTCTTCCTGCTGTGCGTGATCGTGGCCGGCGCCTATGGCGCGGCTACCGTCAGCCGCAGGATCCTCTATGTACAGGCGGCCCCCGCGGCGCTCGCCCTGATCCTGCTCTGGCTGGCGTGAGAAGCTCACCTTTTCGTCACTGCCTTGCGTTGCCAAATCCGTTCCGCCACACTCCCCGGTAACGATGACGGCTGGCCATCCGAACCGATGACCGGACACGATCATCGGTCAACACAACGGAGGCAGCGATATGAGAAGTGGCATTCTTCACCTGCTTGCAGGCGCGGCGGTTGCGATCGCGCTATCGGCGACATCTGCAAGTGCGCAGAAGAAATACGATACTGGCGCAAGCGACACCGAAATCAAGATCGGCCAGACCGTTCCGTTCTCGGGCCCTGCGTCTGCCTATGCCGGCATCGGCAAGACGCAAGCCGCCTATATGCGGATGATCAACGAGCAGGGCGGCATTAACGGCCGCAAGGTCAACCTGATCCAGTATGACGACGCCTATTCACCGCCCAAGGCGGTCGAGCAGGTGCGCAAGCTGGTCGAAAGCGACGAGGTGCTGCTGACCTTCCAGATCATCGGCACGCCCTCGAACGCCGCCGTGCAGAAATATCTCAACGGCAAGAAGGTGCCGCAGCTCCTGGCCGCGACCGGCGCGTCGAAGTTTACCGACCCGAAGAATTTTCCGTGGACGATGGGCTTCAATCCCAACTACCAGTCCGAGGGGCGCATCTACGGCCAGTACATTCTGAAGAACCATCCCAACGCCAAGATCGGCATCCTCTATCAGAATGACGATCTCGGCCGTGACTACCTAACCGGCCTGAAGGAAGCGCTTGGCGCCAAAGCGGCGTCCATGATCGTCGCCGAAACCTCCTATGAACTGACCGACCCGACCATCGACTCGCAGATCGTCAAGCTGAAGGCTGCAGGTGCCGACCTGCTCTACGACGCCTCGACACCGAAATTCGCGGCACAGGCGATCAAGAAAGTCGCCGACCTCGGCTGGAAGCCGGTCCATATCCTCGACATCAATGCGAGCCCGGTCTCGGCGACGCTCAAGCCTGCCGGTCTCGACATCTCCAAGGACATCATCTCGACCAACTATGGCAAGGACCCCGGCGATCCGCAGTGGAAGGATGATCCTGGCATAAAGGCCTATTTCGCCTTCATGGATAAATATTACCCGGAGGGCGACAAGCTCAACACCGTCAACACGTATGGCTATTCGACTGCGGAACTACTGGTGCATATCCTGCGGCAATGCGGCGACAACCTCACGCGTGAAAACATCATGAAGCAGGCGACCAGCTTGAAGAACTTCAGCGGCAGCCTGTCGCTGCCAGGCATGGTCACCAACACCTCGCCGACCGACTATCGCATCAACAAGCAGATGCAGATGATGAAGTTCAACGGCGAGCGCTGGGAACTGTTCGGGCCGATCATCGAGGATGCCGGCCCTGCCGGCTAGCAAACTGCCTGGAACAGAAACGAAGCCGCCGGTGTCACAACGCCGGCGGCTTCTGTTTTGAGACCTGTAACGCCCTCGCCCCTGCGCGGCGCATCATTTTACGGCTGACGCAAATAGTGGATTCATTTTGAGCAGGGCGGAACCCGATGCCGAATCATTCACTTTTGGATGCCTTGCATTGCAACATGTCATCCGCCACTATTGTGGCAGCGACGACATGCGCGGCCGAGCAGGCCAAGGCAAGATCACGCTCAATCATAAACACACGAGGAACGCAGTATAATGAAGAAGAGTATTTTCCATCTGGCCATCGGCACGGCGCTCGCATTTGCGCTATCGGTCTCCGCGGCGTCCGCGCAGAAAAAATACGACACCGGCGCGAGCGATACCGAGATCAAGATCGGCCAGACCAATCCATTCAGCGGACCGGCCTCCGCCTATGCCACCATCGGCAAGACCCAGGCCGCTTATATCAAGATGATCAACGATCAGGGCGGTGTGAACGGCCGCAAGATCAATTTGATCCAGTATGACGACGCCTACTCGCCGCCGAAAGCGGTCGAGCAGGTGCGCAAGCTCGTGGAAAGCGACGAAGTGCTGCTCACCTTCCAGCTGCTCGGTACGCCCTCGAACGCAGCCGTGCAGAAATATCTCAACAGCAAGAAGGTGCCGCAGCTGTTCGCCGCCACCGGCGCCTCGAAGTTCACCGACCCGAAGAACTTTCCCTGGACCATGGGCTTCAACCCCAACTACTTCGTCGAGGGTCGCATCTACGGCCAGTACATCATCAAGGAACATCCGAATGCAAAGATCGGCGTGCTCTACCAGAACGACGATCTCGGCAAGGATTATTTGAACGGCATCAAGGCCGGCCTCGGCGACAAGGCGGCGAAGATGATCGTGGCGGAAGCTTCCTACGAAGTCTCTGACCCGACCATCGATTCGCAGATCCTCAAGATCAAGGACGCCGGCGCGGACCTGTTCTTCTCGGCGACCACACCAAAGCAGGCGGCGCAGGCGATCAAGAAGATTTACGAGCTCAACTGGAAGCCGGTGCACATCCTCGACATCAACGCCACCTCGGTCGGCGCCGTCATGAAGCCGGCAGGGCTCGAAGCCTCCAAGGGCGTGATCAGCGTCAACTACGGCAAGGATCCGCTCGATCCCACCTGGAAGGACGATCCGGGCATGAAGAAGTATTTCGAGTTCATGGCGAAGTACTATCCAGAGGGCGACAAGGATTCGAGCTTCAATTCCTATGGCTACATGACCACGCAACTCCTGATTCACGTGCTCAAGCAGTGCGGCGACAATCTCACACGCGAGAACGTCATGAAGCAGGCGACCAGCCTCAAGAACGTTCAGCTTGATCTCCTGCTGCCAGGCATCACAGCCAACACGTCGTCGGACGATTATCGCGTCAACAAGCAGTTGCAGATGATGCGGTTCAACGGCGAGCGTTGGGAAATGTTCGGCCCGATCCTTGAGGACAAGGGTCCCGCGGGCTAGGCTTGCGACCCAATCGAAACGATCGGCGGAAAGAAGCGATCGGCGGCCCCTAGGGGCCGCCGATTTTTTGCACGTCGTCATTGCCGGGCTTGACCCGGCAATCCATCACTCTTCATGAGATGCTTCGCCTGATGGATGGCCGGGTCAAGCCCGGCCATGACAAGAGGGTCACTCCGGGATCTCCCCGAACGTCCTGCCGACCGGCAGCACGGCGTGGCGGATCAGGCGGGAGCCCTCGACTGCGGCCTGGCGGTGCTTGACCGCCTCGCGATAGACGGGATCGCGGATCATTTCGGCAAACGCGGCGACGCTGGGATATTCGGCGATGAAGCAATGATCCCAGCGCTCGGCCTCGGGTCCGATCAGCATCAGCTCGAACCTGCCCTGCCACACGATGCGGCCGCCGAGCCGTTCGAACACCGGACCGCTTTCCCGGCCATAGGCGGCATAGGCTTCCGCACCGGTCGCCTTGCGACCGTCGGGATAGGCGGCCTGCTCGCGCAGCCGGACCAGGTTAAGCATGTGGATCGGACCCGGCCGGTCGTTGGCCCGGAATTGCGCGAAAACTTCCCTCGTGGGATCGATGTGGCCCATGCAGATTTCCCCTGAAAACACTGTCGTTTGCGTCGATCCTAGTATGGTCCCGCCGCACCTCCTAATCCCGCATTAACCTTTCCGTAACCGACCCTTAAACAGCCACCGCTAGCGTGAAGCAGGACGGGTGTGAACGGCGTTTGTCATGGCGTGGGGACGGAAAATGAGCGGCGGACGCAAGGAGCCGCTGTTCGGGCTTCCGGCAGCGCTCGCGGACCTGCGTCTGTCGCCCGCGGACCGCATTCCGGACGCCACCGACGAAGAAGACAAGCCGAAAAAGCCAGTGCCGAAGCGCAAGCACGACGAGGACGACGACGAGCCGCCGCGCGAGCGCAAAGCCCGCGCGGCCAAAAGCGGCGCCAAGCGGCGCTCGAAACGCCGCTTCAGGTTCGGCCGGCTGGTCTATTGGGGCGCGGTGCTGGGCCTGTGGGCGGCGATCGCCATCATCGGCGTCGTGGTCTGGGTCGGCGCGCATCTGCCGGCGATCCAGTCCCTGGAAATCCCAAAGCGCCCGCCGACCATCCAGATCGTCGGCCTCGACGGCAGCGTGCTGGCCTCGCGCGGCGAAGCGCCCGGCTCCAATGTCGCGCTGAAGGATCTGCCGCCGTTTTTGCCGAAAGCGTTCATCGCCATCGAGGACCGCCGCTTCTATTCGCATTACGGCATCGATCCCGTCGGCATCGCGCGCGCGGCGGTCACCAACATCCTGCATCGCGGCGTCTCACAGGGCGGCTCGACGCTAACGCAGCAGCTCGCCAAAAACCTGTTCCTGACCCAGGAACGGACGATGGCGCGCAAGCTGCAGGAAGTGGAGCTGGCGCTATGGCTGGAGCGCAAGCATTCCAAGAACGAAATTCTCGAACTCTACCTTAACCGTGTTTATTTCGGCTCCGGCGCCTATGGTGTGGAAGCCGCTTCGCAGCGGTATTTCGGCAAGTCGGCAAAGAACGTCACGGTCGCGGAAGCCGCGATGCTGGCCGGCCTCGTCAAGTCACCATCGCGGCTGGCGCCGAACCGCAACCCGGAAGGCGCGGAAGCGCGGGCCGGCATCGTACTCGCGGCGATGGCGGAGGCCAAATTCATCACGGACGCCCAGGCCAAGGCCTCGATCGGCCATCCCTCCTACAAGGTGAAGCCGGCCGGCGCCGGCACCGTCAACTACGTCGCCGACTGGATCGGCGAAGTGCTCGACGACCTCGTCGGCCAGATCGACCAGAGCATCGTGGTCGAGACCACGATCGATCCGAAGCTGCAGAGTGTGGCGGAAGCCGCCATCATCGACGAACTGGCGGCCAAGAGCGTGAAATTCAACGTCACGCAGGGTGCGCTGGTGGCGATGACGCCCGACGGCGCGGTGCGCGCCATGGTCGGCGGCCGGAACTATGCCGAGAGCCAATATAACCGCGCGGTCACGGCCAAGCGCCAGCCAGGCTCGGCGTTCAAACCGTTCATCTATCTGACCGCGATCGAAGGCGGGCTGACGCCGGAGACAATCCGGCAGGACGCCCCGCTCGATCTGAAGGGCTGGCGGCCCGAGAACTACACCCATGAATATTTCGGCGCGGTGACGCTGACGCAGGCGCTTGCGATGTCGCTCAACACGGTCGCAGTGCGGCTGGGGCTCGAGGTCGGGCCGAAGAACGTGGTGCGGACCGCGCACCGGCTCGGCATTTCATCGAAGCTCGAGGCCAATCCCTCGATCGCGCTCGGCACCTCGGAAGTCTCAGTTATTGAGCTGGTCGGAGCCTATGCGCCATTCGCCAATGGCGGGCTCGGCATCTCCCCGTATGTGGTGACCAAGATCCGGACCAATGAAGGCAAGCTGCTGTATGCGCGACAGCCCGACCAGCTCGGCCAGGTGATCGAGCCGCGCCATGCCGCGATGATGAATACGATGATGCAGGAAACGTTGCTGTCGGGCACCGCGCGCAGGGCCGAGATTCCGGGCTGGATGGCTGCCGGCAAGACTGGCACCAGCCAGGATTTCCGTGACGCCTGGTTCATCGGCTACACGGCCAATCTCGTCACCGGCGTCTGGCTCGGCAACGACGACAACTCGCCGACCAAGAAAGCGACCGGCGGCGGCCTGCCGGTGGAAGTGTGGACCCGCTTCATGCGCACGGCGCATCAGGGCGTTCCGGTCGCGGGCCTGCCGAGTTCGCAACGCGGCGGCTTCATGTCGAGCCTGTTCCAGACCGCGTCGCAGGCCGGTGCCGCGCCGCCGCCATCACCGCCGCAGGGCGGTTCGTATCGGCCAGCGCCGGCGCGCAGCTCCGCGCCGCCGCCCAATCCAAATGCGCGGCCGGAGGCAGCCGCGGGACTCGATGGCTGGCTGGTGGATCGGCTGTTTGGAAGATGACTCGTGGCCTGTAGCCCGGATGGAGCCAACGGGTCGCGCGAACGCGCGCCCGATGACAGGCTCCGCGCAATCCGGGAACAGTTTATCCGCTAGTGAGACCGTACCCGGGTTTCGCTTCGCTCCACCCGGGCTACGATTCAATGACCTAATCCTCGACCCCGTAACGGTGCAGGTCGTTGCCGTAGGTATCGAGCCAGCGCTTGGCGCGGTCGACATGGTCGCAGATGCGGCCGACCACCCGCCAGAACCGCGGCGAGTGGTTCATCTCGACAAGGTGCGCGACCTCATGGGCGGCGAGATAGTCCAGCACGTAGGGCGGCGCGAGGATCAGCCGCCAGGAATACGACAGCGATCCGGCTGAGGTGCACGAGCCCCAACGGCTCGACTGATCGCGGATCGACACCCGCCTGACCCGCACGCCAAGTTCCGCTGCATAGGCGAGCGATGCCTTGTTGAGGTCCTTGCGCGCCTCGCGCTTGAGAAAGTCGTGGACGCGCCGGTCCATATGCTCGGAGCCGCCGGCGACGCATAGAATCTTCTCGCCGCTGTCGCGGGTTTCGGTCCACACCGTGCCGCGCTCGCCGGCGCGATGCACCAGGCGATGCGGAACGCCACGCAACGGTACGATCGTGCCGGATTGAAACGGCGCGGCCTTCGGCAGACGACCGAGACGGGCGGCGATCCAGCCGCCGTGAATCTGTGCGAAGTCTCGCGCTTCAACCAGTGTGCCACGCGGCGGCATGGTCAGGATCGCTTCGCGATCCGTCGGATGAATTCGCAAGGTGTAACGCCGCGCCCGGCGATGCCGGCGCAGCCGAATCGCAAAGAATTGCGAGCCGTGTTTGACCAAAAGGGTCGCGGGTTCGGCGGGCCGCCGATAAAGGAGGGCGCGAGTAGCCATGTCTTGGAGTCCGGGGAGCAGGAGTTCGCCCGGATTCTGCCATATCCGCTGCCAAGGGAATCTCATCTAAATCGCTCGGCGCAAAAACAAATCATTTGCCCAATATACAGGGGCTGTCGGCCAAAAAGCCTCTACAGGATGGGCCTGGAACCGGATTTTTTGGATGGAACCGGGGGTCTAACCGACGTCCGAAACGGCCTCAAGAAGTGAGTCTGAACTCACCCCTTGATTCGACCGGAATCTGGAATGTTTGAATCTATTCAGCAGCTTATCGGCGGCTCGGAAGCGAGGCCGCTGGGCACACTATTCAGCCGCACGGACCAGTGTTGGCTTCTTAGTGGCCGCTGACACGTTGGTATTCGCCGCTAACATCATGAAATCGGAGATGCGCGGCACGATTTCGGAACGGAATCGCGATCCGTTGAACACACCGTAATGTCCGACGCCCTTTTGCACGTAGTGCACACGGCGATGATCGGGAATGTGGGGGCACAGCGCGTGCGTCGCTTCGGTCTGACCGAGGCCGGAGATGTCGTCTTTCTCGCCTTCCACCGTCATCAGCGCCACGCGGTGGATCTTCGACGGATCGACCGGCTTGCCGCGATGGGACATCTCGCCCTTGGGCAGCGCGTGCTTGACGAACACGACGTCGACGGTCTGCAGGTAATACTCAGCCGTCAAATCCATCACCGCGAGGTATTCGTCATAGAATTCGCGGTGCTTATCGACCATGTCGCCGTCGCCCTTCACCAGGTTGTTGAACAGCGCCTTGTGCGCGTCGGTGTGGCGGTCGAGATTCATGGTGATGAAGCCGGACAACTGCAAAAAGCCCGGGTAGACGTCGCGCATCACGCCGGGATGCGGGAACGGCACCTTGGTGATGACATGGTTGCGGAACCAGTCGATGCCGCGCTCGGCCGCGAGGTTGTTCACCGAGGTCGGGTTACGGCGGGTATCGATCGGGCCGCCCATCAGGGTCATCGACAGCGGCACGAACGGATCGCGCGCCGCTTCCATCACGGAAACAGCCGCCACCACCGGCACCGAAGGCTGGCACACCGCGATCACATGCATGTTGCCGCCGAGTACGTGCAGCATCTCGATGACGTAATCGACATAGTCGTCGAGATCGAAGCGGCCCTCGGTGAGAGGAACCATGCGCGCATCCGTCCAGTCGGTGATGTAGACTTCATGCGTCGGCAGGAACGCCTCGACCGTGCCGCGCAACAGTGTCGCGTAATGCCCGGACATGGGCGCCACGATCAGTACGCGCGGCTGGGGGTTGCGCAACGGCCGCGTCAGCTTGCGATCGAAATGCAGGAGACGGCAGAACGGCTTTTCCCAGATCGAGCGGACCTCGACCGGCGTACGGACGCCGTTGACCTCGGTGAAGTCGAGCCCCCATTCGGGCTTGCCGTATCGGCGGGTGGTCCGCTCGAACAATTCGCAGGCGGCGGCGATCGATTTGCCGAATTCGGTATGCGACCAGGGATTAAGCGGGTTTTGAAACAGGATCTTGGTGGCGTCGGTCACGGCGCGTGCCGGGTTGAGCGACGCATGGCCCATTTCGTACATCCAGTACATCGGCGTCGTGAACGCCGGACTGCCTTCGGCCACCAGCGGCGGTGCGCCGCCAAACTCACCAATCGGCATCTATTCTGACCTCTGTTTTGCGCCGCAGCATGCTGCCAAATGCGAAATTAAGCGTCAATGTATCGATAAGTATATCTACGTACTACACAGGCTAAAAAGCTGCGGAATCCACCAGGATAGTGACTTATTCGCCACCCCCGAGCAGCGATCCGTGATGTTTGGCACTGCGCAAAAGGGCAACAAAGATCGCAAAGGAGGCAATGAACAGCACCGCATTGATGGCAAGCGACCAGACCATCAGGTCGCTCCTGAAGGTTTGATTAATGAGAAGCGCACGCATGCCCTCGAACACATAGGTGGGCGGCAGCGTCCAGGCGATCCATTGCAGCCAGTCCGGCAGCACCGAGACCGGGTAATAGACGCAGGCGAGCGGCATCAGGCCGAACATCAGCGTCCAGACGATGCTTTCGGCCCCTAACCCGTTGCGCAGCACCAGGCCCGACACAAAGATCCCAATCGACCAGCTCGTGAAGATCAAATTGCAGAAGAACGCGATCAGCGGCAGGCCGATCGCGAAGAAGTTGAAGTCGAAGAAAAACAGCGCCAGCAGCGTCATCGGGATGACGCCGATCGCAAGCCGGACCAGGCTCATGACCATCAGCGAGATCAGAAACTCGATCGGCTTTAGCGGGCTCATCATCAGATTGCCGATGTTGCGCGCCCACATCTCCTCGAGGAACGAGATCGAAAAGCCGAGCTGACCGCGGAACAGGATGTCCCACAGGATCACGGCGCCGATCAGCGTGCCGCCGGCGCGCGCAAAGAAACCGTCGTTCTGCGAGATGTAGTTCTGCAGAAAGCCCCAGGTGATGATCTGCAGCACCGGCCAGTAGATCAGCTCCAAGAGCCGCGGCCAGGACGACATCAGGAGATACCAATAGCGCAGCACCATCGCCTGGATGCGATGCCAGGAGATTCCGTAATGGGCGACGCTCTCGCTCATGGCGCTCCCTCCACCACCCGGCCGCGCGCGACGTCGAGAAACACGTCTTCCAGCGTGGTGCGGTTGTAGCGCGCCATGATCTGGTCGGGGCTATCGTCATCCTCGATGCGGCCGCGCTTCATGATGATGACGCGGTCGCACAGCCGCTCCACTTCCAGCATGTTGTGCGACGCCAGCAGAATCGTGGCGTCATGGGTCTTGCGATAGTTCTGCAAATGTTGCCGCACCCAGTCGGCGGTGTCGGGATCGAGCGAGGCGGTCGGCTCGTCAAGCAACAGCAGCTCCGGCTGGTTGATCAGCGCCTTCGCCAGCGCGACGCGGGTCTTCTGTCCGGCCGACAGTTTTCCGTTGGCGCGATCGAGGAAATCCTTCAGATCGAGGTCGACCGCGAGCTGTTCGATGCGCTCGGCGAGATTCTTCACCGCATAGAGCCGGCCAAAGATGCTGAGGTTCTGCCGCACCGTGAGCCGCATCGGCATGTCGACATAGGGGCTTTCGAAATTCATGCGGCCGAGCACCTCGGCGCTTTGCTCCGGCATCGCGTGTCCCAGCACCTGGACGCGCCCCGAGGTCGGCAGCACCAGCCCCATGATCATCGCGATCGTCGTGGTCTTGCCGGCGCCATTGCCGCCGAGCAGCCCGGTGACGCTGCCGCGCGCGATCCGGAACGAGATGTCATCCACCGCCCGGGTGGTCTTGTAGAGTTTTATGAGATGCGCGACCTCGATCGCGGCAGGACCTTGCGGCCCGGCCGCGGGCGACGGCGCTGGCACTGTCTCGCTATCGACCATTACGGGACGTTCATTGAGCCATTGCGGGAGTGAGCGCAAGTGAGGCCCGTCATATAAGGTCGTCATGCCCGGGCATAGTCGTCTGCCTGGCGCAGACTACGTAAACTTGTCTGCGCTCCCGGGCATCCACGTCTTCCCGGTGCCGTCGCAAGAAACACATGGATGGCCGGGGCCACGGGCAAGCGGTAGCGACGCCGTCCTTCGGACGGCTATGCCGGGCCATGACCGAAAGAGTATTGGGTCACGCGCCAATTTGTGATCGCTGCCCCGCACGGCTAAACTCCAGCCATGTCCGACGTTGCAGCCTCCGACTTCCGCCTGCCGCACCGCTATGTCCGCCTCGATACGATACTCCGGCTGCGCTGGCTGGCGGCGCTCGGCCAGCTCACCGCGATCTTTATCGTGGCGCATGGGCTGGAGTTCGACTTTCCCGTCATTGCCTGCGTCGCCGTTGTCGGCGTCTCGGCGCTGCTCAATCTCGCGCTGCAGGTGGCCTTCAACCCGATGCAGCGGCTGGATCCGCTCCATGCGGCGGCGCTGCTCGCGCTCAATATCGTCGAACTGGCCGCGCTCTTGTTCCTGACCGGTGGCTTGCAGAACCCGTTTTCATTCCTGTTCCTCGGGCCGGTCCTGATCTCGGCGACGGTGCTGCCGATCCGGCTGACGATCGGGCTCGGCCTGCTCGCGGTCGCCTGCGCCTCGGCGCTGGTGTTCTTCCACCTGCCGTTGCCCTGGGACAGCGACGATCCGCTGGTGCTGCCGCCGATCTACCTGTTCGGTGTCTGGCTTTCGATCGTGCTCGCGATCGGCGTCACCTCGCTCTATGCGTTTCAGGCGGCCGAGGAGGCGCGAAAGCTTTCCGATGCGCTGGCCGCGACCGAACTGGTGCTGACGCGCGAGCAGCATCTGACCCAGCTCGACGGGCTCGCGGCTGCCGCCGCGCACGAACTCGGCACGCCCCTGTCGACGATTTTTCTGATTTCGCGGGAATTGGAAAAGACGATCGAGGGCAACGGCCAGCTCGCCTCCGACCTCAAGACCCTGCGCGAGCAGGCGCAACGCTGTCGCGACATCCTGGCCAAGCTCACTCAGCTCTCCTCGTCCGGGGCGCCGTTCGACCTGATGCCGCTGTCGACGCTGATCGAGGAAGCGGTGGCGCCGCATCGCGACTTCGGCGTCGCGATCAAGGTGCGGCTTGCTGTCGCAGCCACGCGCGAGCCGGTCGGTGCCCGGAACCCGGCGATCCTTTATGGTGTCGGCAACATCCTGGAAAATGCGGTCGATTTTGCACGGACCACGGTCGAGGTTAACGCCTGGTGGAACGCGGATACGGTCGAAATCATCATTTCCGATGACGGCCCGGGCATCGCGCCCGATATGCTCAATCGGATCGGGGAACCCTATTTATCAAGGCGTCGCAGTGCCGATGAGACCCACAGCGCGCGTGCTGGCCTCGGCCTGGGCGTGTTCATCGCCCGCACGCTGCTGGAACGGACCGGCGCCAAGGTTTCCTTCTCCAACCGGACCTTTCCCGATCACGGCGCCGTGGTGCAGATCGCCTGGCCCCGCGCCCGCTTCGAAACCGAGGAAAGTGCTGCCGGGCCAGCGGATTAGGCCCGTGCCAAGCATGGGGAAAGCGAACCGGTCGACTTTGGAGGGCCTTGGCAGTGCTATATTGTCACGCCATATGGTTCATAAGCTCCGCAACCGGGGGAACCCGACTTGAACGCCATCGCCGAACTGAACGATCTCGCCGACCGCTCGCTGTTGATCGTGGAGGATGACAAGCCGTTTCTGGAACGTCTGTCGCGCGCAATGGAAACCCGCGGCTTCGCGGTGACGTCCTGCGACACCGTGTCCGACGGGTTGGCGCAGATCAACAAGGCCGCGCCGGCTTTCGCGGTGGTGGATCTGCGACTCGGCGACGGCAACGGGCTCGACGTGGTGTCGGCACTCAAGCGCAAGCGTCCCGACGCGCGCACCATCGTGCTGACCGGCTACGGCAACATCGCAACTGCCGTCACGGCGGTGAAGATGGGCGCGGTGGATTATCTCTCGAAGCCGGCGGACGCCGACGACGTCGTCGCCGCGCTGCTCGCCAGCGGCACCGAGAAATCGGAACTACCGTCGAACCCGATGTCGGCCGATCGTGTGCGCTGGGAGCACATCCAGCGCATCTATGAGATGTGCAACCGCAACGTCTCCGAAACCGCGCGGCGGCTCAACATGCACCGCCGCACCTTGCAGCGGATTCTCGCGAAGCGCGCGCCGCGGTAGATTCGTCAGCGCGCCACCTGATCGTCCACAGGCAAAAGGCGGCCCTCCGATTGCATTGCCGGCAACGGTTGACCCTTAGCGGATCATATTTTTTCGCTTGCCGCGGGGTGCAACAGCCTCGACTGTATTCTGGCTGGGCTAATCGCAGTCGCTACCCAAGCTAGCGAGCCCGGCCGGGTTCGGAGTGACCGGCAATGAAGCATTGGATGCGCTGGTTGCCAGGTCTCGACACCCTTCGTCGATATGAAGCGGCGTGGCTTAGGCACGATGTACTTGCCGGGCTCGTGCTCGCAGCCATGCTGATCCCCGTTGGCATTGCCTATGCGGAGGCCTCGGGCTTGCCCGGCATCTACGGTCTGTACGCAACGATCATACCGCTCCTTGTCTACGCGTTGTTCGGCCCAAGCCGCATCCTCGTCCTGGGACCGGACTCGGCGCTTGCAGCTATCATCCTTGGCGTTGTCGTTCCGTTGTCGGGTGGCGATCCCGTCCGCGCCGTAACCTTGGCCGCCATGATGGCAATCGTTTCCGGGACGATATGCATTCTGGCAGGCGTCGCGCGCCTCGGCTTTGTGACCGAACTTCTTTCGAAGCCGATACGCTACGGCTACATGAACGGAATTGCGTTGACCGTATTGATCAGCCAACTGCCGAAGCTGTTCGGCTTCTCGATCGAGAGCGACGGACCTTTGCGGAGCTTATGGGCGATCGCCCGCGCCATCCTTGATGGAAAGACCAATTGGGCAGCCGCCGGGATCGGGCTCGGCACGTTGGCGGCTATCCTGCTGCTTCAGGGATACAAGCGACTGCCAGTCATCCTGATTGCAGTCGTCGGGGCAACGGCCGCCGTCGCGGCGCTGGATCTTGCGACGCATTACGGCGTGACGGTTCTGGGTCCCCTTGCGCCGGGTCTGCCGGGTCTCGCCATTCCCTGGATCGGCCCCGCCGACGTGATCCCGGTGCTGATCGGCGGTTGCGCGGTCGCCATGGTATCTTTTGCTGACACCAGCGTGCTCTCGCGGGCATATGCCGCACGATTGGGCGATAAGGTCGATCCCAACCAGGAGATGGTGGGACTCGGCGCCGCCAATCTGGCAACCGGACTTTTTCAAGGTTTTCCGATCAGCAGCAGCGGTTCACGTACGCCCGTTGCCGAAGCCGCCGGCGCCCGCACCCAGCTGACCAGTGTCGTTGGGGCGCTCGCCATCGCCTTCCTTCTGCTGGTGGCGCCAAACCTCCTTCAGCACTTGCCCAACGCTGCATTGGCCGCCGTCGTCATCGCCGCTGCGATCGGCCTGATCGAGATCACCGATCTCAAGCGGATCTATCGCATTCAGCGGTGGGAGTTCTGGCTATCGATCGTCTGCCTTGTCGGCGTCGCCGTGCTCGGAGTGATTCCGGGAATAGGTCTGGCAATCGCCATCGCCATTGCCGAGTTCCTGTGGGACGGGTGGCGCCCGCACTCCGCCGTATTGGGCCGCGCCGACGGCGTGAAAGGTTATCACGATATCACGAGATATCCGGATGCACGTCAGATCCCCGGGCTGGTTCTATTCCGGTGGGATGCGCCCCTGTTCTTCGCCAACGCTGAATTTTTCAAGGAGCGCGCGCTGGACGCGGTGGCGAAATCACCTACGCCCGTACGTTGGCTGGTCGTTGCCGCCGAGCCGGTCACCAGCGTGGACGTCACTGCCGGCGATACACTCGCCGAATTGGACGAGGCGTTACACGCACAGGGTATCGAGCTTTGTTTTGCCGAACTCAAGGATCCCGTAAAGGACAAGCTGAAGCAATTCGGACTATTGGCGCAGCTGGGCGAGAATTGCTTTTTCCCGACCATCGGCGCAGCCGTTTCCCACTATTTGGAAGTCCATGATGTAGAGTGGGAAGACTGGGAAGACCAAGCCAAACGTTAGGAGTGACATGGCGGGCGCACGCGGATTGGCTTCCGGTCAGCAAGCACGACCACGCGACCAATCGATGTTTCACCGCTCCCGGGCTTTTGCTCGTGCGAGCGGCCGGCCCGATCTAGCAGGTGATGTGGAAGAGGCCGATCTTCTTTGCATGCGATTTGTTGAACGTATGAATCGCCTCAGGCGTCGGCTGCAACAGCACCGTGCAACCCTTTTTCGCAAAATACGTCTCAGCTTCCGGCGATAGGTGCACATTGCCCATCTGGCCCGAGCCAAGGATGAACTGCTCGCATCCGTCCTCGTAGACGAACTTCGCCTCGTCTTTCGAGAGGACATGCGAGGTGCCGTAGTACTTCTTCGACAGCTTCTTCTTCCGCCGTGCCACTTCGCCGGAGAGACGAATGATCACGTCGTGTTCATAGGTCTTTCCATCAATCGTGATGGTGCCGAATGTAGTGCGTTCGATCTCCATAGCCTGACTCCCTCATTCTCGGCACGAGGCCCTGATTGCGCGTCGGCAGATCCATCTGGCCGAGGGCTACTTCCGAGGCTCCTCCAGAGGAGACGTTCTTGGTGGTTACCACCTGTACCTATGACGCGCGGTTGAGAAAGATCGGCAGCCCTCGCTTATTGCCGTAGATGGGGCGGTAGCGCTCCGTGTTGTACGTGCTGGCGACGTCCAATTTGCGCGGCCCGAGCTTGGCGTCAGGGATGGGCACGAGGTCGTAGCGCCCCTCCACCAGCGCCGACATGAGGCCGGTCTTGCCTTCCAGGATGGCATCATAGGCCATGTTACCGAAAGTCAGGGCCACGAGCTTGTCTATGAAGTCCGGATTGCCAGATCGCAGGTCGTAGGTGAGGTCAGACGTGATCGTCTCCTCGCCGACGCGCCGCTTGATCTCGTCGGCGAACGATTCCGCCACGCTCGCCTTCTTGCGATGGCCGTAGGCATCGGGCTCGCCGTATTCCTGCACCTCGTAGCCCTGCCACGCGGCGCCCTCGCTGAGCACGACCAGCGCGTAGTTGCTTGGGTTGGCGCGCTTCTCCTCGACGAGCAACTGGATCAGCTTGTCGAGATCGAACTTGTACTCCGGTATGACGCACCGTATCGAGGTGGCGTACGCGGTGTAGAGCGCCGTAAATCCGGCATCGCGGCCAAAGACGCGGAAGATGCCGATGCGCTCGTGCGATCCGACAGTGGTGCGCTGCCGCTGGATGGCGTCGCTGGCGCGGGTGATCGCGGTCGAGAAGCCGATGCAGTACTCGGTGTTGCGGACGTCATTGTCCATGGTCTTCGGAATGGCGATGATTTTGACGCCGAGGTCGTTGAGCTTGGATGCGTAACTGAGCGTGTCGTCGCCGCCGATGGCGATCAGATGTTCGATGCCGAGCCCCGAGAGATTAGCCAGCACCTGGCCAGTAACGTCCCACGTCCTGGTTGCGATGCCGCCCTTGGTGCCGAGCGAGGCCGGAAAGTCCTGGCCTGCGAGATGATCTGGCAGCTTCTTCATCTTGGACGGATTGGTGCGGCTCGAGTGCAGCACGGTGCCGCCGCTGCGGTCTATGGTGCGCGTGTTGTCACGGTTCAGCGGGATGATGTAGTGGGACCTGGAGGCCGGGTCCTCGAGGTTCACATGCGTGAGGGCCTCCCAGCCACGGCGGAGGCCGACGACCTCGATGTCGTTCTCGCTGCCGCGATAGGTCACGCTCTTGATGACTGCGTTGAGGCCGGGAACGTCGCCGCCGCCCGTGAGAATGCCGATGCGCCTTTTTGCCATACCCACCTCGCAGACGATCCCTTACTCGGCCGCTTCCGGCTTCGGCTCCTTGCGCACCTCAAAGCGCTTCAGCAGTGAGGACACGGTGTCGCGGAAGCCACCATACTCCAGCTCGGAATAGGGCAGCATCGCGGCGCCGGACCAGCCCTGGCTGCGCATCTCGATTGCCTTGCGCTGGGCGCGCCGGCGGACCTCGTCCCACGCCGGGTTGTCGAAGAAATCGGTATAGGACTCCGCGAATCGGCCGTCCTTGTCGATCGAGAAGCCCGCGCAGGAAACGATCGGCAGGCAGTACATTCCCGTCACCGGTGTGTTGAGCGGCACAGGCATCAGCGGCATCACGTGCGAGCCGCGCGCATCGCCGCCTACGAAGTGCGCCTTCGCGAACGGCGAGACGATTTCTTCGGGCGCAGGGAAAATTCCCTGGTTCCTGACGATCGCGACCGGATCGTCCTTGCCGGTGTACTTGCCTGCGATCGCGTGAAGACGCTGCGCCGAAACGGCGACGGCGACCTCGCCATGGGTCCGGGAAACGATGCGATCAATGCCAAAGCGCTCATTGTCGCGGAGCAGTGCGACAATCTGGTAGCCATCCGCGGGCGCGTCGAGTTCGATCACGCTGTCGCCGGCCGTGTTGTCCATGTCGATGACATGGAAACGGAACCCCTTGATCATCGGCGGCAGCATCAGCCCGGCGCAATACATGGGATCGGCAAAGGCGAGATAGAGCGGCAGATTGTAGGCGCCGGGGCCGCATTTGTCGGCGGCGAACACCATGAAGGACTCCGCAGGTCTCGTGCCCGAGAGGCTGTGGTCGAAGCTGAGCTCGGCGACGCCCGGGCCGGCGCCGCGGACATTTCCGGACGGTGCGTCAACGAGAAGATCCTGGCCGGCGCCATAAAGCCCGGAGGTTTTCGCGACCGAGGTGGCCGCGAGGAACGCCTTCCAGGCAAGTTGATGCACCTCGGAGCTCCCTTCGCCCCGCGTGTGCGTCATGATGATCGCGATGTCGTCGCCGGTGTGGCAGACGAAGGCGTCGATCAGCAAGCCATCGCAGATCGCCTTCGCGACCTCGCCCTCGACAGCCGCCATCATCCGTGTAGACGGTTTGGTATGGCCGCCGACGGAGCCTATGTCAGCCTTGATGACCGAAAGGGTGAGCCTCATGAGCGTTTCCTCCGACCAGCGCAGCGCAGCGCCTCGGCGTCTGCGCTTGCTGCGCCGGGGCGACGGCGCTGCTCATTCGCGAAAAAGAACGTCGGAGGTTTCGTTAGGTTCCACAAATGCCCTTCTCGAAAAGCCAGGGTTGATCCGGCAGCCGGATCATCGATCACCATAAGAATCATGCCAGACGCGATAGGATAACCAGTTCATGCGCCCATTGGCTGAATCCAGCAGACACGCTCTCGGATTGCGGATTTTGCGCCGGCGAGGCCGCTTCGCAGTCTAAAACTCGCTATGCCCCTGCGGATCGACCAGGCGGTTGATGCGTTGGGCTGCCGCCATTGCAAACCGCACCGTCATCGATTTGCGCGTGGCCGCCGGCAAACGGTGCTCGGGCGCCTCGCACTGCAGATGGGCGCCATAGGCATCGGCGATGATCAGGCCGGTGCCTTCCGGAAAAATCTCGCAAGGCAGATCCTGCGTGAAGGCGAAGAACAGCCGGTCGCAATGCATCCGGTAGTCCTGCCATTTCTGGTCGGCGCGCAGATCTTCCACCGACGACTTGATCTCGACGATCCAGATTTCGCCGCGCTCGTTTAGCGCCACCAGATCGGCGCGCCGGCCCGACGGCAGCGGAAGTTCGCTGATGCAGGAAAATCCAAGCGATCGTAACAGCCGCGCGGTGCCGCGCGCGATCGCGAGCGCCGTCTCCGACTGGCGGCGATCCGGCGCGGGCACGAGGCTGATGTGGCGGGCGGGTGATGATTCCATGGCGCTCGAACCATAACCGATTTCGGACCGTCCAACAGTCGGACCAGCGCACCATCAGCCGCAATTTCGACCCCGGCCCGCCTTGTTTTCGGCCACAGCCCACCGCGAAGGCCGTGGAACCTGGGTTCCGAGGGGACGAAACATCTGGAGGAGATCCATGAAGTCACGCATCACCCTTCGCTCGCTCGCATTCGCTCTCGCCACCCTCCCTCTCTCTGCCGGCCTGTCGCAAGCCATCGCCAAACCCGCCGTCGAAGTCGCTTTCGTGCTGGATACCACCGGCTCGATGGGCGGCCTGATCGAAGGCGCCAAGCGCAAGATCTGGTCAATTGCCACAGCCGTCGTCGATTCCAATCCCGACGCCGACATCCGCATGGGCCTCGTCGCCTATCGCGACATCGGCGACGACTACGTCACCAAAAAGATCGACCTCACCACCGACATCCAGGATCTCTACGCCCACCTGCTCGAATTGAAGGCGCGCGGCGGCGGCGACTGGCCGGAGAGCGTCAACGAGGCGCTGGAGGTTGCCGTCAACAAGCTGCAGTGGACTAGCGGCGGCGATGTCAGGCGGATCGTGTTCCTGGTGGGCGATGCGCCGCCGCACATGGATTATGCGCAGGACACCAAATATCCGGTGACGCTGTCGGTGGCGAAGCAGAGGGACATCATCGTCAACGCGGTGCTGGCCGGCAACGCCCAGGACACCGCACGGATCTGGCGCGACATCGCCCAGAACGGCAACGGCCGCTTCATTCCGATCCCGCAGGACGGCGGCGAAGTGGTGCTGATCGAAACGCCGTTCGACGAGGAGATCATCATCCTGCAGCGCGAGATCAACGGCACCGTGATCCCCTACGGGCCGAAACACCTACAGAAACGTACCGAGGGCAAGACCAAGCAATTGTCCGACGTCGCCGCCGCCGCGCCGGCGCAGGCCTCGGAGATGGCAAGCTATCTCAACAAGCGCTCCAAGGTGACGTCGGAAGCCGTCACCGGCGACGGCGATCTCGTCGCCGACGTCACGGCCGGCCGCAGCAGGCTTTCGGCCATCAAGGAGGAAGACCTGCCCGACAATCTGCGCGCGCTGAAGCCCGAGCAGCGCGTGGACGAGGTCAACAAGCAGATGACCCAGCGCAAGGCGCTCAACGAAAAGCTTTCTGCACTGGTGGCGAAGCGTGACAAATACGTCGCCGACCAACGCGCCAAGGCAGCGCCGAAAACATCTTCGTTCGACCGCGTCGTCGAGGATACGCTGAAGGCGCAGATCAAGCGGTAGTATGACCTACCCGTCATTCCGGGGCTCGCGAAAGCGAGAACCCGGAATCTCGAGATTCCCCGGGGCGCAATTGCGCCCCTGAGGTCTGGTCCTTACGGACCATCCCGGAATGACCCATCTGCAATAACGGCCCCGCTCAGGTGTGCCGCCCCATGGCGAGTTGATAGATAGTCACCAGAACCTCGAACAGGATCAGGAGCACGATAATCACTTCGAGCCGCAGCGAGCGCCGCGTGTCGATGATATCGGTCAACACCTGGGCGCTCTCGGCGATCACGGCGAGCTTGCCGTTCAGCGATTCAGCGCGCTCCTTGAGTTCGTACTCGTCCTCCAGCCGGGCATACAGGCGCTCGAGATGCGGCTTGTCCCAGAGCACGTCGGGTTTCTCTTCCACTTCGACCGGCCCAGATACCCGATGCCGCACCAGAAGCGCGTTGCCGATATTTTGCAGGATCGAGCGACGGCTGCCGCGCATGCGCCCGCTCCGCGCCAGTTCCCGCGCGAACGGTTCGGTCGTATCAAAGACGCTGGCAACCTCGCGTTCGTGCCGCGCCAGAACGACGCTCTTCGCCAGCGCCTCACCGATCAGGATCAAGCGGTCGGGCGAAAGGCTCTGCAGGCAGATCGGGCCGCCGGGTGGAATCTGCTCTTCCTTTTCCGGAGCCAGCTCGATGATGGCGATTTCCTCGTCGCGTCGCGCGAGCTTGCCCGTCATCCGATGTTCCAGGCCGCGCAGGAACTCCTCCTCTTCCAGCGCATTCAGCCCGATCAGGACCACCACGCCATAGCGGAACAGAATCGCGACACCATTCGCATTGACGCGAAACGCAAGCGGTATCGTGGCGAGGACATCGCCGCGCTCGAGCCCCGACATATTCAGGCGCTCGCTGACGAAGAAGGCCCGGGCAGTAATACGGGGCCCGGCCAGCGGCGACGCAGAAGCTTGGCTGGTGGAAGTCTCGACTGTCGAAACCACGATGAACCCCCGGAACTGGCCGGCGGCGGCGCTATCCGGCAGCGCACGCCAAACTGTCAAACCACATGCAACCCTATCACGGAGCCGTGTGCATCACACGCCGGTAACACGATGATTACAAAGCCGTGTTGACCACTCTCCCGGGATGAATATGGTGCCCCCATGGACAACAAAACCGATACCCAGGACGAAAACCAAGCCAAGGCCGGCGCGATGATCGTGCCGGTGACGCTGTTCGAGCAGAACTGCACCATCATCTGGCAAGAGCCCTCCAAGAAGGCCGTGGTGATCGATCCTGGCGGGGATGTTCCCAGAATACTGGAAGCGATCAAGCAGACCGGCGTCACGGTCGAGAAGATCTGGCTGACGCACGGCCATATCGACCATGTCGGCGGCGCCGCCGAATTGCGCGACGCGCTGCAGGTGAAGATCGAGGGCCCGCATATCGCCGATAAATTCCTGCTCGACAACGTCGTCTCGAGCGGCGAACGCTTCGGCATGACCGGGGTGCGCAATTTCGGGCCCGACCGCTGGCTCGACGAAGGCGATCAGGTCTCGATCGGCGACCTCACCTTCGACATCCTGCACTGCCCCGGCCATTCACCGGGCAGCGTCGTGTTCTTCAACAAGGAATTGCGCTTCGCCCATGTCGGCGACGTCTTGTTCAACGGCTCGGTCGGGCGCACCGACCTGCCCGGCGGCAGCCACGCCACGCTGATCAATTCGATCAAGGAAAAGTTGCTGCCGCTCGGCGACGACGTCGGCTTCATCTGCGGCCATGGCGCCGGATCCAGCCTCGGCCAGGAGCGGCTGACCAATCCGTTCCTTACCGGCGAGATGTGAGCTGAAAATATCCGCCTGAAGGCCGTGATGCCGTGCTACTTCATCAATCCCGCGGCCGTCAGCGCGCGGGTGATGACGCCGCTGACATCGATGCCGCGGCGCTTCGGCTCGCGCGGCGCGGGCTTGGGCTGGCGAACCGGCTTGTGAGACCTCGACCAGAGCCTGGCGGCAAGGTCGGACGACTGCAGGGTTTCCGTGGCAGCCGATGCAACGACCTTCGGCGCCTGCGCCGGCTTGGCCGCTTCGCTGGCCGGGCTGACGCGTTCGGTCAGGCCGAAAAAATTGGCGATGTGATAGGACGAGGAAATCCCTGCCTCGATCAGGAACGCGCCCTCCGCGCCGTAACGCTCGTCACTGCCGGATAGCCCCAGCGGCGTGCCGTGGGCCATGTCGGTGATGGTGTAGGATTCGACAACGGTCTCGCCGTCGGCATTCCACCAGACTTCGCGCGGATGACCGTCGACATCGCCGATCGACATCGGCGCCGCCGGCAGACCGTGGACGTCGAGCCACTGCTTGATGATCTCGTTGGCGTTGCCCGGGTTCACCGTGCGGTCCGCGCTGCCGTGCCACACCGACACTTTCGGCCACGGCCCCTTGTGCTTGGAGGCCTTGCGCACGAGATCGCCAAGCTTGCCCGAGGGGCGTGACGTCGATTGCATCATGCCGCCGAGCGCTTCCCGGACATTGCTGGCGATGCCGAACGGCAGGCCTGCGATGATGGCCCCACCCGCGAACACTTCCGGATAGGTCGCCAGCATCACCGACGTCATGGCGCCGCCGGCGGAAAGCCCGGTCACATAGATGCGGCGCGAATCGAGTTTATGATCGGCGACGATGCGCGCGACCATCTGCCGGATCGACGCAGCCTCGCCGCGGCCGCGCGCGATGTCGCCCGGGTTGAACCAGTTGAAGCAGGTGTTGGCGTTGTTGGCCGCCTGCTGCTCGGGCATCAACAACGCAAAGCCGTAGCGTTTGGCGAGCGTCGACCAGCCGGTGCCGAAATCGTAACCGGTTGCGGTCTGGCCGCAGCCGTGCAGCACGACGACAAGGGCGCGCGCGGGCAACAATTGCTCCGGCACATACGCGAACATCTTGAGCGCACCGGGATTGGTGCCGAATCCTGAGATTTCGACCAGCGGACTTTCAGCTCCGGGCGATGCGCTTCGGCCATAGATTCCCAAGCCATTGAACCCGTTCAGCTTCGGGAAATGGCGCAAGAATTCGACGTTCTTGGCGAGAGACAACGACAGCTCCTGGGGCGATTGTTCTTAACTACTCTTCAAAGAACAGATAGTTGCTGCACCGCAAAATAAAAAGGCCGTGCACTGTCATTCCCCACAATCAAATTTTGGCAGGTGACGTTAATGTGTCATCCTGTGATCCGACGCATCCATGTCAGGAATGCGGCGCAGGCGAGGATCGACGCGACAAACAGCGCGACAGAAGCGAGCAATGCCAGCCGCGCCGAGTGCGCTGATTCGATCGCGAAGAATACCGCGCCGATCGCAGCCACGCCGGCGGCGTTTGCGATTTGCGCCGTCGTGCCGTACATGCCCGAGCCCGCACCGGCGCTGGCCGGTTTAACGCTCGACAGCACCGCGCCTGATAGCGGCGCCATGACAAGCCCCTGACCGTAACCGAAGACCGTCAGCACCAGCGCCAGCACGATGACGGAAGGCGCCTCGATCCATTCGACCGTAGCGACCAGAGCCGCCAGGCCGGCAATCTGCACCGCGCAGCCTTCGATCAGTACCAGCGTGCCGCGATGTTTGGTGCGCATTCCACCATGCCGTGCGGCGACCACGAAGGTCAGCGCCAGCGGCAGGAAGACCAGCCCCGCCTGCAGCGGCGGAATATGCAGCCCCTTCTGCATGTAGATCGTCATGACCAGGTAGAACGAGAGGTTGGCGAAGAAGAAAAAGAACACTGCGGCCAGCCCGCGCATGAACGTGGCATCCGACAGCAGCGCAAGATCAATCAGCGGCATACCGCCGCGGCGGGCGACCGCGCGCTCCAGCCGCAGGAAACCTGCGATGATGACAAGACCCGCCGCCATCACCAGCCAGACCCATGGCGACCACTGCATGTCATGGCCTGATAGCAGCGGACCGATCAGGCATAGCAGCCCAAGAAACAGCACGATGGCGCCTGATATGTCCAGCCGCGTGCCGGCCCGGCGCTGAAACGTCGGCATGATCCTGAAGGCGGCGGCAATGATGACGGCGCCGAAGGGCACGTTGACGAAAAACACCGCGCGCCAGCCGACGCCAGCGAGATCGAGCGTCACCGGGAGGCCGCCGAGCAGAAAACCGGCCGCGCCGGCCAGCCCAAGCACGATGCCGTGAATGCCGAAGGCGCGGCGCGCGAGGCATCGGCGAACAGGAGATGGATGGTGGCGAGCACCTGCGGCACCGTCAATGCCGCGGTCGCGCCCTGTGCCAGCCGCGCCACGATCAATTCAGGCCCGGATTGCGCCAGCCCGCACCACAGCGAGGTGACGGTGAAGCCCGCCACGCCCGCGATGAACACATTGCGCGTGCCGTAGATGTCGCCGAGCCGCCCACCGGTAATGACCAGCGTCGCATAGGCGATCAGATAGATCGCGATGACCGCCTCGATCTGCGGCGCGCTCGCGTGCAGCTCCGCTGCAATGGTTGGGATCGCGACGTTAACGATGAAGGCATCGACCCCGAACATGAATTGCGCCGCAACCACGGTCGCGAGCACCAACCAGCGGCGCGAAGTATCGACGGGAGTTGAGACGATCTGATGCATGAGAACGGCCTCGTCCGGGAATCTGCGCGGCGGATGATCTCAGCCTGCGGTCATGTCCGCGATTACCCCCGAGGTAAGCGATCACCCGTGCCCTGAACGCAGCTCCCGCGGCCTGCGACCAGGCAGCATCGGCGTTGCGAAGGATGCTTCATGTCTGCCGTTTCGAAATTGTGCCCGCCGCCCTCGCTGCAACTGGCGATCCTTCGGTGGTGAGGCGACCACACCGGGGATTGCGCTCTAAGCGTATATTTCGGAATTTTCAGATTTTTCCGTTTTTGTTGGTGGTTTTACCGATACATTCCGGACTTCATTCGAGAAAAGGGCCGGAAAAGTCCGTGAAAGCTTTTGCAGGCGCTCGGCGGCCGGTCTAATTCCGTAAGACTTCCGAAATTCCTGGCGAGGGCTGATGGCGAAACTAGACGACACCGACCGGCAACTGCTGATGCTGCTGCAGGAGGACGACCGTCAGGCGTTGGCTGTTCTCAGCGAGAAGATCGGCGTCGCGGTTTCCACCATCAACGACCGCATCAAGCGGCTGGTTCGAACCGGCATGATTTCCGGTTTTCACGCCCGCATCGCACCGGAGGCGATCGGACTCGATCTGCTCGCCTTCATCATGGTGAGCTGGAGCAATCCGAAGGTCGAAGCGGTTTTCCTGGAACGGGTGAAGGCCTCGCCCGACGTGCTGGAGTGCCATCACATCACCGGCGCCTGGAATTATCTCATGAAGGTGCGCGTCAGCACCACGCGCGATCTCGAACGGTTTCTCACTGAAACCATCAAGGCCGTGGATGGCGTGGAGCGAACCGAGACACTGATCACGCTGTCGACGGCGAAGGAGACATGGAGCGTCCGCGTTTAGCGCGTGACTCGCACTGCGCCTGTTTGATTGAGCCTCAGGAACGGGAATTCCGGGCGACGGCATGTCGGCCGGGCCGCGCGACAACCATGCACTGGCCGCGGGCTTGCAGCATTGCCTTGCCCCTGCCCACCCCGTAGGTTTGCTGCCGAGCCAATCCAAAGAACAATAATTTCGGAGAGCAAACCCCATGGCACGTCTGAAATTCGGAGCCTTTCTCGCCCCGCATCATCCGATCGGCGAGAATCCGCTGCTCCAGTTCCGCCGCGACCTCGATTTCGTCGAGCAGATCGACACGCTTGGTTACGACGAGTTCTGGTGCGGCGAGCACCATTCCTCGGGCTGGGAAATGATCGCTTCGCCGGAAATGTTTTTGGCGGCGGCCGGCGAGCGCACCAAGCGCATCAAGCTCGGCACCGGCGTGGTCTCGCTGCCCTATCATCACCCCTACAATGTCGCGCAGCGCATGGTGCAGCTCGACTGGATGACCGGCGGCCGTGCCATTTTCGGCTCGGGGCCCGGCGCGCTCGCCTCCGACGCGCACACGCTCGGCATCGACCCGATGACGCAGCGTGACCGCCAGGACGAAGCGATTGCGATCATCCGCCGCCTGTTCAAGGGCGAGCGCGTCACCGCCAAGAGCGACTGGTTCACCATGCAGGACGCCGCGCTGCAGTTGCTGCCGCTGCAGGAAGACATGCCGTTCGTCGTGGCGTCGCAGATCTCGCCCTCGGGCATGACGCTGGCCGGCAAATACGGCATCGGCATCATCTCGCTCGGCTCGATGTCCACGCAGGGACTGATGGCGCTGCCGACGCAATGGGGCTTTGCCGAGGATGCCGCCAGGAAGGCCGGCACCACGGTGAGCCGTTCCGACTGGCGCGTGCTCTTGAGCTGGCACATCGCCGAGACACGCGAGCAGGCACAGCGCGAGGCCGGCGCCGGCCTGATGCGCTGGCACAATGAATATAATGTCCGCACGCTGCAGCGGCCGGGGCTGGAGCCGTTCACCTCGCCCGAGGATGCGATCGAGAAAACGGCCGGCGGCGAAAATGCCGCCTCCACCATCGGCACGCCGGACGACCTGGTCAAGACCATCAAGAACCTGATGCACGTCTCGGGCGGCGTCGGCGCCATCATCGGCTTCGTGCATGACTGGGCCAATCCGGAAAATACCCGGCGAAGCTGGGACATGGTCGCCCGCTACGTCATCCCGGAGATCAACGGCTACGTCGCCAAGCTGCGCGAGTCGCAGAAATTCCTGATCGAGAACCGCGCGGTGTTCGAGCGCGCAGGTCAGGCCGTGATGGCCAAGATCATGGAGAACGAAAAGGCGGCTGCGGCGCTTGCCCATACCGGCCCGGGACGGGTCGCGATTCCGACCATCAACGCGCCGGATTTGCAGAAGGAAGCGGCGAAGCGCAAGGCGTGATGTTTCTCGTTAGGGTCGGCGAGACTTATCCCTGTCATTGCGAGCCAACGGGTCGCGCGAACGCGCGCCCGATGACAGGCTCCGCGAAGCAATCCATTCCTCAACTCGGGGATAGATGGATTGCTTCGTCGCCTCAGCGCAAAATTGCTTTGCAATTTTGTCGCGAGCTCCTCGCAATGACGGGGGTGCCAGCTCTGCCCTATTGCGGCACCGGAAGCAGCGCCCCCTACTTCCCGTAATATTCCTGCACGGTGTCCCACGCGATATTCTGCAGGAACGCTACGGTTTGTCCGTCGAGACCGGCGAGATGGGCGTTGCCGACCGGCGAGCGGCCGGTGAGCGCGGCAAAGACCACACAGGAGGCGAGATAAGTGCCGGCCAGGCTCGGATGGCGCTTGTCGGCGGCGTACAGATTGATCTCGGGTTGCTTGTCGAGCGCTTTCGCAAAGGCGAGGCCGGCCGGGATCACCAGCGCGTTGTTCGCATTGCCTGCGATCGTATAAGCCTCGGCGAGTTGCGCCGTCATTTCCGGCTTGTCGGCATAGGCCCAGGACATGAAGAACACCGGCCTAGTGCCCTTGGCGCGAACGATCTCGCTGCTCTTTTTGGCAAACTCGGTGAATACCGACTTGAGCGTCGGATGGATCGGGCACTGGCTGCAATCCATCATGATGGCGACGTCGAACAATTTATCGAGCTTGTTGAAGACGACGTTGTTCTGCTCGTCGAAGGAATAGGAGCCGATCGCCTTTGGACGGAGATAGCTTTCGACATCATGCCAGTCGATGCCGGAGCCACTGATGGTGACCGAGGTGGCGCGGTAGGCCTGCTTGTTGGTGGCGTCGGCGGCCCGCTGCATCGCCAGCACGTGGCTGTGCATGCTGTTGTTGTAGTAGAAGAAGCTGTTGCCGATGAAGATTTCAGTTTTGGGAAAATCCGGCCCCAGCGTTTTGACCAAAGGTTTGGTCTGGGCCTGCGCCAGAGAATTTCCGCCCAGCGCGACCAGCGCAAGCACGAGCAACCCAAGCATCCGCGGCATGTCTACCCCCCTGCCCAATTGATTTTGGAGCACCCTAGCACACGCTCGCGGCTTTGTGACGCGACTTGGCTGATCTACGGCTGGCGCCGACAGCCGCGCGCTTTGCCGCATGGAAACAAGGAGTTATTTGCCGGACCAGGCTAAACCCGCGCCGTGCACGCCCATATTTAATGCCGCGACAAAGCCACCGACACGGAGGATAATCTTTGCGATTTTCGCAGATCGCCCGGAGCAATTGCCATGTCGATGCCGAGTGTGGCTTCATCAGCCAATATCCCGGTGCCGCCGAACCCCAAGGCGTTGCGGCACATTCCCGGTAATGAGGGTTGGCCGTTTATCGGCAACACGCTGGCGGTGCTGGCCGACCCCAAAGGACAGATCGAGAAGTCGGCCGCCAAATACGGTCTGATCTACCGCACCCATTTGTTCGGCGAGACCAGCGTGACGATGCTCGGGCCGGAGGCCAACGAGCTCGTGCTGTTCGACCAGGCCCGCCTGTTCTCCTCCACCCATGGCTGGGGACCGATCCTCGGCCTGCTGTTTCCGCGCGGGCTGATGCTGCTGGATTTTGAAGAGCACCGCCTGCACCGTCGCGCGCTGTCGGTCGCGTTCAAATCGGGGCCGATGAAGTCCTATCTCGTCGATCTCGACCGCGGCATTGCCGCGCGGGTCAAGCAGTGGAAGGCGCAGCCGGGCGAGATGCTGGTGTATCCGGCGATGAAGCAGCTCACGCTCGATCTGGCGGCAACGTCGTTCCTCGGCGCCAAGATTGGGCCCGAGGTCGACGAGATCACCCGCGCCTTCGTCGACATGGTGGCGGCAGCCGTGGCGCCGATCCGGCGGCCGCTGCCGTTCACGCAGATGGGCCGCGGCGTTGCCGGCCGCAAGCGGATCGTTGCCTACTTCGCCGAGCAGATTCCGATCCGCCGCGCGCGGGGCGGCGGCGATGACCTGTTCTCGCAGCTATGCCAGGCGACGCACGAGAACGGCGCGCTGCTGTCGACCCAGGACATCATCGACCACATGAGTTTTCTGATGATGGCGGCGCATGACACGCTGACATCGTCGCTGACCTCCTTTGTCGGCGAGCTTGCCGCCCATCCCGAATGGCAGCAGCAGTTGCGCGAGGAAGTCAAAGGCCTCGGCATCGAGGCCAACGATCCCTCCAGCATCGCCAATCTCGAAAAGATGCCGCTGTCGGAAATGGCATTCAAGGAAGCGCTGCGGCTGAAGCCGCCGGTGCCGTCGATGCCGCGCCGCGCGGTGCGCGACTTTTCGTTCAGGGGGTACGACGTTCCTGCCGGCACGCTGGTCGGCGTCAACCCGCTGTTCACGCACCATATGCCGGAGATCTGGCCCGAGCCGGACAAGTTCGATCCGATGCGTTTCTCCGACGAGGCGCAGCGCAACCGAAATCGTTTCGCATGGGTGCCGTATGGCGGCGGCGCGCATATGTGCCTCGGGCTGCACTTCGCCTATATGCAGGCGAAATGCTTTGCCCGGCATTTCCTGCAGAATCTCGAAGTGTCGCTGGAGCCTGGTTACAAGGCTGATTGGCAGATGTGGCCGATCCCGAAACCGCGGGATGGATTGCGGGTGGTGGTGAAGGCGGTGTGAACCCGTCATTGCCGGGCTTGACCCGGCAATCCATCACTCTTCGCTGAATGTCTTTCTTGATAGATGCGCGGGTCAAGCCCGCGCATGACGAGCATTTATCGGGTTACGCACTACATCTACTTCACCAGCGTCGTCAGTTGCGCACCTTCATCGGCCACGAACACCGCGATCAATTCCGCGGGTTCGGTCATGCTGGCATTGGCCGAGACCAGATGGGTCGAGCCGGGCGGCTCGAAGAATGACTGGCCGACCCCAAACGTCTCGACCGGCCCGCCGGCCAACTGCGAGCGGATCTCGCCCTTGGTGACATAGGCGGTGACAGAGCCGGCATGCTGGTGCGCCGGCGTAAAGCCGCCGGGGCCGTAGAACACCCGCACGATGGTGACGCGCTTGCCCGCCACGTTCGGCAGCGCATGCGAGCTGATCGGCTCGACGACATCCTGCGAACCGGTCACGCTGTTGGCGCAGAGCGGCTCGATGATCGCCGAGACCGCGTTCATGGTCGACGGCAGCGTCTTGCCGATGACGAAGGCGCAGGCGAGGCCGGCGATGACGGCGAGATAGAGCGGGCGGCCTTCCGATGGCGATAGCTGGAATGTTGCAGACATTTGCGTCTCCTTTTGCCCCAAATCTTAACCGTCAATGCGAGAAGCGAAGCGACGAAGCAATCCAGGTCTCCGTGTTCGGCGCGATGGATTGCTTCGCTGCGCTCGCAATGACGGACTATCCCGCGCCCTGATCGAACGCCTTCTTCAGCGTGACATAGCCCTGCTGTTGCTGGCTCCAGTTGCGGCCGCCGATCATGGCGCCGTCGACCACAAGGTCGTGGCCGTTGACGAAGGAAGATTCGTCGCTGGCCAGAAAAACCGCCGCGTGCGCAATATCATCCGGCAGGCCGGCGCGCGGGATGGGCTGCGCCGATTTGTAGACCTCGCGCATTACGGCCGGGGTCTTCTCGGCGGCTTCCACCGACAGGCCGAGCGCTTTGCCGAAAATGCCGGTCGCGATCGCGCCGGGCGAAATCGAATTGACGCGAATATTGGATTCGCCGAGCTCCATCGCCACGCATCTGGTGAGGTGGATGACGGCGGCCTTGGCCGCGCTATAGACCATCGACGATGAATAGCCGGCCAGCGTGCCGGCGATGCTGCCGTTGTTGATGATGCTGCCGGAGCCCTGCTTGCGCATGTAAGGCGCCGCATGCTTCATGCCGAGCATCACGCTGCGGATCAGCGTCGCCATCGCCGCATCAAACCGCTCCACCTCCAGGCCTTCGATGCCGCCGGTCTGGGCCGGACCGCCGGCATTGTTGAACAGGCAATCGATGCGGCCGAATTTTTCTACCGAAAGACCAATCAGCGCCTTCATCTGCGCTTCCACCGTGACGTCGGTCTGGCGAAAGATGCAGTGGGCACCGAGTTTCTTGGCCAGCGCCTCGCCTTCCGGCGCGCGGCGGCCGGCGATGACGATTTTCGCGCCCTCCGCGACGAATATCTCCGCGGTGCGCAGTCCGATGCCGCTCGTCGCACCCGTGATCACCGCGACCTTGCCGTCCAGCCGTCCCATGTCGTTACCCCCCCGATATCGGTTGAGGCCAATATTCCCGTCTCTTGCCGGCAAGGCAAGCGCACTTGTTCCATCGCGTTCCCGCCGGCGCCGGGCCGGTTTGCGACCTCAAGGCGCCCCGAAATCCTCGAATTTCGGCATGGTCGGCCATATTTTGGATTCGCTGATCACGTGAAGTGACCATTCTGATGAAGAAATTGATCGACGAATTCAGACGCGGCTGGCAGGGCATCTCCCAGCCCTCGCTGCTTTTCAGCACGGCCTTCGCGGCCGGCTGCCTCGCTGTGTCGACGATCGCCCGGTGGGGCGTCGCCCAGCTCCGCCCCGACGTATTCTTCACGCCGTATTTCCCGGCCGTGTTCCTGGCCGCCGCGATCGGCGGCGCCCGGTTCGGGATCGCCACCGCCGTCGCGGGGGGCGTGCTCGGCCTCACCGTCAATTTCGACGGCGCCACGGCCGATTCCGCGCGGCTTGCGCTGCTATTGATGTTCTGGGCGGTCTGCGGCTTCGCCATCTGGGGCGTCGAGCATTACCGGACGATCGTGGCGCAACAACGGGAAGATTCCAAACGCCTGATCCGGGAAGAAGAGTACCGCAAACTCCTCGTCGAGGAATTGCAGCACAGGCTCAAGAACAAGACGTCGACGATCCACGCCGTGCTGCACCAGGTCCTGCAGGACCAACCGCAGATCTGGGGCAGTATCGATCGCCGCCTCCGCGCGCTGTCGGCGACCGACGATTTGATTGCGCGGCTGGACGGCAGCGGCTGCGACATCAAGGACATGCTGCGCTCGGAGCTCGGGCCGTACGGCCATGTCCGGTTCAACTTGAACGGCGACTCGCTGTTCCTGCCGGCCAAGCTGGCGGTCAGCCTAGCGCTTATCTTTCACGAACTCGCCACCAATGCGGGCAAGTACGGCGCGTTTTCCTCGGCCCGCGGACTGCTGCAGGTGTCGTGGTCGGTGTCGGAAGGGCGCCTCAACGTCACGTGGGACGAGACTGAAGGTCCCGCGGTCGAAAAAGTCGGCCCGGCGGGCTTCGGCACCAAACTGCTGCAATCGGCGCTTCGTGCCTTCGACGGCAAGACCGAGATCAGTTTCCTGAAGACCGGCGTACATTGCACGATGCAGTGCCGGCTTCCCGCAAGCTAGACCCGATAGCGCCATTTTCTCATCTTGAGACATCCTTGCCGACGCAAGGTGTCCGTCGCGCTCTCGAAACGCCGTGAATCGAGATTCGCCTTGCACGCGACATTCTCGCCCGGCGTTGATACTCTGTTAATGACGATCGAGCGGACGCCGTTTGGGAATCGCCGACTTTTAGGGTTGTTGCGGCTTTTCGGAAGTCCGCTTAACCAATGCTACAAGGGACTTTGCCAAGTTCCGTGGCATGCATAGTCCCAATAAAAACGATTTTCAGGCCGCGGCGACGCAGGCCGGCAATGAAAGCTCATTCGAATCCGAACTGAACATCCTGAGAGATGTTTTCAGGCTGCTCCCGAACGGCGTGACGGTTCAGGACGAGAATGGCGAATTCGTTCTGATGAACGACGCCGCGGCGGCTGCGCTGCAGGCGGCTGCCGCCGCGCCGGACCCGTCGCAACTGAACGATCGCCGCGAAACCTGCCTCGAATTGCTGCGTGCAGGCCGCCCGGCCGTGCTGGAAGAATCCATTGCCGGTGGCCAGGCCAAGCAGGTATTGCTGACCTCGCACCGACCGATCCGGATCGCCGAGCGCAATTTGCTGATCTCGAGCTCCACCGACATCTCCGAACAGAAGGCATTCGAGGAGCATCTGTTCCGCTCCGCCTATTACGACGAATTGACCGGGCTGCCGACGCGGCGCGTGATCGAACATCGCGTCAACAGTCTCTTGAAGTACGACAACGGACAGGGCCGTTTCGCACTCGCCTTCCTCGACGTCGACAATTTCAAGCACATCAACGACTACTACGGACATTCGGTCGGCGACGCGCTGCTGGCGGAGATGGCCAAGCGGGTCGGTCTCGACCTGCGCGAATCCGACATCCTGTCGCGGATCAGCGGCGACGAGTTCGTGCTGCTGCTCAACCCGATCGAGAGTGAGGACGAGGTCGCCGAGTTCATTCGCTTCATTCTGCAGCGGCTGAAGGCGCCGTTCTTCATCGACCAGTCCGAAATCTTCGCCTCGACCTCGATCGGCGTCAGCCTCTATCCCGAGCACGGACGCAGCTATGAGGAGTTGCGTCAGAACGCCGATATCGCAATGTACCGCGTCAAGAATGGCAGCAAGGGCGCCGCGGCGTTCTTCGATGCCAGCATGGAACGCGAGGCGCTGGCGCGGATGAAGGTCGAGCAGGCATTACGGATAGCGATCCTGGAAAAGCGCTTCTGCTGCGCCTTCCAGCCCAAGGTCGACATCCGGACCCAGGAGATCCAGGGCGTCGAGGCGCTGGTGCGCCTGCGCGACGACGAGGGGGTGATTCAGGCTCCCAGCACGTTCATCAATCTTGCTACCGAACTCGGCCTGATCGACGAATTGACCCACCTCGTGCTGGCGGAGATCGTCAAGTCGATCGACCTGATTAACGAGACCTTCGGCCCCGACACCACGATCAGCATGAACGTCGCGGCCAAGCAGGCCGGCAACCCCGAATTCATGGGGCCGTTCGCGCAGGCGATCGAAGCCACCGGATTTCCCAAGCGCTTCATGATCGAGGTGACGGAAGACGCCTTCGTCACCAAGACGCATTTCCACGACGAGATCCTGCCGCTGTTCCGCAAGCTCGGCGTCAGGATCTCGATCGACGATTTCGGCATCGGCTATTCGTCGCTTTCGGCGCTGGCCGACATCACCGCCGACGAGATCAAGATCGACCGCTCCTTCATCACCGACATCCATAAGCGTCCGCGCAGCCAGGGCATCCTGCGTGCGATCGAATCCTTGAGCGAAGCGCTCGGCATGACCGTGATCGCCGAAGGGCTCGAAAGCTTCGAGGAGCTGGCCTATCTGCAGGCCGCAACCAAGATCCGCTACGCGCAGGGCTACTATTTCTCGAAGCCGATCTTCCTGGAAGACCTCAAGCTGGCGACCCCGCGCGTCAGCGAGGCGCGCGCCGGTGTGGTCAACCGTCCCGCGCCGGAAACCCGCGCGGCTTACGCCCGCACCGGCACCTATCGCCGCTAGAGGGGATGCTCGCCGCGAACGCAGCAAAATAACTCCTCGTCTTTCGGCGCCCGAAGGACACGCGATTTAAGCCTTAAGTAACCGGATTTCCTAACGGCTTATGACATCCGCGCATCGTATTTAGGCTTCCGGGAGAAGGGAGAAATGCGCGAGCTGATTCACCACCTGCACGACATGAAGGCCAGAACCGCGGCCGCCGGGCGGCACCTTGCCGCGACCTTCCGGGGTCCGGTGCTGTGGCTGACGCTCTGCGGCGGGATGCTGGTCGCGGCGATTTTCGTCGGCACCGTCATGATGGCCGATGAATTCCGCGAGCGTGCGCTCGTCAACAGCGAACGCGAACTGGAGAACACCGTTCGCCTGCTCGCCCGCCATTTCGACCAGCAATTCGAGGATTCCGACACGCTCGCCGATGACGTGATTACCCGGCTGCAGATTTCCGGCATCGCCTCGGAGAAGGAATTTCGGCAACGCGTCGCGAGCGCCGAAGCGCACGAGATCCTGCGATCCAAGGCGGGCGTTCTGTCATATCTCGGCGACATCTCGATCTTCGACTCCAATGGCGACATGATCAACTGGTCGCGGCCGCTGCCGGCGCCGACGCTTAACATTTCCGAGCGGGCTTATTTCAAGAGCTTCAAATTCGATTCGCGCTCGCCGTCCATCCTGGCCGAATCGGTGCGCAGCTATCTCACCGGCAATCTGAACTCCGTCATCGCGCATCGATTGAGAGGCGAGGACGGCACTTTTCTCGGCGTGATGACGCGCCGCATCAACCCCGCCAATTACGAAAAATTCTTCGCTTCCGTAGCCCTCGGCACCGGCGCGGCCATCTCGATGTTTCATGCCGACGGCACCCTGCTAGCGCGCTATCCCCGGGTCGACGAACTGATCGGCCAGAATTTCGCGAAAGCGCCGCTGCTGCAGCGGGTCCGGGAGCGCGGCACCCAGCAGACGTTGCGCGTACAAAGCCCGATCGACCAGACAGCCAGGCTGGGATCGGCAGCCCCACTCGGCCACTACTCGGGCATAGTGGTCGCAACCAACACGGTTACCGCCGCGCTCGCCGATTGGCACGAACAAACCACGGTCCTGGTTATCGCGGCAACGCTGGCGGCGGCGGTGATCGCCCTGATCCTGTTCCTGATCATCCGACAGATCGCCCGCCAGAACAGCGAGGCGCAGCAGCGGCTGGAAGCGGAACGGGGCCGGCTCGACACCGCCCTGAACAACATGATCCAGGGCCTGGTCACCTTCGACGCCTCGGCGCGCGTCGTCACCTTCAACCGCCGTTATATCGACATGTACAATTTGTCGACCGAAATTGTGAAACCGGGCTGCCACTTCCGCGACCTGATGCAGCACCGCAAGGACAGCGGGTCGTTCGCCGGCGATGTCGACGAATTCTGCTCGACCGTGATGCGAAACATCGCGCGCGGCCAGGTCGATCACAGCATCATGCAGGGCCCGGACGGACGCTCGTTCATGGGAGTAAGCAAGCCGCTGGCGGGCGGTGGCTGGGTTGCCACCATGGAAGACATCACCGAGCGGCGCAATCTCGAACAGGAGCGCGACCGCAACTACGCGTTTCTGAGCCAAATCATCGATCACATCCCCTCGCAGATCACCGTGAAGGACGTGCATGACCGGCGCTATTTGCTCGTCAACCGCGTGGCTGAGGCTCAGTTCGGCATTTCGCGCGACCTGATCATCGGCAAGACGGCGTCCGACCTCTTTCCGGAAGACGCCGCCGCGATCATCGCGGCCGACGAAGAGAAAACGCTGCAATCCCCCGACGGCCTGTTCAAGGACGAGCACGTCTGGGAAACGCAAGGGCTGGGCCCGCGGTACATCACCTCCAGGCGGCTTGGAATCCGCAATTCCGCGGGTCAAGCGCGTTACATCATCAACGTCGTCGACGACGTCACCGAGCGAAGGCTTGCCAACGAGAAGATCGCGCATCTGGCGCATTATGACGCGCTGACCGACCTTCCGAACCGGGTGCTGTTCCGCGAGCAGATCGAGCGCGAGTTGCGCAAGGCCGCCGGCGGCAAATCATTCGCCCTGCTCTATATCGACATCGACGAATTCAAGGGCATTAACGACTCGCTCGGACATCATGTCGGCGACGAACTTTTGAAGGCGGTCGCGGCCCGCCTCAAGGATTGCATCAAGCCGGGTGACCTCATCGCCCGCCTCGGCGGCGACGAATTTGCTGTCATCCAGACCGCGATCGGCGGCCGTGCCGATGTCGAGGAATTCGTGGCGTGCGTCTACGAGGCAATTCGCCAGCCCTATCAATGCCTCGGGCATCAGCTTTCGACCGACGCCAGCATCGGCATCGCGCTCGCGCCGGAGGACGGCACCGAACTCGACCAGTTGATCAAGCACGCCGACCTCGCAATGTACGCCGCCAAGGCCGAGGGACGCCGCGTCCATCGCTTCTTCGAGCCCACGATGGATGCCCGCGCCAAGGCGCGGCTCACCATGGAGCAGGATCTGCGTCAGGCATTGGCCGACGGCGGCTTCGAAATCCACTACCAGCCGCTGCTCGATCTCACCAGCAATGAGGTGACCGGCTGCGAGGCGCTGTTGCGTTGGCGCCATCCCGAGCGCGGCATGGTCTCGCCGGCCGAATTCATTCCGGTCGCCGAGGATACCGGCCTGATCAACGAACTCGGCGACTGGGTGCTGCAGACCGCCTGTACCGAGGCGGCCGGCTGGCCGTCCCTGGTCAGGATCGCCGTCAACGTGTCGCCAGTCCAGTTGAAGTCGCCGACGCTGGCGCTGCGGATCACCGGCGCGCTGGCCGCCTCCGGCCTGGCGCCTGACCGGCTCGAGATCGAAATCACCGAGGCGGTGCTGATCCATGACGACGAGACAGCGCTCGCCATCCTGCATCAGCTCCGCGCCATCGGCGTGCGCATCGCGCTCGACGATTTCGGCACCGGCTTCTCCTCGCTCAGCTATCTGAAGCGGTTCCCGTTCGACAAGATCAAGATCGACCGCTGCTTCGTCAGCGACATCGAGGTCGACGGTTCGGCGGCAATCGTGCAGGCGGTGGTGAATATCGCAGCCGCCCGCAGCATGACCACGACTGCGGAAGGCGTCGAGACCGAGCAGCAGCGCGAGATGCTGCGCCAGCTCGGCTGCACGCAGATGCAGGGTTACCTGTTCAGCGCACCCAAGCCCGCGGCCGAGGCGAGGCGACTGCTCGGCGTGCGATTGGAGGCCGCGACGGCCGTCGCCTGACGCCGTTCCAGCGCGCCGGTATCGAGTATCGCCTCGATCGCCGAACTGCCCCCCGCCTCCAGCGCCGCGATCGCCTCGCTGGCCCAGAGGTAGGAGGCCTCGAAGATTTCCGTGTGACGATCGAAATCCGTCACGTCGATATCGAGCGGAAGCGGCGGACGCATCACCGTATCGAATGGCCCGACCGGCAGCGTATCGTAGCGCTGATGCGCAACGAGGCTTCGCCAGAGCACATTCACCGCGCTCGGCGCTGCGGGCAGCAGCTTCTTGCGGAACGGCGTCAGCATGGCGGCGATTAGCTCCAGCCGTCCCGGCAGCGAGGCATAATCGACGTCGAACATCTCCGCCGCAGGCTCGCCGAAATGCACGACCAGATTGGGGCCGCTCTTGAGCTGATGCATCGAGGCGAGCGGGACGTTGTCGATGAGGCATCCATCGACCAGCATCGCGCCTTCCGCCGTGTAGAACGGCGGCAACAGCCCGGGGATCGCACTCGATGCCCGCACCGCCTGCCATAGCGGCCCCGAGCGGATCAGTTCGAGATTGTGTGTCGACAGGTTGGTGGCGACGGCGGCGAACGGCCGCCAGCAATCCTCGATCCGGCAGTCGGGGCCGTATTGATGGGCCAGCGCGCGATCGAAGGCCTTGTGGTCCAGCAGCGAGTAACGCGGCCAGGTCGGCCGCCGAAAGCTTCTGCTTCTGACGAAGATTTCGTGCGTCCCGCGCTCGAGATCCTCGGCTTCGAGGTTTTTGGCAAATCCCGCCACCATCGCGGAGCCGACGCTGGTGCCGACAAAGATATCGAACATCACGCCGCGTTCGCGAAACGCCTTGTAGATCCCGACATGCGCCGTGCCAAAACTGCCACCGCCTGCAGCGACGAAGCCGATTGCCCGGCCGCACAGAAAGCGGATCAGGCTGTCGATATCGACCTGGTCTTCGAGGGCGACGTGGTGATGCATGAAGGACGGCAGCCGGGCAAGCCAGGCCGCGGTGCGAGAAACCTCTCCGCTTCGCCGGTCATGAACGCGTACAAGGCGTCGGGCCGAAATGGAATGAACCTCGCAGGCAAAGGTCTCGATATCCGTCAATGCGGCTGCCGGCGCATCGCCGCGGCAGGCGAACACGACCATGTCGGCCTGGCGGATGGCCTTGCGCGCCCAGGGCGACGCCTCATGGCCACCGAGATAGACCACCAGCGGAGCGGCGTGTTCGAGCTTGTTGAGCCACTCGGTCACATCATGAGCATCGAGCACGCGGCCGGGAAACATCGCCTGCAGACGGTCGGCGTCGACAATCTCGGCATCGATCGCGGCGAGCCCCTCGCGTATCCGGCGCTCGAAAGCGCCCGGCAGCGGCTCCAATCCGCCGCCGATCAGCGCCACCGTTCGCGCCTTCGGCGAGGTACGGAATGGCGCGATGCGTGCAGTCTCCCTGGCGAACCGCCGCGCCAGCGCCGCGAGCAGCGCTTCGACGATGGCGGGGGCTTCCTCGACGAGCTTCTGGTAGGCAGGACGAGTCAATGCCAGCACGCTGGTGTCGCGGATCGCGATCACATCGGCCGTGCGCGGGACATTGGCGAAGAAGCCGATCTCGCCGACGAGTTCGCCGGCTCGAAGTTCAGCGATCGGTTCGAGGTAGCCGGTCTTGCGCACCGCAAGCGCGCCGTGCAGCACGAGGAAGAGCGAATCCGACGGCCCGCCTTGCGCGACCAGCATCTGCCCACGCACCAGATCCTGGCGGACCATGGCGCTGAGAGCCTTCAGCCGCTGTTCGGCGCTGAGCGTTCGAAACAGCGCGAAGTCCTCCAGCGCGGAGCTCCAGGCGAGGACCGAGCTCGACCCACTCATTTGGCGGTACCCAGTTGAAACGGCCCGACTTTAGCGCCGGGCACAAATCACCGCGAGTGATATAAAGGCTTGCAAGTTAGCGCACCGCAGCAGCAGCCCCCGTGTCAGGTGGTCTTACGGATGCACTGCAGCATGACCGCCGCACCTCTGCCTTACGCCGCCCACCGGCCGCGATTGTTCTCGGCCAGAATGGGACGGATCAGCCGGCCAAAGCGCTCGGCTTCCTCGTCATGCAGATAACCGGACAGGCAGAACGAGTGGCAGCCGGCATCGATGAATTGCTGCAGGGTCTCGGCGCACTGGACGGGATTGCCGACGACGGCAATGCCGGCGCCGGGACGGACTTTTGTGATGCCGGTCCACAGATGCGGCAGCAGGAGATCGCCGTGCTCGCGGGCGAGCTGCTGCACGCGCATGTTCGCTTCCGATTTGTTGTAAAGCGTCTTCATTTCCTGCTTCTGCCGCTCGGTGGCGTGCCGCACCAGCTGGTCGGCGGCCTCCCAGGCGTCCGCCTCGTTCTCGCGGCAGATCATCTGCAGCCGCATGCCGAAGCCGATGTCGTTCTCGCGTCCATGCGCGCGCGCCATCGCCCTGATCTCGGCGATGTTCGCGGCGATTTTTTCCGGCAGGTCGCCCCAGAACAGATGCACGTCGGAATGTTTGGCTGACAATTCCCAGGCCTGTCGCGAGCCACCGCCAAGATAGAATTTCGGAAACGGCTGCTGGTGCGGCCGCGGCCGGATATGGGCGCCGGACAATTTGTGAAACTTTCCCTCGAAGTTTACCGGCCCGCGCGTGGTCCACAGCGCCTTGAGGATCGAGACTTCCTCCTCCATCAACTCATAGCGCGCTTCCTTCGGGTAGAGCACGCCCTCCCCTTCGACCTCGCTCTCGTTCTGACCGGCGATCAGATTGATGCAGATTCGCCCGCCCGACATCTGGTCGAAGGTCGAGATCATCTTGGCCAGCAGCACGGGATTGATGTAGCCGGGCCGCGCCGCGATCAGCGGCTTGATGGACGACGAGCGCGCCGCCATGAACGCGCCTGTGATCCATGCTTCCCAGCACACCGAGCCGACTGGGATCAGGAGATATTCGAAGCCGGCCTGTTCCGCCGCCCGCACCACGCGGTCGCACAATTCAGGCGAGCCCGGAATCTGCGCGTCCATCAGGCCATAGGCCGTGGTGTCGCCATGCGTTGGCAGATACCAGCCGAATTCGAGTGGACGCATGAACGTTTCTCCCTGTCGACGCTTGTTGCCCGGTCGTTAGGCAAATGAGTTTAGCGGCTGCGAGGCACGGGGCAAATCGGGTTCCGCTTGCAGGGCTGTTTTCGATTTCAATCGCATCCACGGCAAGCTAAGTTCTCGGCCATGTCTCCGGTCTCGCTGCTTCTCAATATCATCTGGATCGTTCTCGGCGGCGCATGGATGGCGTTCGGCTGGCTGGTTGCCGCCATCGTCATGGCGATCACGATCATCGGAATTCCCTGGGCGCGGGCCGCGTTCAACATCGCGGCCTACACGCTGTTCCCGTTCGGTTTCACCGCGGTGTCGCGCGACGCCTATACCGGGCAGGAAGATATCGGCACCGGGCCGCTCGGGGTGATCGGCAACATCATCTGGCTGGTGCTGGCGGGATGGTGGCTGGCGCTCGGGCATGTGGTCACGGCGGTGTTGCTGGCCGTGACCATCATTGGGATTCCTTTCGCCTGGGCACACCTGAAGCTTGCCGGGATCGCGCTATGGCCGATCGGCAAGGTCATCGTTCCCACGAACTAGGTCCGGACCAACCTCGGCTTAGCCCGAGGCCGTCGCTTCCGCCGGCTTCAACCGCTCGAACTCGGCGTCGCTGATCTCGGTCTGCGCCACCAGCACGCTGCAGCGCAGGCGCTTGACCAGATAGCTGCCGATCGAGCCGAACCAGCGCGCCAGCGCCCCCTGCGGGCGGTGCCCGACGACCACGAGATGCGCGCCGATTTCTTCGGCGACCTCGGCGATTTTCTGCCCGGCATCGCCGACCTCGAGCCGCACGGTCGGCGTAAATCCCAACGCCTTCAGCCGCTCGGCGCCTTCGTTCAGGATGGCCTTGTAATCCTCGGTCTGCAGTTCGATCGGGATCGTCAGCCCGGCCTCGGGTGTCATGATCGAGGAAACCTCGACGACGGCGAGCAAAAAAACCTCGGAACGGCAGAGTTGTGCGAGCTTTGCGCCCTCCCGCAGCGCACGCCGCCCCTCGACCGAACCGTCATAGGCGAGAAGAACCTTCTTATACATCGGACGTCCCCATCCATGGTTCAACACGCCAAGACTAGCACCAATTAACGGGAACGGATCGGAATTTTGCGTCGAGAACGTGGTTATCGGCCGCCACCTTGGTCTCACCAACCCCGGCATGGGGCGTTGCCCCTGCCCGGCCAATCGGCTAAAGGATGCCCCAACGCACCCGTAGCTCAGCTGGATAGAGCGTTGCCCTCCGAAGGCAAAGGTCACACGTTCGAATCGTGTCGGGTGCGCCAATCGCCGAAGGTCCGTTCCGGACACATGGGTTACGGTTTATTCCGGAGACATAGGTAACACCTTTGGGCCGAACGGGTTGTCTATCGGTTCGAGTCTGCATGTCTCGTCGTCGAAGTAACCCAAATTATAGTTCATGAAGGTGACGAGCCAAATCCTGTCGCTCACCTGCTTAATCCCGACGTTCTGCCCAGCGAAGACCACGCTGAGGTTGATTTTCTGCCGGTTGAAGCAGATACGGCCGCATGTCGTTACGGTCGCGGTCCTGTCGTGGAAGGGATAATCAAGGTCCGGCAGGCCCTGGTAGATCCGCCTTGAGGGGATATAGCGCTCGGCCGGGCACTGCATGTTGAGCGCTTGGTGAGGCCGCTCGTTGTTGTAGCCGTCGATGAAATCGTCGAACCTGGCCTGCTGCTGCAGGAAGTTGCGCGCGACCGGCTTGATGGTCTCCAACTTCAAGGTCAGATGCATCCGCTCGTGGCGGCCGTTCTGCTGCGGGTTGCCTGGCTTGATCCGCTCGATCGCGATGCCGAGCCTGAGCCACCAGACCGACAGCCTGCTCAATCCGAACAGCGCATTGGGACTGGCAAAGGGAACACCGTTGTCGGTGCGGATGGCCTGCGGCAGGCCAAACTCCTTGAATGCGCTTTCAAACACCGAGAAGGCATAGGCTTCCTTGGTGGTGTGCAAGGCTTCGCAGGCAATGAGATAACGGCTGGCAAAGTCGGTGATGGTCAGCGGATAGCAGTAGCGGCGATCGGCGAGCATGAACTCGCCCTTGTAGTCGGCACACCACAGCTCATTCGGTTGGGCCGGGTGAGAGAGTGTGGTGCCCTCAGCCCGGTTGCGTCGTCGGGTTCGCCGCTTGACCAGGCCATGACGATCGAGCACCGCATGCACGGTGCTGATCGCGGGCGTGTGCACATCCGGATAAAGCCGGGCCAGCCGTTCCCTGATCTTTGGGGCGCCCCAGCTCGGCTTGTCCTGCTTCAAGCGCACGATCAGCGTCTCGATCTGGGTGGGCAGCTGGTTGGCATGGCGATAGGGCCGGCGCGAGCGGTCGGTGAGCCCTTCCAAGCCAATCTCGTTGTAGCGCGAGAAGATCTTGTAGCCGGTCTTGCGGGAGATGCCGAACTCGCGGCAAAGGCCCGCCATCCGCTCCCCGTCCAGCCGCCGGGCAATGAATTTTAGACGCTCATCCATGGGTTTACACGCCTTCCAGGGCATTTTGCGCTCCCCGCAAAAGGCCCGATTGTGTAACCCATGTCTCCGGAATGAACTGTCACCCCTCTCTCAGGAAGGGCAGAATCCACGATTTCCTGCGATCCGCCCCGCCAGGTCACACCGAACGGAATTCGTTGTCGCAGCGCGTGCGATGTTCGGCGGCCTTAGGCGTTCGTATCAGTCCATCGCTCCTCGGCTGCCAATACCGTGACAGCTCGCACATGCGAGACAGCTCTCGACAGCGGACCGCTCCGGCGTCGCTCCTTAGATGACCTTGAGAATCTCATCGACCGTAGCTTCTACCGGGCCGCTCGTGTCGATCTCATGGTCGGCTGATTGTCTTAGCAGCGGTTCGATCGTCGCGAGAAGTCCGCAAACCTTCTGACGTTCCTCGTCGGTTCTGCCGTAGCCCTCCGCCGAGCGCGCTTCGAGCCGCTTCATGATCGTCGCGACAGGAGCGGACAGGAGAATGACTATATCGATCAAAGAAAACAGCCGCCCCATGTTCTCGGCACAACCGCTGACAAACAAAGGTGCTTGATCTTGCGTCAGGAGAAGCGTTCTGACGCGGTCTTCGCGCCAGACCCAGTCCTTTCCCTCCGCTGGTGTCAGCGTGTCCGTGGGCGCGCTGTCGACCCACTCGGACCATTCCGGCGTATCCAGGTCCACGGCCCGATGGCCCCTTGCGACGAGCTCCCGAGCAACGGCGCTCTTCCCCGTTCCGGACATACCGGTAATCAAAACACGCTTCAACCGAGTCCTCATGACGTCGCAAGTCGGTTCGCTTGTGCTCGTCGCCGTTCCCTAGGGTTGCGGGATGTTCTTCTGCTTGAGCCATTCGCGCATCTCGCCGATCTCTCGCCTCTGGGCGTCGATGATCTCGCGAGCAAGGTGGTGGTTTCGGGCATCCTTGCCGAATTTCAGGACGATCTCGGCCATGTCGACCGCGCCTTGATGGTGAGGGATCATGCCGAGCACAAAGGCCTGGTCGGGATCGACATTGGCGATGCCCTGCATCATGGGGCCGTGCATGCGGTCCATGGCTGTGCGATAAGCCGCCTCGGCCGTCACCGCTGTCGCGGTGGTGCCGTGCATGCCGTGCGGATGCTCGGGGTTCGGCGTGTGCGTCAGCCGTTCGCCGGCCGACGCCCCCGTATTTCCTTCGATACCGTAAATCGCAATGTGCAGTCCCCAATACCCGGTTACGAAGATGACAAGCGCTGCCGCAAGTCCTGCCGGGACGCCGGCCAGCCTGCGCTTGAGCGCGGGCAGGAAATGCACCTCCCTTGTATGATCGGCTGCGATGGCGACGATGATCGCCATGATGAGCGCGTGGCCGATCAGGTCGGTGCGGCCGAATGGATAAACGGCTGCGTTGAAGATGACGAAGAGCGCGATGGCCGACAGCCGGCGAACCAGCGGCGTCCAGATCAGGCCGAATCCCATCGTGAACTCGGCGACGCCGGCCATTGGAATGAAGACGTCGCGCGGCATGCCGAAAGTCAGGAAGGGTTTTTCCTCCACGAGCGGGTAGAACCAGTCGGGATAGGCGAACACTTCGAGGCTGGACCACATCAGCGCGATGGCCACGCCCCAGCGCAGCGCCTCGAAGCGATGCTTGCGCCATTCCGGATTGGACGATGCCTCCAGCACCAGATAGGCGGCGACGCCGACGCCGAGCGCAAGGTAGTCAAGCAGATGGAAGACATCGTAGTCGCGTAGCGCCAGCAGCCAAAGGCCGATGATGCCGGCAGCCGCAAGCGGCAGCGTCTTGCGAGAGAAGATCAGCCCGGCGATCAGGAGCTGCGTCCATGACACCCATTCGGCGGGCGTCTTGAGGTCGGGTGTCAGGTAGACGCCACCGACCGCAAAGATCGCCACGAAGAAGGCGGCGATGACCACGCGCACGAAGTTGTCGAGGCTATTCCAGAGGGGGTCGGTGATGCCGTCCATGCCGCGCAGGATCGTCTCGCCCGCACTCGACTTTTCAATCGCTCTTGTCACGAGGAAAAACACCAATACCAGCGCTATGCCGGTCCAGAACCAGGGATTGGTGAGGGTGGCCCCGATCGGCTGTGGCGGTGCGCCGACGATATACGGCGCAAACCACTTCACATGCGCTTGCGCCGGACCTGAGGCCGCCATGAATGCGAGCGCGCTCAGAGTTAGCAGGCGAGCGGAGAAGCGAGGCAGAGCGGGTTGGTTCAATTTTTTTCTCCTCGGTGCGGAGCCTCGCGGGTGAATCAGGCGGCACGCGACTCCGCACGAAGAAACAATAGTGGTTGAGACACGGATCGCATAGTTCCGTGACAGTAAGGGCCTTGTGGTCAAGCTTGACTTCTGCTGCCGGTTGTCCAGGTGTGCGACGGTGCCCAACTGAATCTTCGCCTCTTTCCTGGCGAGGTCAGGCGTCCAGATGCAATTCGGCTATGGCTTGGTTGGTCGAATGCCACGTTTCCGCAAAGAGCCGGCCATGCCGAGGCCCGCCGTTTGCGTTCGAAGCTGCCGCATCAAGCCGCTGAAATCGCGGGTGGAATTTGGAGCCCGATGAGCCAAGCTTTCACGGGAAGCGCAGCTATTCGCAAGGCCCCGCATCTTCCAGGAGGGCGCGAAACATTAATCGGCTCCTTCGAGCCTGCTCCGTGCCACCGCGCCCGGCAAGAATGCGGCACCACTCGCGCGCAAGCGAAATGAGCACGGCTGGTTGGCAGCAAAGCCGTGAGCCACGACCCCGGCGCTTAGCCCGCCGCGTCCTTGATCGCGGCTTCGAAGGTCTTTGCGTCGAAGGCCGGCATACTTTGGATCCGCCCCAGACCTTGCGTCGCGTACCAGACGGAGAACGCGAGCATCGCCCCCTCATTCGGGGCATCGACGATGTCGACGAAATCGTAGTAGCCCTGCGTGTAGTGGATCGACTCGACCTTGATGCCCAGCTTGTCGAGTTTTGCCTTGGCCTTGCCGATCCGCTCCGATTGCTTGCTTGCCCATTCCGGGCTCAGATTACCAAGCAGCACATATTTCATGGCCACCTCCACGTGATGTCGATCAATTTGCGCGAAGGACCTCACAATCATACGCCTTCCGACGCCCCATGCCTATGCTGTTCTGCGCAGCGGGAACGGTGGGGCACGGGCCCCCCGGCCCCGTGCCCTGGCCGGCAAGCCCTACAGCCAGCGCCGCACCCGCGCGCAGTAGCGGCGATAGACGTCACCAAACTTGCGCTCGAGATAGGCTTCCTCGCGGGTGATCACGCCGTAGCGGATGACGAGGGCGAAGGGCACCAGCATCACCAGCAGCCAGAGGCTGTTGAAGGCGATGGCCAAGCCGATGAGCCCCAGCACCATGCCGAGATAGATGGGATTGCGCGTGAAGCGGTAAGGACCAGCATCGACGATGGTCGTGGTCGGCAGGTTGGTGGGCACGTTCGAGCCGGCCCTGGTCATGGTAGAGATCGCCCACGCGAGCAGCGCCAGTGCAAGCGCAAACACGATCGCGCCGAGCCAGCCTGCAGGGGCCGGCAAGAGCGGCAAGGGCATGAGCCAGTTGAGCGCGAACCCGGCAAGCACCGCGAGCGCCCACGCGATCGGCGGCCGGACAATCACATTCGCGGTATCTGCCGTGTCAGCCATGGCGGCACCGGTGAACCTGCGCTGCTATTGATGGTGCCGCTGAAGACTATTTGCAAGCGCAGCGCAAAAATCAGAAAATCTGAGATTTATCGGTTCGAGCGCGTGGGGGCTGCATCGGCCGAGCGGCCTGATCCGGGATTGGTCAACCCCTGATGCGTTAACGACCCAAAGCCGCAGGCGCTATCGTGAAATTCGATCGTATTGCCATCGATGATGGTCGGCGGCCCCAACCGATCAAGTCACCCGCCGGGGACGGCGAAGGCAGAGAGATCTCCCCACGCCGTCATATTTCTCCTTGGTTAACTGAAAATCAGCGAACGTCCATTTCCGGGCGTCGGGCTTCAGTTCAGGGCGCAGCTACCTGAGCGCGCTGCCGTGTTGCCGGACGCCACGTGACAGAAAGCCTCATAGTAAGCCTCAAGCTCGGCAACGGCGCGATGTTCCCACTCGCTGGCCTGCGCCAGCAGGGAACCGCTATGCAGCGGCCGGTACGCCGCGGTTTGGCGGCACAGCGACGCGATCGTGCGATATCGGCGAACGTTTTCCATGATTGCCAGGCCGTTCATATCAGGATCTCCCCTTTCTTTTCCCGGAGACGAACTTGCGGCAGAACGATTTTCGATTGGTTAGCGGGGCCGGGAGAGAGCGCGCGTGGTTTCCGAACCGTTGACGGCGGACGAGCAGCGCGCGGAGGCGAAGCGACCTCTCGGAATCTTACTGCTCCGCGCGAGCCGCCTGCGCCGAGGTCGAAGAGTTGTCGCTTGAGCAGATGACATTCTGCGAACGACCCTCAGCCGAAAGAAGTGAAGCACTGTTCCCCTCGTGCGCGACGGCTGGGATCAACAACGTGCAAGCACAGTAAGCCAGTCCAACACCGAGAAGCGATGCGGACAAGACCGCGGCAACGGACTGCAAGGCAACTGACTTTACTTGCGACGACGGCTGCGCCGTGCCCGAGTTAGCGAGCGACATTTGGCCTGAGCTGGACACGGGTCAGTATCCCAATGAAGAATTACGGTTCGAAGATCGGCCGCCGCTGGCCGCGGCGGCGCTTGTTTCAAGCCTCTTCTCAGCTGCTCACTGATTCGACGCGAGCGGACACGCTAATGGTGCTTGTGCGAGACACCGTTGACGCCACTGACGGCGGCTCCGGCGTTTTCCTCGACGTTGTAGATGATGTCGACAGGCCCCGCCTTCTCGAACACCAGCGTGCCCTTCACCTTCTGGCCGACCTGGAATGGCTCCTTGAGCCCCATCAGCAGGATGCGGTAGGCGCCGGGCTTGAGCTCGACGGTCTTGCCGGGCTTGATCTCGAGACCGTTCGCGAGCGGGCGCGTCTTCGACATGCCGTCGACATCGATCACCTCGTGCACCTCGATCTGGCTAGCCACCGGCGACGTGCCGCCGATCAGCCGGTCCGCCGTCTTCCCCTTGTTGGTGATGGTGAGATAGCCGCCTGCGATGTTGGCGTCTTTCGGGGTCGGGCGCGACCAGGGGTGACCGATGTCGATTGCACCTACCTTGAACTCGTGCGCGCCAGCGCCGCTCGCAATCAACAAAGTCGCGGCGATGAAAATGGCCGCAGTGACAAACACAAAGATATCTCTGACGACGGTTGTCATAACTGTCCTACTCCGATACGCGCGCTGGACAGAGAAACGTGTAGAGAAACATTCAGACGCGATTACGGCTGGTGCTCGCCGTGATTGCGGCTGCCGCCGGACGTGATTGCGGCTACCGCTGCGCTGGACGCGAAAAATTCGGACGCACAACCGGCAAGCGGACTACGCCACTTGCCATTTGCCAACCACGCGATGGCCACACAGATGTCGCGCCCGCGATAGTGTCTTCGCTTTTCCGCTTCGCTTCCGTCGCCAGCAAGCCGCGCTTCTCGCACGATCCAGTCAATCTGGCGCCCGATTGCGATGGCTAATCGCCGGACAGTAAGTACAGGGGGCGTATGTGTGTGCGTATTTTAAACGGCCTGCGGCCGGCATCTTTTCATCCATGGCACTTCTTCTCGCCGCGCCTGCAGAAGCGCATCATCCCGGCGGCGGCGGCAATACCGGCAGCGGCGGCCCCATCAACACCATCTCGGCCGACACACTTGCCGAAGGAATGTTCGCTGCATCCATCCGCTACGAATTTATCCGGCTGGGTCAGCTCAGCGATGCCGATCTGATCGCCGCCGCGAACCGCGGCACGCATGCGCATTCACTTCGTTCGCTCGACAGCGTTTCGCTTTCGGTCGCCTACGGCATCACCAACGATCTGACCCTTGCCGTTCGCGCGTCCGGCGTCCGCCGCTCCGACATTCGCGAGGCGCATGAAGACATGCTGAGCGGCGGCCATATGGGCATCATGAATTCGAGCGACATGAGCAGCCTGATGAGCCCCGACGGCATCAACCGGCGCGGCAACTCCGCCGGCTTCGGCGACGTGACCATGCTCGGGCAATATCGCTTCCACAGCAATGCGCAGACCGGAACGTCGGCCGCCGTGCTGTTCGGCTTCAAGGCGCCGACCGGCAGCACCAGCCAGCGCGACGCCTTCGGCCAGCTCTTCCAGGCCGAGTTTCAGCCGGGCTCGGGCTCTTGGGACGGCCTGATCGGCGCCGCCTTCACCAAACGCACGGGACGCTGGTCGTTCGACGTGAGCGGCCTTTATTACCTGATCACCAACGGCACGCAGAACACCAATCTCGGCGACCGCTTTCTGTTCGGCACCGCGGTGTCATACCGCCTCGTCGGCCCCACCGGCTCGGCGAAGGAGATTGAGCTGCATGAGTACTGCATGCAGCCGCGCAATCAGCTGCAGGAGCACTGCCTCTACCACGCCAATCACGACCACAGCGACATGAAGAAGACGCCCTATACGCTCGATCTCGTGCTGGAGCTGAATGGCGAGTGGCACGACAAGCAGCGCATCGCCGGCATCGCCGACCCCAATTCGGGGGGCACGACGGTCTATCTCTCACCCGGCGTGCGCGTTGGCTTCGACCGCTTCTCGGGCTTCGTCTCTGTCGGCGTGCCGGTCATAAACCAGCACAACGGCGTTCAGTCCAAGCCCGATTTCCGCGTGCTTACGGGGATCGGCGCGCGGCTCAATTGACGCCTGCAGGGTGCTGGCCACCGTTGCCCGTCATGGCCGGGCATCACGAGAAAGCCTCCGCTCGCCCTTAGAGCATGATCCGGAAAAGTGTGCAGCGGTTTTCCCTCTCGACAAACGCGGAACGCGTTTGCGCGGAGATCATGCTCAAACAAAAAGATAAAGCGGGATGACGATTCGAAGAAAAGTCATCACGCTTTAGGCCGCGCGGATGTTGCCGAGGAATTTGCCGGTTTCGGTTTCGAGCTGCTCGGACTGCGAGGTCAGTTGCGCGGCGGCATTCAGGACGAGGGTGGCGGCAGCATCGACCTTACTCGAAGCTTCGCGCACGCCCGTGATGTTTTGCATCACCTCCTGGGCGCCCTGCGCCGCCTGCTGCACGCTGCGGGCAATCTCGTTGGTCGCAGCGCCCTGCTCTTCGACGGCGGCCGCAATGGAGCCGGTGATTTCGTTCATTTGCCCGATCGTGGTGCCGATCTCGCGGATTGCGTTGACGGTCGAGCCGGTCGCATCGCGAATTTCCTGAATCTGGCTGGTGATTTCGTCGGTAGCCTTGGCCGTCTGTGACGACAGCGCCTTGACCTCGTTGGCCACGACGGCAAACCCCCTGCCAGCCTCGCCGGCGCGGGCGGCCTCGATGGTCGCGTTCAACGCCAGCAAATTCGTCTGCCCCGCGATGGTCTGGATCAGCGCCATGACCTCGCCGATCTTTTGCGAGGCCTCGACCAGGCGGCCGACCATGGCCTCGGTCCGGTTCGCCTGCCCAACCGCATTCTGGGCAATGGACGAAGACTGGGTGACCTGCCGCGCGATCTCCTGGATCGACGACGACAGCTCCTCCGCCGACGCCGCAACGGTCTGGACGTTCGACGCCGTCTGCTCGGCGGCAGCAGCGACCTTCGCGCTCTGACCCGTCGTCCCCACCGCGATCGTTGACATCGATGAGGCGGAATTCTGCAGCTCGTCGGCTGCGGTGGCGGTGCCGCGGATCACGCCACCGATGCTGCGCTCGAAATCGTCGGCGATGCGGGACAGAACCGCCTGCCGCTCCTCGGCGGTGCGCGACTTCATCGCTTCCTGCTCGGTGCGAAGCCGCGTCGTCTCGACCAGGTGATCCTTGAAAACCTGGAGGCTGCGCGCGATCCGGCCGATTTCATTGGTCCGGTCGACGAACGGAATCTCGGCCGCAAGGTGGCCCCTGGCCAGTTCGTCCATCGCCGCGCAGGTCTTGTTGAGGGGAATGACCAGGCCGCGGCCGAGCCAGAACGCAACCAACATCGCGAGGGTCAGGCCACCGAGGCCCGCGATCCCGGCCCACATCATCCGACTGAAGACCACAGCATCGATATCGTCGACATAGGCGCCCGCCTGCAGCGCGAGTAGCTTGTCGCCAGCGCCAAAGGCGCCGACATAGGAGACCTTGCGGAGTTCGGTGCCACCGGCCGACCGGGGTGCCAGATATTCGACAAAGCCGCCGCCGGCGCGCGCCGTCCGCACGATGTCCTGGATCAACAGCTTGCCGCTCTTGTCCTTGAACTCCCAGCGGTTGACGTTGATGTATTTGGGATTGGCGTGCACATAGGTGACGCCGGCATCGGAGCTTCCCGTGCCATAGACGCCGATATAGTCGGAGTACTCGCCCCAACGCATGGCGCTGATCGAGGCAAACGCCGCCTGACGCGCCTGATCCGGACTGATCCGGCCGGCCTTGGCTTCGCTTTCATAGGTGGCAAGAATCTTCGTCGCGGCCTCGACCAGATTGCGGACGGTGGTGCGCCGCTCGTCCAGCACCGCATCGCGCAACACCAGGATCTGCAGGGCGGAAACGGCAAAGAGCACGATTGTCAGCGCCGCAATGATCATCGCAAAACGCTGATAGACGGTGAGGTTACGCATGCCGCTCTCTTCCTGCTGGTTGAGAATTCGTACCAATACAACGTTAATCGACTGTTATCGGGGTTGCGCGGACGGCCCGCAGCGTCTGATTGCGAGAATCGGCGCTTGAAATGACGGCGGCGCGGCGACACAATGGCGCGCATCCTTCAAACGTAATGCGCCAATGATCCCCGCACCGTGCGGACGGCATGGTGCGGTTAAGAGTGACCCATAATGGCTGAAGCCGATCTCGATGTTCTCATCCGGCAAATCGCAAAAGCGCAAAACAAGAGCCTGATGGCTGCCGTCAAGAAACGGCGCGATCAGATCATGGCCCGCGCGGCCAAGGCCAAGGACAAGGAAACGCGGGACCAGTTCCGGCTGATCGCCAGGAGCACGATGGAGCTCGGCACCGCCGCAGCGAGGCGGCTGCAGAACTCGGCAGCAAACACCGCCGACAGTTATGCGCGGGCGATCCGGAACGCGACCGAGGAAGCGGCGGCGGCTGCGAAGAAGCCTGCCAAGAAGAAAGACGTCTGAAAGCGGCCGCTCGCGCTCAGGCGGCCCCATGGACACGGTAAATACCGCGCTCGAATAGACGATAGACATTAAGCGCGCGCTGGTCGGCGAACGGCAGTATCTGCATCAGGATCACACCCGCGATTCGCGACGCCGGATCGATCCAATAGTAGGTATTGTAAAGCCCGGCCCATGTCAGGCTGCCTGCCCTGCGGCCATCCGGTACAGGGTCGACGTTGATCATATCGCCAAGCCCCCAACGCAGCCGGACTCCCGGGAAAAAATCGACGTTGTCAGACAATGCCGGATTTGTTGTCTTGAGAATTCCCGCATCGAGGTTGCCGATCTGATTGGTGGACATGAGTGCAACCGTCTGCGGCCGCAGGATGCCCTTCCCGGCAAGTGCTCCGCCATTCAATAGCGCCTGGAGGAAGGTCAGATAGTCCGGCGCTGTGGAATAGAGGCCGCCGCCCCCAGAAATCACTTTCGGGTCCGTTCGCCTCGCCAACGGCTGCGGCGCAAGCGTTCCATCTGCCTTGCGCAAATGCAGACTTGCCTGGCGGCCGCGCTGCTTCTCGGTGAGCGAGAAAGCGGTGTCGTTCATACCGAGCGGACCCAGGATGTGATCGCGGAAATAGCGATCCAGACTTTGCCCACTGACGATTTCAACGAGCCGCCCAACCCGGTCGAGACTGCCACCATAGGCCCATCTGGTGTCCGGATCGAACATCAGCGGCGCACGCGGCAGCGCGGCATCGTTGCGAGATGCCTTGCCGTAGCGAACGACATTCGCGTCCCAAAGCTGATAGCTAAGCCCGGATGTGTGCGTCAACAGATTGCGTAGCGTGATGGGCTTTCGCGCGGCGCGCAGTTGCGGGACCCCTTGCGCATCGAAACCATCGAGAACTTGGGGAGAGCCGAGCGTCGGATCAATTCTTGCCGCCGGTTCGTCCAGTTTGATTTTGTCCCGTTCGACGAGTTGCAGCGCTGCGACGGATGTCAGCAATTTGGTCATTGACGCGATACTGAAGATCGTATCGGCCGACATCCTGGCAGCCATGCCCACGCTTCTCGCGGCGAATGCGCCCTGGTAGACCACCGAATGCTCGGTTGCGGCCATGGCGACAACGCCCGGCACGTCTGCCGCATCGACCCGAGTGTGCAAAATAGCGTCGATTTCCCCGCCACGCGGCGACGAGCGGAGCGGAGCTGCAAGGCTGGGAATGGCTGCACCGGGGATCAGGCCTGCCGCCGCGACGGCCGCCGTTCGCAATGTATCGCGCCGACTGAACCGCACTGCCATCGCCCTCCCCTCAACGACCCTGAACTTAAGTGTGGCCGGCGGTAAGCATTCCCTTCAATTTTAGTACCGCGCTATCGGGTGTAGTCAGCACTGGCCGCCCGGTCGCCTTGGCGACCTCGTCCGCCGCCGGCGCCAGGCTGTACTGGGCGAGCGCGATCAGGTCGCAGTCGCGCAAGCTGATGGACGCTTCCACCACCAGCCGGTCATGGATGGCGCGGTCGCCGCGATCGAGCGCGGCCATCGCGCCTTCCGCCAGTTTCGGCACCAGCTCGACCCGCGGCGGAAACTCCGGCGGCATCGAGACCAGCGTCGGCGGAAACGTCGACAGCAAGCCGACCTTCCCGCCTCGCGCGACCGCCTGCTCGATCATCGCCTCGTTCGGCTTGAGCACCGGCATCGGGGCGTGGGCACGCGCGACCGCCTCGATGCAGGGCCCGAACGCCGAGCAGGTGAACAGGATCGCATCCGACCCGGTGCCGGCCGCGTAGCGTCCAAGCCTGAGGAAACGCTCGGTCATGGCGTCGGTGAGCCCGCCGTCACGCGCCAGATCGGCCGACAGGCTGTCGTCGAGCAGGTTCATCAGGCCCGCTTCCGGCCAGAGCCTGGCGAAGGAGGCCTCGATCGGGACGATCGAGTGTTTCAGAGCGTGGACCAGGGTGATGCGCATGCGCGACAGTCTGGCTGCGGCACGACCGGTGTCAACCCGGCGTGCCGCAGGGCGCCCCACTTGAACGGCAGAGCGTGCATCAGGCCGCCCCTTGCTCCAGGTCGCGTTCAGTCCGCGATCCGAGATCGCCTGACGTCCGAGCAGCCGCTGATCGCCGGGCGCTCGTCGACATTGGCTGCGGTGACGCCGAGTTCTTCGGCCTCGATCAGACCGAAATGCAGCCAGGCGATGATGTCGGTCCACACCGCGGGATAGATCAACGATTCCACCGCGCGGCATGCGGCAGAGCAAGACGCGCTTGTGTTCTACACTTTCACCAGGCTTTCGAACCCGCCATAGATCATCCGCTTGCCGTCGAACGGCGGCTTTGACTTAGGATCCATCATCTCGCCGAGCCGCGGGTCCGCCATCACCTTGGCGTTGATCTTGTCGCGCTGGGCGCGCGACTTGTAGGTGATCCAGGCGAACACGACGGTTTCGCCGGGCTTCAGCTTGACGCTGCGCGGGAACGAGGTGTACTTGCCGACCTTGACGTCATCGGCGACCCATTCGCGGTAGTCCAGCGCACCGTATTCGCGCCAGATCTTGCCGGCCTTCTTCGACAGACGGGAATAAGCTTCGAGATTTTTCTTCGGCACGGCGACGATGAAGCCATCCACGTAGGGCATCGCAATACTCTCCGATATTTCTTGTCGACACGACGTCATTCCAGGGTGATGCGCAGCATCGAACCCGGAATGACAACTGGGGGTTAGTGACAACTAACCATGACAACAAGATGCCTGAACCTGCGCCGGCCGGTATTGGTCACGTAGCCGCACCCAGTCCATCGGATATGGCAGCCCCTCCTCGTGACGCCCGAGCGGGGTCAGGTCGAGATAGTGATAGGCGGCGTTCATCATGTCGAGGCCGCGCGAGTAACAGGAATAGGTATGGAAGATGTTCCCCGTCTCGTCGCGATAGAACACGCTGATTCCGGGCGCTTCCTCGCTGCCGAACGGCGTGGTTCCGTAGTTGTAGTTGCCACCCGCCTCGATTTGCTCCGGCGTAAACGAAACGCCGTAGTCGTAGTTGAACGCATTGCCGCCAGATGACAGCCAGTCGAAGGTCCAGCCCATTCGCTGCTTGAATGCGGCGAGCTTTTGCAGCGGCGCGCGCGAGATCGCGACCATCGTGGTGTCCCGGGCGGCAAGATGCGGGATCATGCGCTCGAATCCGTCAGCCCAGAACGAGCAGCTCTTGCAGGCCTCGTTCCAGTTGGGCGCGAACATCAGGTGCTGCACCACGAGCTGGCTGCGCCCCCTGAACAGGTCGCCAAGCGACACCTTGCCGTCAGGGCCGTCGAACACGTAATTCTTCTCGACCCTGACCCAGGGCAGAGCGCGGCGCTCCTCGTTCAGGCGCTCGCGCGCTTTGGTGTACTCCTTCTCATGCGCGAGATGAGCCTTGCGGGCGGCGATCCAGTCATCGCGGGAGACGACTCTGTGCGGCTGCATCGGCGGCTCTCCTTAAGCAAGATGCGTTTCGAGCTTGGCCAAGAGCTCCGTCCATCCGCGCTCGTGACTGTCGCGCGCTTTCTCATCGACGAACTGCGCGTGATTGAAGACGAGCAGCGTGCCGCTGCCTTCCGGCTTGATCGAAATGGTCACCAGCGATTCACGCTCCGGCGTGGAATGCCATGCCCAGCTAAACACCAGTCGCTGGTTCGGCACGACCTCGCGATAGACGCCGCCGACCTCGTTATAGTTGCCGTTGGCGTTGAAACTGATGCGGTAGCGGCCGCCAACGCGCAGGTCGATGTCGGCCTTCACCGAGCCCTCCTCTACCGAGGCAGGCCCGAACCACTGCACTAGCTTTTCCGGGTCGGCCCACGCGGCGTAGACCTTTTCGGGCGCCGCGTTGAGCCGGCGCGTGAGGGTGAGGCTGGGCCGCGCGGCGAGTTCGGCATCGCGGGCGGGGTCTTGCTTGGCAAGGCTTGACTGGGTGGCCATGGGTCTTCCTCCACAAAAGCGGCAAGGCGGTCGAGATTGTCGGACCAGAAGCGCTGGTAGCGATTGAGCCAATCCATCGCCTGCTCCATCGGGCTGGCGGTGAGCCGGCATGCCACCGTGCGCCCGGTCTTTTCGCGCGCGATCAGGCCGGCGTCCGACAGCACATCGAGATGCTTCATGATCGCCGGCAGCGACATCGAAAACGGCTGAGCCAGTTCGCTGACCGACAGGCTTTCGCGGTCGCCGAGCCGCGCCAGCAGCGCGCGCCGGGTCGGATCGGACAGCGCCGCAAAGGTGCGATCGAGAACATCTTCCTGATACTTAACCATATGGTTTAGTATAGACCCAAACGAAACGCCGTCAAGCCGGCGGCTGCATCACGGATTCGAGAGGCGACAACCGGAACGCAAATGGCCGGATCATCCGGGCTTCTTGAGCTGGATGATCCGGCCATGTTGCGGAAGCAAAGCGCGATCAATAATCCCGATAAACCCGCATCCGCCGCTGCTGTCCGTAGGCGATACGCGGATTGATGTTGCAGTAGAGCGCGCGGCCTGAGGCCGATGCCATGCACTGGCCGTAGGTAGCGTAGGAGCAGTCACCGGGAATGCCGATGCCCCGGCCCTGCAGGCAATAGGGGTAATCATACGCCGCAGCGGGCGAGCTGCCCGCCACAGTGGCGGCTGTCGCCGCCGACAGCGCCAATATCGCTAACAGTGCATTGCGCATCTTCGATCTCCTCCGTGTGACGCAAAAACCGCGTGGTCTTTGCCAGAAAACACCGCGTCCGCGCCGATGTTCCGTGAGGTAGATCACTGCACTTTCTCAACCTTGGCTTCCTCGATCACCTTCTTCCACTTGTCGGTTTCAGCCACGATCATCGCGCCAAACGCTTCCGGCGTGCCGATCAGCGGTTCGCCGCCAAGGTCGAGCAGGCGCGCCTTGATCGCCGGCTCGGCGAGCACGGCGTTGATCTCCTTGTTCAGCTTCTCGATGACCGCCTTTGGCGTGTTCTTCGGTGCTCCGACGCCGAACAGCGCGCTCGCCTCGTAGCCCGGGATGGTGTCGGCGAGAACAGGCACGTCAGGCAACAGCGGCGACCGCGCGGTACCGGTGACCGCCAGCGCCCGCACCGAGCCGGCGCGGACATGCTGGAGAATCGAGGGCATGTTGTCGAAAATCAACTGGACTTGACCGCCGAGCAGGTCGGTGATCGCCGGCGCAGCGCCGCGATAGGGCACGTGCTGCATCTTGGCGCCGGACATCGCCATGAACATTTCGCCGGACAGATGCACCGATGTGCCGTTGCCCGACGACGCCAGGTTCACCTTGCCGGGATTGGCTTTCACATACGCAATGAACTCCGCGGCCGTCTTGGCCGGCACGTCCTTGTTGACCGTCATCACGTTCGGCACGCGATTGAACGCGGCAATCGGCGCAATATCGCGAATCACATTGAATTTCAGATTGGCGTAGAGCGAGGCGTTGATGTAATTCGCCGGGTTGACGAACAGCAGCGTATAACCATCGGGCTCGGCGTTAATCACCGATTCGGTGGCGATGTTGTTACCGGCGCCAGGCTTGTTCTCGATCACGAATTGCTGGCCGAGCCGTTCCGAGAGCCGCTGGCCGAGCAGCCGCGCGATAATATCGGTCGCGCCGCCCGGCGGATATCCGACGACCCATTTCACCGGCCGGGTCGGGTAATCCTGCGCCGAAACGCTGGCGATCGAAGCGGCCGTGGAAAGGCCGATGACGGCCAGACAAATCGCGGTACGACGTGAAATCATAAAACTTCTCCTTGGAGGCCGGGATTCAGAGCCCAGTCCGATTCTATTGAGGCGCGGTTCTATTGAACCGAACGCGGCCCGCGTTGTAACAAACAAAGTCAGGTGCGGCCAGTGCGACACAGGTGCCGCAGACCGCGACGAAAGGATAAGACATGTCCGTCAGGGTTAACGCGCTCGACCATCTCGTGATCAATGTCTCCGACGTGGCGCGTTCCACCGAGTGGTACCGGAAGATCCTCGGCATGGAGGTCAAGGTATTCGATCCCGGCCCGGGCAAAACGCCGCGGACCTCGCTGGTGTTCGGTAACCAGAAGATCAATGTACGGCCGCGCGATGCCGACAAGGTGGAGTGGTTCACGGCCGACCACGAGACCGCCGGCAGCGACGATCTGTGTTTCCTGACGTCAAGCACGCCGGATGAAGTCGTGAAGCATCTGAAGGCCAACGGGGTTGGAATCGAGGAAGGTCCGGTGGCGAAGCAAGGCGCCCGCGGCACGCTGCGCTCGGTCTATTGCCGGGACCCGGATGGGAGTTTGATCGAGATTTCTTCGTATGAAGGCGATGGAGGCTAAGCGCAGGCTTCTCCCCGTCATTGCGAGGAGCGAAGCGACGAAGCAATCCATGTCTCGGCGCGTGGCGGCATGGATTGCTTCGCTTCGCTCGCAATGACGGCGAGAGAGCCCCGCAAACTCCCGGTTTGATCCCCGCGCCGTCCAATGGCAGAACTACTCCCAAGCAAAACCAAAGCCGCCGCAAGGCCGCACGGGAGGAATTATGCCAGCTTCACAGTCTGCGTCGGGCATTGTCGGACCATTCGCAGGCCTCGACGTGCCGTGGCTGTTGCGGATGCGCGCCGAGAGTCGACGCAACCATCCCTTCCTGATCTGGGCGCCGTTCGATGGTGCCGCGCGAAAATGGTCCTACGGCGAATTTCACGAACGTGTCGGCGCGCTTGCCGCAGGCCTCATCAAACGTGGCGTCAAGCCCGGCGATTATGTGCTGATCCACCTCGACAATTGCATCGAGGCCATGCTGGCCTGGTTTGCCTGCGTCGAGCTCGGCGCGATTGCGGTCACCACCAACACCCGTTCGGCGGCAGCGGAGATGGAATATTTCGCCGGCCATTGCGGCGCGGTTGCCGCCATCACCCAGCCGGCCTACGCCGAACTGATCTCGGCCAATTGCCGCGGCCTGCGCTGGATCGCCGTGACCTTGCATGATGCCGGAGCTGCGCCTGCGCAGGGCGGTCCGCGTGACGACAGCTTTGAGCAGCTCTTTGCCGACAGCGCCGACCGGCCGCGCCGTGCCACCGATCCGTTCGCACCGTGCAGCGTTCAATACACCTCGGGCACCACGTCGCGGCCGAAGGCGGTGCTGTGGACGCATACCAACGCGCTATGGGGCGCCAAGATCAACGCCGCGCATGAAGACCTGCACGCGGGCGACGTGCACCAGACCTATCTGCCGCTATTCCACACCAACGCGCTGGCCTATTCGATGCTGGCAACGCTGTGGGTCGGCGCCTCCTGCGTGATCCAGCCACGGTTTTCGGCCAGCCGGTTCTGGAGCGTCGCGCTCGAACACAACTGCACCTGGACCTCGACAATCCCGTTCTGCATGAAGGCGCTGCTGGAGCACGAGATTCCGAACAACCACAAATTCCGGCTCTGGGGCACCGCAGTATCCGAGCCGCCGCCATTTGCCGCCTTCGGCGTCAAGACGATCGGCTGGTGGGGCATGACGGAAACCATCACCCACGGCATCGTCGGCGAGGTCGACCAGCCCAACACGCCGATGTCAATCGGCCGCGCCGCCCCGGAATACCGGATCCGCATTGTCGAGGATGACGGCACGCCGACGGATGTCGGCGGCACCGGCAATCTCCTGATCAAGGGCATCCCCGGCCTGTCGCTGTTCTCGGAGTATCTCCACAACGAAAAGGCCACGCGCGAAAGCTTTGACGAGCACGGCTATTTCATCACCGGCGACCGCGTCACGCTGCTCGAGAACGGCTTCATAAAATTCGGCGACCGCACCAAGGACATGCTCAAGGTCGGCGGCGAGAACGTCGCGGCGTCCGAGATCGAGCAGGTGATCGCTGTCGTGCCTGGCGTGCGCGAGGCCGCGGTGGTGGCGAAGAAGCACCCGATGCTGGATGAAGTGCCGGTTGTGTTCATCATCCCGCAGGCCGGCGTCAAAGGCGCACCGGCCGATCTGCATGACACAATCATGGCCGCCTGCCGCAATGCGCTGGCGGACTTCAAGGTGCCGCGCGAGATCCATTTCGTCGACGACATGCCGCGCTCGACGCTGGAGAAGGTGGCGAAGGCGGAATTGCGGAAGATGCTGGGTTGATGGCTTATAGGGTGGGCAAAGCGAAGCGTGCCCACCATCTATCGACGACAGCGCAAGAATGTGGTGGGCACGTCGCTAACGCTCCTTTGCCCATCCTACGCAATCTTACTCAACTCACCTCGAACCTGATCGGCAACCTCTTCGGGCCGTTCACAAAATAGGCCTGCGTCATCTTCACTTCGCCATCAAGCGCGATCGATTTCAGCCGCGGCAGCAGTTCCTCGAACAGTATCCGCATCTCCAGTTTCGCCAGATACTGCCCGAGGCAAAGATGCGCGCCGTAGCCGAACGCGACGTGGCGGTTGGGCTTGCGGTCGCAGCGGAACGAATATGGCTCCTCGAACACGTCCTCGTCGCGGTTGCCGGACGCGTAGCACAGCATCAGCCAATCGCCTTTTGCAATTTTGCGTCCGCCGAGCTCGGTGTCCGCCGTCGCCGAGCGCATAAAATGCTTCACCGGCGTCATCCAGCGGATCGCCTCGTCGACCAGTCCCGGAATCAGCTCGGGATTGGCCTTCACCTTTTCGAATTGCGCGGGATCCTCCGCCAGCGCCCAGATCGCGCCGGCGGTCGAGGATGACGTGGTGTCGTGGCCCGCGGTGGCTACGATCATGTAATAGCTGGTGGCGTCATGATCCGGCATGTAGTCGCCGCCGATCCTGGCGTTGGCAATGACGGTGGCGAGGTCGTCGCGCGGGTTGCGGCGGCGATCCTCGGTGATGGCGCGGAAATAGGCGCTGAAATCAGCCACCACCGCCTGCATCATCCCGGAGAACTGCTCCGCCGTCAGCTTTTCCCTGATCCGCGCCGTATCGGGATCCTGCGGGCCGAACAGCTCCTGCGTCAGCTTGAGCATGCGCGGCTCGTCCTTTTCGGGCACGCCGAGAATTTCCATGATGACGTGCAGGGGATAGCCAAGGGCCACGTCTTCGACGAAATCGCAGGCACCGCCCTTGTCGAGCATGCGCTGCACGGTGGCCCGCGCGATCTCGCGCACGCGTCCCTCGAATTTCCCGAGATTGGCGGGCATGAACCAGCCCTGGGTCAGCGCGCGGTATTTCGGATGGTCGGGCGCATCCATCTGCACCAGCGAGCGCACCAGGTTAGGTCCGCCCGTGATCTTGCGGACGCGTTCTTCCACCGCGCGGTTGGTCAGCGTAGTCGGCCGGTCGGCATTGTGGAACAGCTCGTTCTGGCGGCTGATGGCCTGGATATGCGCATGTTTCGTCACGACCCAGATCGGATCGAACCCTTCGGGGTGCGCGACGCCGAGCGGATTGTTGGCGCGCAGCCAGCGGTAACTGTCATGGATGCGATGATCGGCATAGGCCGCCGGGTCGACCAGCGTGGCGGCAATATCGGCGGGAATGTCGAGGCTTCCGCCTGAGGCCGCTGTCGTGTCCATGGATTTCCTGCCAGCGATCGTTAGTCATCGGCTGAGCCGATGATGGCCGATAACTAGCGGGCTGAAAAGTGGCATGCTTGCGTTGAGCGGCTACGCTCTCTCCGCGTCATTGCCTGCGACAAACGCGAAGCGTTTGCGCAAGGGAGCGTAAGCGACGATGCAATCCACCATCCGTTGTGCGGCACTATGGTTTGCCTCGCGGAGCCTGTTATCGGGCGCGCATTCGCGCGACCCGTTGGCTCGCATGACGGCGGAGGGTCAGACGCTCAGTAATACCCGAACGCCACCGGGCGGAAGGCGTGCAGCAGATGCTGGTCGAGCTTGTCGCCCATTTCTTCCATCATGCCGAAGGCCCGGGCGTGGGTGAACTGCAAGCGGTAGGCGCGCTTCTCGACCAGCGCCGCGTAGATGTCCACGATCGTGGTCAGCCGCACGATGTCGCTGATCTCCTTGCCGCTCAGCCCATTGGGATAGCCGGTGCCGTCGAGAAATTCGTGGTGATGCAGCACCACGTCGAGCATCTCCGGCGGGAAGCCGCCTTGTTCGGCGAGCGCATCATAGCCGCGGCGCGGATGCTGGCGCATCTCTTCCATTTCTTCCAGCGTCAGCGGGCCCGGCTTGTCCAGGATCGCCACCGGAATGAACGCCTTGCCGACGTCGTGCAGCAGCGCCGCCCGCGCGAGCCGGCGCTGGTCGTCCTCGCGCATGCCGAGATGCTGCGCATAGGCGACCGCAAAGCCGGTGACGAACAGGCAATGGCGGTAGCTGCCGGCGTGATGGCAGCCGACCGTCGTCAGCCATTCGCGCAAGGACGAATGCTTGATCGCCTTGAGAATCTTGTTCTCGGCCTCGACGATGTCGCTGAATTTGAGGGGAACGCCGGCCGGAATCTTTTCGAAGATCTTGACCATCACGGCATGCGCGGCCTCGACGCCCCTGTTCAGGGCCTTGCCGCGATCGGTTTCGTCAAATCCATCGCTGTCCGGAAACGCGGCGCGGATCCGCTGCAGAATGCCTTGCGCGTCGAACGGACGTGCTATCGTATCGGTGGCGCCGAGCGCCCACGCCTGCATCGATCCATGGTGAAGCGCGTCCGCCAGCACGAACAGCCGCGGCATCTCGCGATAGGCCTCGGCGCGCAGCTTGTTGCGCACCAGTTGCACGCTCTCGGCGGAGCGCAGATTGATGTCGACCACGATTCCCGCCAGGTCGCGCTCCGGCGCGTCGGGAATGTCTGATGTCGCGATGGTGTCGACCTGACCGACCGATCGCAGAATGCTGGCGAGTTCGCTGCTTTGATCGCTCCGATCCGAAGCCAGCAACAGCCGGCGCTTGGTCAAAGTCTTGTTGGTGGCGGTTGTCATGAAACCCCAGACCCCTAGCGGTGATGACGTGCAACCGAGGCTAGCGGATAAGGAGTTCCTCGGGGCTTAAGAGGCATCGTGAATATAGGCTAGCGTGAACGCTAAAATTTTAACGATCTGGTTCGTGATGCGCTGCACCCACAACGTCCCGCGACCGTCATCATCCGCGAAAGCGGATGATGATCCAGTGTGACGGCCGCGGAGACGGCATGGCCACGGCGTACTGGATGCCCCGCATGCGCGGGGCATCCAGAGGGGCGAAGAAAAATCCGCCGGAAGCCCTGCCCCCGGCGGATCATTCATCGACCGATGACGCTCGTCTTACGCCTTCATGCTTGCCTTCACCGCTTCCGCCGTGATCGGCAGCGAGCGAATGCGCGCGCCGCAGGCGTTGAAGATGGCGTTGCCGAGCGCCGGGGCGACCACCGTCACTGCCGGCTCGCCGACGCCGGTCGGCTTGTCGCCATTGGCGATGACGTTGACGGCCACTTCCGGCGTCTGGCTCATCCGCAAGGGCGTGTAGGTATCGAAATTGGTCTGCTCGATACCGCCGTCCTTCAACGTCGCCTTCTCATACATGGCGAGCGAAAGGCCCCACAGCGCCGCGCCCTCGACCTGGGCACGGATGTTGTCGGGATGCACCTGCATGCCGACGTCGGTCGCCACGGTCAATTTCTTGACCTTGACCTCGCCGGACGGCGACACCGCAACATGGGCCACACAGGCGGTCCAGCTTGCGGTTGCACGCTCCTGCGACGAGACGCAGGCGATGCCCATGCCCTCGCCCTTCGGCAGCTTGGTGGTGCCGTAACCGGCCATGCCCATCGCCGCCAGCAGGGTATTGCGCAGGCGTTGCGCGCCACCGTCGTTCTTGCCTTTGCCGTCCAGCATCGCGATGCGGTACTGCGCAGGATCCTGGCCGGCCGCATGCGCGAGCTCGTCGATCATGCTTTCGACCGCCCAGAAGGTCCAGCCCGGCGCCACCGAGCGCAACTGACCCGACGGGGTGGCGGTGTGCGCCAGCTCGTTCTTGATCGCGCGCACATTGTGATTGGGCACGGAATAGAAGAAATCCGCGCCATTCACGGTGAACGAGTCCAGCGGCCCCTTCTTGTCGACCGAAGGCGTCAGGAAATCGGGGATTCCCCACCGCGCGGTCGGCCAGGCCGAGACCACGTCGTGATTGAGCGCGATCAGCTTGCCATCGCCGTCGAGACCCGCCTTGACCTTCTGGAAGGTCAGCGGACGCGAATAGTCCATGGTCATGTCGTTTTCGCGCGAGTAGATCACCTTGACCGGCTTGCCGACGGCCTTCGCCGCTTGTACGGCAGGCACCATCATGTCGGCATCGAGCCGCCGGCCGAAGCCGCCACCCAGCCACATCTGGTGCATCACGACGAATTTTGGATCGATCCCGGCAGCACCGGCCGCGATCGCGCCGGAGCGCGTCGCGAACTGGTTGCCGGAATAGATGTGCAGGATATCGCCCTTGAACTCGGCGGTCGCGTTCATCGGCTCCAGCGGCGCATGGATGTTGATGCTGGTGGTGTATTCGGCTTCCAGCACCTTGGCCGCAGTCCCGAAGGCCGCCGCCGTGTCGCCGTCCTTGACGAAGAACTGCCCGGAATCGTCGAGCGCCTGCAGCCGCCTGGCCTCGTCGATCAACGACTGGCTCGACAGCGTGGCGTTCGGGCCATTGTCGTAGGTGATCTTCAGCGCATCGGCCGCCTTGCGGGCGTTGGCATAGGTATTGGCGACCGCCACCACCCAGCCGGACGTGCTGCCGGTCTTGTCGTCGAGCGTGACGGCCTTGATGAAGCCCGGCACCTTCTTGGCCGCACTGTCATCGACCGATTTCACCGTGGCGCCGAAACGCACCGGCGGGGTGATGACCTTGCCGTAGGCCATGCCCGGCAGCATGACATCGATGCCGTATTTGGCCGTGCCGTTGACCTTCGGAGGAATATCGAGCTGCGGCACCGAGACGCCGATCATCGTGTACTGGTCGGGCGTCTTGAGCTTGATCGCCTTCAGTTCGTCCGGCGTGAAGGTCTTGGTGATCTTGCCGCTCTTGACGATGTCGGCGAAGCTCATCTGCTTCTTCGACTTCGTGTGCGCGACGGCGGAGCTGCGCACCACCAGCTCACCGGCAGGCACGCCCATGATGCCGGCTGCGGCCTCTGTCAACGCGATCCGGCCCGCGGCGCCCGCGCGGCTCATCGCATCGAAGTTCATCATCGTGCTCCAGCTACCGCCAGTAATCTGCGCGCCCAGCACGGGATCGTTGAACTTCGGATCGTTGGAGGCGAGTTGCACCCGCATGTCCTTCCAGTTCGAACCGAGTTCTTCGGAAACGATCTGCGCCATGGTGGACGCGATGTGCTGGCCCATGTCGGCCTTGCCGCAGGTGACGGTGACGATGCCGTCGGGCGCGATCGAGTACCAGACCGAAGGTTCGAAGCTGGAGGGTGCGGCGAGCGCCTGATCGATGCCGGGGACCGCGGCATAACCGAGCACGAGGCCTGTGGCGGCCGAGCCGACCAGGAACGAGCGGCGGCTGAGATCGGCAGATGCGCTGCCGGCGACTTTCACGTGCGTATTCATGTGGCCCTCCGCTCGGTGCCGGCGTTGGAGGCGGTACGCATTTCGGATGCGGCGCGCATGATCGCCTTTTGAATGCGCGAATAGGTCATGCAACGGCACAGATTGCCGTCCATATGCGTGACCACTTCATCCTTGGTCGGATTGGAATTCTTGGACAGCAGCGCCGCTGCCTGCATGATTTGCCCGGACTGGCAGTAGCCGCATTGCGGTACCTGCTCGGCGATCCAGGCCTTCTGCAGGGGATGATCGCCCTTGGCGGACAGACCTTCGATGGTGGTGATCTTCTTGCCGGCGGCCTCGCTGACCAGGGTCTGGCAGGAGCGAACGGCTTCGCCATTGACGTGAACCGTGCAGGCGCCGCAGAGACCTGCGCCGCAGCCGAATTTCGTACCGGTCATCTGCAATTGCTCGCGGATCACCCACAGCAGCGGCGTATCGCCAGCCGCCTCGACGGACATATTCCGTCCGTTGATATTGAGATTAGGCATGTTCGCTCCCCTTCCGGTGTACGAAGCCGCTTACGGCGGCATCTCACTTTGGGTATTGGCCGGCACCCACCGGGTCGATGCCAGTCGGCGCGAAGAATGATACCGAACTTTCCCGGAGGCAATGCAGTTTGGAATCGTTCGAAAGGAATAAAGCTTTTCAAGCTGTCGCTTGTGCGCTGCGGCAAGGCCTTGTCATGGGCTTGTCAATCACGCGCGCCGTGGCGGGCGCATCTTCCGTTTCCGCATTTCCTATTCCCGAATGGATCGCGCTAGGATGCAGCAGGCGATAACGGCTCCGCGCCCGAATTTGCGATGATTTTGCTTTGGGAAATCGACAATGCCGATAATCGATCGCGACGGCGTCAAGATCTACTATGAGGTCCACGGCTCCGGCTCACCGCTGTTACTGACTCACGGTTATTCCTCGACGAGTGGGATGTGGCAGGGCCAGATCGCGGCCTTGTCGAAGCATCACAAGCTCGTGTTGTGGGACATGCGCGGCCACTGCCAGTCCGGTTACCCCGAGGATACCTCAGCCTATAGCGAAGCACTGACGGTCGCCGACATGGCGGCGCTGCTTGATGCCGTAGGTACCGAGAAGGCGATCGTCGGCGGGCTCTCGCTAGGCGGCTACATGTCGCTTACATTCTACCGCGCCTATCCGGATCGCGTTCGCGCGCTCCTGATCATCGACACCGGGCCCGGCTTCAAGAAGGACGACGCCCGCGAGATCTGGAACAAGCGCGCGCATGACACCGGCGACCGCTTCGAGCGCGAGGGGCTGGACGTTCTGAAATCGGCCAGCCGCGAGCGCTCCAGCGTCACCCATCGCGATGCTACGGGCCTTGCGCGCGCCGCGCGCGGCATGCTGACCCAGCGCGACGCCCGCGTGATCGAATCCCTGCCTGACATCAAGGTGCCTTCGCTGATCGTGGTCGGCGCCGACGACACGCCGTTCCTCGCCGCCTCCGACTACATGGCAGCCAAAATTCCCGGCGCGCAGAAGGTGGTGATCCCGGCCGCCGGCCACGCCGTCAACATCGACCAGCCGCAAGCCTTCATCGATGCAGTGCTGCCGTTCCTCGACAGCCTCGATGCCAAGGCAGCACAGAAAGCCGCCTCATGAAGACGACCGCTCTCGCCCTTGTCCTGATCGCAGGCAGCATCACACAAGCTGCGGCTCAACAATTGCCGCCGATTGGCGGCCCCTACCCGCCACCTTTTACCGAGACGCTGTCGAACAACATACCGCTGGCGTTCGGCATGGACGCCAATGAGGCCGCGCATGCGCTCGGCGTCCCGCTCAATTATGTTCGCGGCCGGCCCGGCGAGGAAATCTTCCTCGCCTTCCGCAACATCGGCGGCAGCGGGCTGTTCTACAAGAAGGACCGGCTCTTCCTGCAATTCCGTAAAGGTCGGCTGGCCGGCTGGAAGGGTGACTGGGGTCACAACTGGATGTGGCAGTAGCCGCCTCTCGAACAGACCCTCGCAATCGACTTCGTGCAAACAACCCAAACAAAAAGGGATGACCCGTGGGACAGGATATCAAACTGACGGCTTCGGACGGCTTCAAACTCGGCGGCTATCGCGCCGATCCCGCTGGCGCGCCGAAAGCGGCCATCGTGGTGATTCAGGAGATCTTTGGCGTCAATCACCACATCCGCTCGGTCTGCGATCGGCTGGCAGCCGAAGGCTATGTCGCGATTGCGCCGTCGATCTTCGATCGCACCCAGCCGAACTTCCAGTGCGGCTATTCACCCGACGAGATTGCGACCGCGCGAAAGTTCATCGCCAATCCCGACTGGGACGCGATGCTGCGCGATACCCAGGCAGCGATCGATGCGGTGAAGGATGTCGGGCCGATCGGCATCATCGGCTTCTGCCTCGGCGGCAGCATCGCCTATGCCGCGGCGACCAAGCTGTCCGGCCTGTCGGCCGCGGTCGGCTACTACGGCGGCGCCGTCGTCCGCTTCGCCGACGACAAGCCCAACGTGCCGACGCAGCTGCATTTCGGTGAGAAGGACGCCGGCATTCCGCTGACCGATGTCGAGACCATCAAGGCCAAGCGGCCGGAGGTCGAAGTCCACATCTATCCCGGCGCGCAGCACGGTTTTCACTGCGACGAGCGCGCCAGCTACGACAAGGCCAGCGCGGATATTGCCTGGCCGCGCAGCCTGGCGTTTTTCGCCAAGCATTTGAAGAAGTAAGGCGTCTACTCTCCGCCGTCATTCCGGGGCGATGCGTCAGCATCGAACCCGGAATCTCGAGATTCCGGGTCTGGTCCTTCGGACCATCCCGGAATGACGAACTGCAACTAACGCCTCACTCGCCCTTGACGCCGGTTGCCTTCACGACATCGGCCCATTTCTGGTAATCGCGGCGCAAGACTTTCTCGAACGTTTCCGCCGATCCACCCACCGGCACGAGGCTGAGCGTCTCGATCCCGGCGACGCCCTCCGGCGAGGCGATGATGCGGGCGAGTTCGTCCGAAAGCTTCTTCACGATCTCCTTGGGCGTCGCGGCAGGAACGAACACGCCGAGCCAACCTTCGATTTCAAAACCGGGGTAACCGAGTTCGCCCATCGTCGGCACGTCGGGCAACGCGGTCCTGCGCTTCTCGCCGCCAACCGCCAGCGCCCTGAGCTTGCCCGCCTTGATTTGCGCGCTCGCCGTGGTCAGGTCCTGGAACGCCGAGGTAACCGTGTTAGCGAGCAGGTCGTTCGTGAGAGGAGCCGAGCCGCGATAGGGGACATGGGTCATGTCGATATTGGCGGTCTTCTTGAGCAATTCGCCGTAGAGGTGAGACGTCGTGGCGTTGCCGAAGGTGCCGTAAGGCTTGCCGGGGTTCGCCTTGGCATAATCGATCAGTTCCTTGACGGACTTGATCGGCTGCTGCTCGGGGACCACCAGAACGATGGTCGACAAGGCGATCTGGGTGACAGGCGCGAGATCCTTGAACACATCGTAGGGCAGCTTCGCCACGAGGCTCGGCGCCTGAATGATCTGCGTGATGCCGACCAGCACGGTGTGACCATCAGGCTGCGCCTTGGCGACGTTGTCGTTGCCGACCACGCCGCCGCCGCCCGACTTGTTCTCGACGACGACCGCCGTCTTCCACGACTCCTGCAGCTTGTTGGCAAGCAAACGGGCCAGGACGTCGGTCGCGCCGCCCGCGGGATACGGCACGACGAAGGTGATGCGCCGGCTCGGATAGGGATCCGACGCTGCAGCCTGGTGCGAGGAGGCGCACAAAGCCGTCACGGCGATGGAAGCAAGCAATGCTGCCGCAGTCGCCGCGCGCACCACGCTGACCGGCAAGTGATAGTTCATGGTCATACTCCGGATTGCAGGCACTCGACCGACAAACCGGCGCGCCTCGTTTTGAACGACGAGTTTTCTACATCGCTGCAGCGCAAGATGGAACATGGTTTCGAACGGATTCAGCGCATAGCGCCAATTCATCGCAACCGAACCCGGCCGGATACCGCCGCACGGGTTCCATTGAGCGTCCGGACACGTGCGAAGCCGCGCGTCTGCCACTGCTAGTTAGATTATTCCGTTCGGATTGATGCCCGCAACGTGATGCAGAACGCGGCGTCCACCTCGGTCCGACATGAATGATGAATTTTCCTGGCCAAATGCAAGGCATTTGCCTGACACAAATGCTTGGTAGAAGAGCCGCATCAAAATGACGATGCGGCTTTGCGCGCTAGAACCAGCGTTCGCTAACGAGCACAGTGTCGCCTGGGCTGATCGGGCTGCCGGGCGGAACGACAAAGCGCGACGTACCGGACGCATCGGTGTGCGTGACGGTGACGCTGTCGCGCCGGGCGCGCGGCGAGAAACCGCCGGCAATCGCCACCGCGCTCTCGACCGTCATGTTGGGCACGTACGGATATTGGCCGGGCGCTGCGACCTCGCCGAGAATGAAGAACGGCCGATAGGCTTCGATCTCGACGGCGACCGACGGCTCCCTGATGAAGCCGGCGCGCAGCTTTGCGGCGATCGCCGCCGCCAGCCCCGCCGTGGTGCGGCCGCGGGCCGGCACCGAACCGATCAACGGCATCGTGATCGAGCCGCCGGCGCTGACCGCGTAGGTGTTGGTGAGACCTTCCTGGCCGTAGACGACGACGCGCAGCTTGTCGCCGGCATCGAGATGATAGGCCGCGTCGTATCGCGCCGGCATGGGTTCGACATAGGCGACAGGTGCGGCAACGACGACGGGCGGCGGCGCCGCGTGTGGCGCGGAGGCGAAGGCGGTACGAAGTGCTGCGATGGCACCGCCGCCGGCATCGGCCGCGACCGCCTGCGGCGGCGGGCTGCCAGGCGAACCATAAGCCACGGAATCAAGATCGCCTTGCGGCGCGACGGCGACCGGCCCGATCGTGCGCATGCAGCCCGACAAAGCGAGCGCAGTGATGATCGCAGTGATCGGTATTCGAAACGCGCGTACAACCCGCACCGGAGCCATCCCTCAAAGCGAGACAGCTCTAGTTTTGCACCGGGTATGGTTAACAAAGGGTTTTTTGCACGCGGCACTCGCATAGCCCGGAGGCGAGACCATCCGTCATTGCGTGGAGCGAAGCGACGAAGCAATCCATTCTATCCCTGAACGGAGAGATGGATTGCTTCGCGGAGCCTCTCATCGGGCGCGCGGCGCGACCTGTTGGTTCGCAATGACGGTTAGGCGGCAGACACGCCGGCGCCGATCGGACACGACACGCCGGTGCCGCCCAGCCCGCAATAGCCCGCCGGGTTCTTGGCGAGATATTGCTGATGATAGTCCTCGGCGAAATAGAACTCGCCCGACGGCGCGATCTCGGTGGTGATGGTGCCGAGCCCCTTTGCGGCCAGCGCCTTCTGATACATCGCCTTCGATGCGTCGGCGGCCTGGCGCTGCGCATCGCCAAACGTGTAGATCGCCGAACGATACTGGGTGCCGACATCGTTGCCCTGGCGCATGCCCTGCGTCGGGTTGTGACTTTCCCAGAACGTCTTCAGGAGCTGCTCGTAGGAGATCTTCTTCGGATCGAACACGACCAGCACCACTTCGGTATGGCCGGTGCGGCCCGAGCAAACCTCTTCATAGGTCGGATTGGGGGTATGGCCGCCGGCATAGCCGACGGCGGTGGCATGAATGCCGTCCCCGAGTTCCCAGAACTTGCGCTCCGCGCCCCAGAAACAGCCGAGACCAAACACCGCCTGCTCCAGGCCGGCAGGATAGGGCGGCTGCAGCTTGCGGCCGTTGACGAAGTGCGTGGTCGCGGTCGGTATCGGGGCGGCACGGCCCGGCAGCGCTTCGGCTGCGCTCGGCAACGCGGTGGTCTTGCGCATGAACAACATGGAATACCTCCAGGCGGGACATCGGCGGACGCGACGATGCGCGTCGGCCGGTTGGACTTCTATATATGTCTTTACGCCTGAAGCCGCAGCCCTGTTACGCCCCCCTGGGACAGGAGCCGCGGTCAGTCCCGCGAATAGCCGATCAGCGGCTTGCGGGGCCGGAACAGGATCATGAGCAGAATTCCGACCACGCCCAGCACGGCGAACACCGGCTGATCCAGCAGGGCCTTGACGACGCTGTTCCAGAGCCAGGGCGAGACGCCCTCCAGCCAGGTCCGGAACGCGAGCTGGCTGGACTGATGGACGTCGTTCCAGAACTGGCCAAACCGGGTGAACCGCAGGGTCTGGTCGGCGACAAAACGGGCGCCGTCATAAACCATGAAAATGAATCCGCCGGCCAGGAGCAGGAGGCCAATAAGCCGGAAAAAACCGCGGATCATGCGTCACCTTATACCTGTCGCCCCGAAAAAGGCTGTCAGCCAATACCGGGGGCACCCCGGAAATTCAACCTCGTCAGCACCTTACGCGCCCTTTACGCCCCCTTTTCCGCCCCCAAGGCGGGCGGAAAGCGTTGACGGTGCAGGACTCGCCCTCTATAAGACCCCCAATGGCGGCGGGCGCAATCCCGCCGCCGCTGTTCTTTGAGCAGCGCCACCTTCGGTAGCATTTTGGCTTCCGTCCATGGCATCCTCAAGAACGGCTACGTCAGAACACCCTGGAAAACACAACCAGCGTCCACGCAATTTGAACGGCCGGCGCGCTCAAGGGCCGACCACCCGAGCGATGACAGCCGAAGGATAGTTGAGAACATGGCCAATACCACTTCCGCCAAGAAGGCGACCCGCAAGATTGCCCGCCGCACCATCGTCAACAAGTCGCGCCGCACCCAGATGCGCGGCGCGGTCCGCACCGTCGAGGAAGCGATCAAGAGCGGCGATCGCAATGCAGCCCTGGAAGCGATGAAGCGCGCGGAACCGGAACTGATGCAGGCGGCGCAGCGCAACATCATTCACAAGAACAACGCGAGCCGGAAGGTATCGCGCCTGACGCACGCGATCGCCAAGCTCGCGAAGTGAACTGAACAGAAATCGATATTCTTCAAAGCCCGGCTTCGCCGGGCTTTTCTTTTGCGTACGATCTGGAAGATCCATTTCGGCGCGCGTGTGCATCCTGTTGAATTTCGGGCACACACTGAAGGACTCGCGCCGCACCGACCGTGACAATTCGATTGTCTCATTGCAGGGCACCGGCGCATGTGTCACATTTCTCGCACCCGTAATTTTACGAGGTGCAACTTATTGCACCGGCGTAATCGTACGCAGTTGCGAAGGGCGTGAGCACAACGGCCGCCAAATCTGGTGCCGGCATCTCCATGCGCATCTCTGCCGCGAAGGTTACCCTTCAAAAACAATTCCGAAAAACTTCGTCTCGCTAATCACTTATCCACATAGCGAGGACAAGCGTTTTGAAAAACGGTCGCGGTAACCACGATTGTAACGGTTTCTTAAAAAATTTTGCGAGTGCAGCGAAAACTGTCACGCGCCTTCGCGCCGCCGGATTCTCTGCGCTGATTCAAAAACTTGGTGTGGAGTTTCGCAATTGCAGCGTTGCAACACCGACGAAGAGTCGGGCAGCCGCGTCGAATCACGGATTGTCAGAAATCGCGCTTGGTGTATTTGTAACTCGTTCGCGACGTTCAAGGCTCTCCTGACCAGCGCGGTATGAGACCCAAGAGCGGACGTGCAAATCGGCGGCGGTGTGCGCGTTAGCGGCGCTTTCCAAGCGAAGCTGAGTTGGTAACTCATAGCAATATGAGAACGGCTGTTCTGTGTCTAAATTTCCCGGCGTAGCGCTCACGTTGCAAGCGCGCTCCGGACAAGGGGAATGAGATGCTTACCGACAATGCAGCGATGGGGAACGCGGAGCTTGTGAACGTGTTGAAGACGACAGACTGAGGTACGCGGCGGCGCAGCGACGAACAAGCGGATGTTCGGTGGCGGCAGACTGGCTTTGAAAACACTTGTGATCTGATTGCTCGTCGCGCGTTCTCGCGGCGAGAGGGGGAGGTACTATGCTTTACGGAATCAACGCGACATTCGACACGCCCATTTCAATCGTGACCGCTTCAGAATCTCTGAATGCTTCAGAATCCCTGAACAACGTATCTAGCCGCCTTACGCGAGCTCCGGGTAGACCGTCGAGTACGCGCTGACCTCGCGGCAGCCTCTCACTCCCTCCAGCCTTTGATCTGAGCAAACGGCGATTCCGCCGCACGCCTGATCTGTGTCTGGAGGTGACTGAAGCGCCATGTCGAGGTCACGTCTGGCAGGAAACCTGCAAGGCAGCCGCCAGACGATTTCGCAAGATATCTATTTACTCATTCAGAAAAGTTTTCAGGCAATGACAAACATGGAACAGGATCGCTGGTCGCGCGTGAAGGGGCGGTTGCGGACGAGCGTGGGCGAGGACGTCTATACGAGCTGGTTTGCGCGCATGGATCTGGAAGGCGTGCAGGACGAAGCCGTGCATCTGTCGGTGCCGACCCGGTTCCTCAAGAGCTGGATCCAGGCGCATTACGCCGACCGTGTCCTGACGTGCTGGCAGGCCGAGATGCCGGAAGTACACCGGATCGACCTCACCGTGCGCACGGCGATGCGATCTGCCGCGCCCGCCAAGGAAGCAACCGCACCAGCCGATCAACGCCGCACCGAGCAGGCCAATGGCCGGCCCGCGCCTGAATTGCGCGCCACCGCGACCGCGCCGGTATCCGCCAGCCATGATGCGCTCGGCGGCTCGCCGCTCGATCCGCGCCTGACCTTTGCAAGTTTTGTGATCGGCCGTTCCAACACGCTGGCGCATGCCGCCGCACGCCAGGTCGCCGAGGGACGCCGCGGCGACCCCGTGATGTTCAACCCGCTCTACATTCACGCCGGCGTCGGCCTCGGCAAAACCCATCTGTTGCAGGCGGTGACATGGGCCGGCAATTCCGGCAGCGAGCGCAAGGTGCTCTATCTCACTGCAGAGAAGTTCATGTACGGCTTCGTCGCCGCGCTGAAGACGCAGACGGCGCTGGCCTTCAAGGAAGCGCTGCGCGGCATCGACGTGCTCGTGATCGACGATTTGCAGTTCCTGCAGGGCAAGTCGACCCAGGCCGAGTTCTGCCACACGCTGAACGCGCTGATCGATGCCGGCCGCCAGGTGGTGATCGCCGCCGACCGTCCGCCGTCAGATCTCGAAAGCCTCGACGACCGCGTGCGCTCGCGGCTCGCCGGTGGGCTCGTCGTCGAGATGGCCTCGCTCGGCGAAGAGCTGCGGCTCGGAATCCTCAAATCGCGCGTGGCCGCGGCCCGCGCGCATCACGCGAGCTTCGACGTGCCGGAAACAGTGCTGGATTATCTGGCGCGCACCATCACCCATAATGGCCGCGACCTCGAAGGCGCCATCAACCGCCTGCTCGCCCACTCCAAGCTCAACAACCAGCCTGTGACGCTGGAAATGGCCGAACGCGAGGTGCGCGACTTGATCCGTCCGCAGGAACCGAAGCGGATCAAGATCGAGGACATCCAGCGGGTGGTCGCGCGGCAATACAATGTCAGCCGTTCGGACCTGCTGTCGTCCCGCCGGACCGCGAACGTCGTCCGCCCGCGTCAGGTCGCGATGTATCTGGCGAAGACGCTGACGCTGCGTTCGCTGCCCGAGATCGGCCGCCGGTTCGGCGGGCGCGATCACACCACTGTGCTGCACGCCGTGCGCAAGATCGAGGCATTGGTGGCCCGGGACAATGCGCTGTCCGAAGAGGTCGAGTCGCTGAAGCGGCAGTTGCAGGAATAGCGGCTAACAGGAAAGGACCTGGCTCCTCCCAGCCTCTCCCGCCCCTGATTCATCGAAGTCGGATCTATCCGACTTCGACAATTAGGATGCCTAACTCGGGTAAAGCCCGAGTTGGGTGGGGCGGGAGAATTTTTTTCTGCTGCCATTTTCTGCGGCAAAAGTGGGGGAACGCGGCCCTGTCTCCCTTGCACCGGCGCCCCATCCGCGCCACCTTGCGGTCCCCCCGGGGGTTTGATCAAATCCGATCCTGATCCGGCTTTTCGGGTTTCCAATGCCGCGGCGCTGCCTTGACGGGCCGCCCGGCTTTTCCATCTCTGGCGGGTATTGCAATGAAGGTCACCGTCGAACGCGCGCAACTGCTGAAATCGCTGGGTCACGTCCATCGCGTGGTCGAGCGCCGAAATACCATCCCGATCCTCGGCAACGTGCTGGTCCGCGCCGAAAACGCCAGGCTGTCGCTGAAGGCGACCGACCTCGACCTCGAGGTGACCGAAACCCTGGCGGCGGAGACCGCGACCGGCGGCTCCACCACCGTGCCGGCCCATATGTTCTACGACATCGTCCGCAAACTGCCCGACGGCTCCCAGATCGTGCTGGAAGCGGACGGCGACCGCTCGGTGATGGCCATTCGCGCCGGCCGCTCGCGCTTCACGCTGCAGACGCTGCCCGAAAGCGACTTCCCGGACCTTGCCGCCGGCGACATGACGCATTCGTTTTCGCTTCCGGCTTCCGACGTCAAGCGCCTGATCGACCGTACGCAGTTTGCGATCTCGACCGAAGAGACCCGCTACTACCTCAACGGTATCTACCTGCACACCGCTGGCAGCGCCAAGGCCGCGACCCTGCGCGGTGTTGCGACCGACGGACATCGCCTGGCCCAGATCGATCTGGGGCTGCCCTCCGGTGCGACCGGCATGCCCGGCGTGATCGTACCGCGCAAGACCGTGGGCGAGGTGCAGCGGCTGATCGAGGACAATGAAGCCGAAATCAAAATCGAGTTGTCGCAGGGCAAGATCCGCTTCACGCTCGGCAATGTCGTGCTGACCTCGAAACTGATCGACGGAACCTTCCCGGATTACGGTCGCGTCATTCCGCAGAACAACGACAAGGAGCTGATCGTCGACAAGAAGGATTTCGAGGCGGCGGTCGACCGTGTCTCGACTATTTCGAGCGAGCGCGGCCGCGCGGTGAAGCTGGCGCTGTCCGCCGGCAAGCTGGTGCTGTCGGTGACCAACCCGGATTCCGGCAGCGCCACTGAAGAGCTCGAAGTAGAATACGCCTCCGACGCCCTCGATATCGGCTTCAACTCGCGCTATCTGCTCGACATCGCCGCCCAGATCGAAGGCGAAGTCGCCGTGCTGCGCCTCGCCGACCCCGGCTCGCCGACGCTAGTGCAGGACAAGGACAACAAGGGCGCGCTGTATGTGCTGATGCCAATGCGGGTGTGAGCTCACTGTCATTGCCGGGCTTGACCCGGCAATCCATCAAAACAAAATGACCTATTGGGTGTACATCCTCGCGAGCAAACCCGGCGGAACACTGTATATCGGTGTGACGAATAATCTAGTGAGGCGCGTCTACCAGCACCGGGAAGGCTTGGCTGACGGATTCACCAAGCGATACGGCATCAAGACACTGGTATACTTCGAAGCACACGACGCAATTGCGGTCGCGCTTCAACGCGAAAAGAACATCAAGCATTGGTCGCGCGAGTGGAAAATCGATCTGATTGTCGCAGGCAATCCCGACTGGAAGGATTTGTACGATGAGATTGTCCGCTAGCGCGGACGATGGATTGCCGGGTCAAGCCCGGCAATGACAACCTGATATGACCCCCTCTCGCATTCATCGCCTCTCCCTCACGCACTTCCGCAATTACCGCGCTGGAAGCGTGCAGACGCGTGGGGACGTCGTGGTGCTGGTCGGGCCGAACGGCGCCGGCAAGACCAATTGCCTGGAGGCAATCTCGTTTCTCTCGCCCGGACGCGGCCTGCGGCGCGCGACGCTGGAGGATGTCGCCGACAATCAGGGCAACGGCTCCTGGTCGGTCTCCGCCGAGGTCGAGGGCGCGCTCGGACTTGCCACGCTCGGCACCGGCATCGATGCGCCGGCTGCGGAAGCCGCCTCCACCAGCCGCCGCTGCCGGATCGACCGTGAGCCCGTAAGTTCAGCGACCGCGTTCGGCGATCATCTGCGCATGGTATGGCTGACGCCGACGATGGACGGGCTGTTCCTGGGTGCTGCTTCGGAACGGCGGCGCTTCTTCGACCGCCTGGTGCTGGCGATCGACAGCGAGCATTCCAGCCGCGTCTCGGCGCTGGAACGTTCGCTGCGCTCGCGCAACCGTCTGCTCGAAGTGCGCAACTATGACGACCATTGGTGCGACGCGATCGAGCGCGAGACCGCCGAGCTTGCGGTTGCGGTCGCCGCCACCCGCGGCCAGACCGTGACGAGGCTGGCGGCGATGCTGCGCGAACGTGGCGCGGCTTCCGCCTTCCCGTCGGCGCAGATTATGCTCGACGGCTGGATGGAAAACGCGCTGGTCAAGGAGTCAGCGACATCGGTGGAGGATCGTTACCGCGAGATCCTGCGCGCCAACCGCGCCCGCGACGCCGCCGCCGGCCGCACGCTTGATGGCCCCCACCTCACCGACCTGCAGGTAGTCTACGCGCCGAAAAACATGTCGGCGCGCGACGCCTCCACCGGCGAGCAGAAGGCGCTGCTGATCGGGCTGGTGCTGGCGCATGCCACGCTCGTCGCCGAGATGACCGGCATCGTCCCGCTGTTGCTGCTCGACGAAGTCGTCGCCCATCTCGATCCCAACAGGCGCAAGGCGCTGTTCGATGAGCTCGCAAAGCTCGGCGCGCAGGTCTGGATGACCGGCGCCGATCCAGCCGCGTTCGTCGATATCGGCGCAACCGGTGAGATTTTCGACGTGGAGGCCGGCCAGGTGAGCCGCCGCGCCTAAAGCGTGATGACTTTTCTTCGAATCGTCATCCCGCTTTATCTTTTTGTTTGAGCATGATCTTTTCGGAAAACCGCTGCACACTTTTCCGGATCATGCTCTAGAAGCTCGTTAACGCCCCTTGCCCGCAGGCGCCTCGCCGCCGAGCAAACGATCGATGATCGATTCGATGAGAAACACCGACGCCTTTTCGGTCAGGTGCACCTGATCGCTCGCGGTGAGGTCTTCCGCCGCATCGCCAATGCGCGTCAGGCACCCCTCAGCGTTGCAAAGGACGTCCGACGCCGAGATGAATTCCGCGCCGAGCGGCCCGAGCCTGGCGCGCATGACGGCATCATAGGCGGTGGGCGACGAGGCGCTGGGCGAGCGCTCCGGGATCAGCGTGCGATGGAGCATGAAATATCTGAGCACCTCGGACGGAAGCCCGCGCTTCCACGCCGGCACCCCGCCGAGGACGACGACGCGGGCATTCGTCTTCCTCTTCAGCGCGACCACCGTCTCAGCGACATTGTCGAGATGCTTTTCCCAAGTCCCGTGCAGCAACACGATTTCGGGGCTGATCTCCCGCACGAGCGAAAACACCTTGTCGTTCATCGCGCGGCAATTGGGCGTGCCCGGGATGTCGGCGTTCAGCGCCGGAATGCAGGAACTGGAGGTAAGCTGCGCAATGCCGAAGCTTCGCGCCTCCTGCGCCTTGCGCAGGCCGGGCAGCAGCGCGCCGGCGGTCGAATCGCCCCACACCAGAACCAGCGGCCGCCGATCGCGTTCGACGCAAGTATCGGCAAACGTCATTTCGCGGCTGAGATCGAGCAGGCATTCGTGAAACCGCCATTTGAAGCTCTCCGTCGTCACATTGGCCATGGCGCGGATTTCCGGCGGCAGCCGATAGTCGAAGCCGCGCCCCCAGACGGCGACAAAGCCAGCGACCGCGATCATGGCCATGCCGGCCCCGAGACCGAACATCTTGCGCCGGCTCGGGACGCCGAAACGGATCGGCGTCTCGACAAACCGATACGTCGCCCATGCCAGCACCACGCTCGCGAGCAATATCAATTCGCGTTCCGGCAGCGTCAGCGGAGCAAATTTCACGATCCCAGCGAATACCAACAGCGGCCAGTGCCAGAGATAGAGCGGGTAGCTGATCAGGCCGATCCACACCAAAGGCCGGCTCGCCAGCACGGCGCGGTTCACCCATGCCGCCGGCGCCGACAAAAGCAGCGCGCTGCCGGCGACGGGCATCGCCGCCCACCAGCCCGGAAAGGCGCGGTGGCTATCGATAATGGCGACGCTCGCCGCGATCAGCGCCACGCCGGTCCACGCCCGCCAATCGCTCGCTTTGACGCCGTGGCCGACCTTGTTCCAGCCGCAAGCCAGCGCCGCCCCAATGAGCAATTCGAAAGCCCGAGTAAACGGCAGATAGAAGGTCGCAACCGGATTCGGACCGATCAGCACCACATTGAACGCGAACGAACCCACACCAAGAATTGCGGCCACCGCAAGAATGCGCCATCGCAGCCGGGCAGCGAGCATCAACAGCAGCGGCCAGAACAGATAAAACTGTTCCTCGATGCCGAGCGACCACAGATGCAGCAGCGGCTTTTTGGCGGATTCGATGTCGAAATAGCCGGACTGCAACAGCAGTGCGACATTGGCCAAAAACGCCGCGCTGGCGAAGGTGTCGCTGCCGAGCCGCGCCAGGGCCTGCGGCAACATCCAGAGCCAGCCCAACACCAATGTCGCGCAGAGCACCACGATCAGCGCCGGGAATATCCGCCGGATCCGCCGATTGTAGAACTCGATCAAGCTGAAGCGCCCGAGTTCCAGCTCGCGCGCGATAATGCCCGTGATCAGAAAGCCCGAGATCACGAAAAACACGTCGACGCCGACGAAGCCGCCCGGCGCAGCATCCGGGAACGCGTGAAAATTCAGGACCAGCATCACCGCGATGGCTCGGAGGCCATCGATATCCGGCCGATATTTTGGTGGGGGCGAGGACAATGCAGACGAATCCGAGATCGCGACCGACGGCGGACAACGTCCACAAGCTGTCGTACCGTCCTCTCTAGCAGGTCCGCGGCGGCCTGCCATTTTTCCCGGCGACCGCCCGCGAAAATCAGGCGATCGAGGGCGCAAAATCGGCCTTCGAATCGCGCTTTTCGAGGGCCCCAGAATCGGCCCTGGAACACCTTGAAAAAGGGTAAAAAACCACCATTTATTCAAAGACTTGTAGACAGAGAGATTGCGCTAGGCGCAATGCCTCTTTCATGGCACAAATAGCGTAATCAGCGCCTCATATTGCGCAGCTGATTCCGGACACCCTCGAAGGCTTCACATGACAGAACCTGCCCGGCGGACCCCTGCCGACACTGAGCATCCCATTCCGGTCGAGTACGGCGCGGAATCGATCCGGGTGTTGAAGGGCCTCGATGCCGTGCGCAAGCGGCCGGGCATGTATATCGGCGACACCGATGACGGTTCCGGCCTGCACCACATGGTCTACGAGGTCGTCGACAACGCGATCGACGAAGCGCTCGCGGGCCACGCCACGCGCGTCGACGTAATCCTCAACGCCGACAATTCCGTTACCGTGCGCGATGACGGCCGCGGTATTCCCGTCGACATCCACAAGGGTGAAGGCATCTCCGCCGCCGAGGTCATCATGACCCAGCTCCATGCCGGCGGTAAGTTCGACCAGAACTCCTACAAGGTTTCTGGCGGCCTGCACGGCGTCGGCGTCTCCGTCGTCAACGCGCTGTCGAGTTCGCTGAAGCTCAGGGTCTGGCGCGACGACAAGGAGCATTTCGTCGAGTTCGCCCATGGCGACTCGCTGGCGCCGCTGAAGGTGGTCGGTGACGGCAAGGGCAAGCGCGGCACCGAGGTGACCTTCCTCGCCTCGCCCGAGACCTTCAAGAACATCGAATATGATTTCGCGACCCTGGAACACAGGCTGCGCGAACTCGCCTTCCTGAATTCCGGCGTTCACATCATCCTCTCCGACATGCGTCACGCCGTCGAGAAGCGCGAGGAGATGCAATACATCGGCGGCGTCGAGGAGTTCGTCAAATATCTCGATCGCAACAAGAAGGCGATCGTGCCGACCCCGATCATGGTGCGGTCGGAGGCGAACGGCATCGGCGTCGAGGCGGCGCTGTGGTGGAACGACAGCTACCATGAGAACGTGCTGTGCTTCACCAACAACATCCCGCAGCGCGACGGCGGCACCCATCTCGCCGGCTTCCGCGGCGCGCTGACGCGCCAGGTCAACGGCTATGCCGAGGCCAATGCGAAGAAGGAGAAGATCGCGCTCACCGGCGACGATTGCCGCGAAGGCCTCACCGCCGTGCTGTCGGTGAAGGTGCCGGACCCGAAGTTTTCGTCGCAGACCAAGGACAAGCTGGTGTCCTCGGAAGTGCGCCCGGTGGTCGAGAACGTCCTCAACGAGGCGCTCGCCGCGTGGTTCGAGGAGCATCCGACCGAAGCGAAAGTCATCGTCGGCAAGGTGATCCAGGCGGCCGCCGCACGCGAGGCCGCCCGCAAGGCGCGCGAACTGACACGCAAGAGCCCGCTCAGCGTCTCCTCGCTGCCCGGCAAACTCGCCGACTGTCAGGAGAAGGATCCAGCCAAGTCGGAACTGTTCATCGTCGAGGGCGACTCGGCCGGTGGCAGCGCCAAGCAGGGCCGCAACCGCGAATTCCAGGCGGTGCTGCCGCTGCGCGGCAAGATCCTCAATGTCGAGCGCGTCCGCACCGACAAGATGCTGTCGTCGGAGCAGATCGGCACGCTGATCACCGCGCTCGGCACCGGCATCAGCGACGACTTCTCGGCCGACAAGCTGCGCTACCACAAGATCATCGTGATGACGGACGCCGATGTCGACGGCGCCCATATCCGCACGCTGCTGCTGACCTTCTTCTACCGGCAGATGCGCGAATTGATCGACCGCGGCCACCTCTATATCGCGCAGCCGCCGCTCTACAAGGTGACGCGCGGCAAGTCCGAGCAGTACCTGAAAGACGAGCGCGCACTGGAGAATTATTTGATCGGAACCGGCCTCGACGACTGCGTCTTCAGGCCGGCGACAGGATCGGAGCGCGGCGGCCGCGACCTGCTGTCGCTGGTGGAGGACGCGCGCGTCATCCGCGGCATCCTGAACAATCTGCACAGCCGCTATAACCGCAAGGTGGTCGAGCAGGCCGCGATCGCGGGCGTGCTCAACCCGAGGATCACCGCCGATCTTGCCACCGCCAACGCCGCGGCCGAATACATCGCCAAGCGCCTGGACAAGCTGGCCGACGAAGTCGAGCGCGGCTGGGTTGGCCGTTTCACCGAGGGCGAAGGCTTTACCTTCGAGCGCACCATCCGCGGCGTCAAGGACGTCGCGATCATCGACGACGCCTTGCTCGGCTCGGCGGACGCGCGCAAGCTCGACGACTACGCCGCGAAGCTGCAGGAGGCCTATCCGAATCCCGGCTTGCTGCGCCGCAAGGATTCCGAGACTGCGATTCACGGGCCGGTCAGCCTGTTCGAGGCGGTGACCGACGCCGGCCGCAAGGGCGTGGCGCTGCAGCGTTACAAAGGCCTTGGCGAGATGAACCCCGAACAGCTCTGGCAAACCACGCTCGACACCAACGAGCGCTCGCTGCTGCAGGTGAAGGTCAAGGAGGTCGACGAGGCCGACGACATCTTCACCAAGCTGATGGGTGATGTGGTCGAACCGCGCCGCGAATTCATCCAGGATAATTCGCTCAGCGCCAATGTCGACGTGTGAGGCAGGGCGCGCCTGTCCTGGCTAGCCCGCGACTTCCAGCAGCAGGGTCGCCAGCTCAGTTGGATGCGTAATATACGGCAGGTGCGAGCTCGCGATTTTGCGCGATTGCCACCCCGCCTTCTCGCTCGCGGCCGTCGCATAGCGGTCGAAGCCCGGATGCGGCCATTGGGTGCGAATATAGGTGCGAGGCAACTTCTCGGCGGCAGGATGCCGGCTCTTCACCGCCTCCTTGAAGTGGCCGAACGGTGTCGGGCGAAGGCGGGGCAGTATCCAATCGAGATCCGCGTCTTCGGTTACTTGCCACGTCTCGGTGACAAGTTGCTTCCATGGCGGCGACGCGAAACGCGGCAGTAGCCAGCCGTCGCCCTCTTTCTGCACCAATGCTTCGAGAGCCGACCGGCGATCGGGTGCGATCACGTCCATCATGCTTTGGCCGTCATCAGGCACGAAGGCATCGAGAAAGACCAGGTGCGCGATCCGTTCGGGCATGTGATCGGCAACGCCGGTAATCACCATGCCGCCCGAACTGTTGCCGACGAGGATGACGTTGCGCAGGTCCTCAAATTCGATGACGCTGGTGACGTCGCGAACATGTACTTCAAGCCCGATTTCCGGCTTGGCCAGGTGCGCACGCTCGCCAAGCCCGGTCAGCGTCGGAGCGAACACCTCGTGCCCCTGCGCACGCAGCAGCGGCGTTAGCTTTTTCCAGCACCAGCCGCCGAACCAGGCTGGATGGATCAGGACATAGATCATCTCGCGGCCCTCCTGCGATTGCGCATTCGAATTTCCCAAGGTTGAGACGGCGGAAATTGCCGCACCGCCGATCGTGGCCAAGGCGTCCCGGCGCGAAAAGCCTGCATCGCTGCGCTCGCCCATGGCTCTCTCCACAAGTTGCCGCTGTGCAGCGGGTTTCGAGCGAGAAAGGACAGCATCGTTTGCCGAATGCCTGATGCCAGCAAGTCCAAAATCTGGACTGGTTCCGGCTACCCGAACGTGTTTGAATCCTTCCCATGAAAAGCGGCTACGGCGAGTTCTGTCCGATAGCAAAGGCGTCCGAAATTTTCGCCACACGTTGGACGCCGCTTGTGCTGCGCGAGTTGATGTTGGGCGCGCACAGTTTCAATGACATTCATCGCGGGGTGCCGTTGATGTCGCGGACGCTTCTAGCCGAGCGCCTTCGGCATCTGGAAGAAAACGGCATCGTCGTGAGAAGAACTCACCCCGACGATTCAGGCTGTGAATATTGGCTGACGCCGTCAGGCGAAGCATTTCACGATGTGTTGCGCGACCTCTCGCGCTGGGGCTTGGCGCATGCCCGCGATCGCCTCACTGCAGACGATCTGAATCCCGGCCTGCTGATGTGGCGCATGCGCAAGCGCGTGGACATCCGTGCATTGCCGGAGCATCGCGTGGTGATCCGTTTCGAATTCTCTGGCGTTCCTAAAAGCCGAACGGCGTTGCGCGTTATGTGGCTGATTCTCGAACGGGCTGGCGTTGACATATGCTTCAAGGATCCGGGATATGCCGTCGATCTGACCGTTCGCAGCGATATTGCCGTCCTTATCAGGCTTTATCTCGGACACCTGCATTGGCATGAGGTCGCTGGAAAAGCATTGACGATCGAGGGCGACGGACGGATGGCGCAACAACTTCCCATCTGGCTGCAGTTCCACAGACAACTCGGCCGGGGCTATCTACCCTTTGGGCGTCCTGCCGCTTGATCATCGGCCCCGATCACAGCCGCTGTTGCATGGTCACGCGGCCGCGATGAAAAGACCCGCCGATCTGCTTGGATGGACCACGGCGTTAGAGGCTGGCGTGCACGGCGATGCCGCCTATATCCTGGCTCCGGAACCGTGCAACCAGCCGCCCGCGATTTTGACTGGAGTGGAGGTTCTGTGTAATTCAACCCCAGCCGGGTCAGGCAATCCGAGCTATTCGTGTCGGCCTTTCATGCTACGATGCGGTTGCTGACCATTGATTCTGCTAAAGAATTCCGGCAGTCACATTTAGGAAATGGGTTAAGGACCGCGTCGTGCCGCCTATTCAATACATCGTTGAAGGTGGCCACCGGCTTGCGGGCACCATCGAACCGTCCGGCAACAAGAATTCGGCGCTGCCGATCATCGCCGCCGCTCTGCTCACCGAGCATCCGGTGACGCTGGATAACGTACCGCGCATCCGCGACACCGAAACGCTTGTAGAGCTGATCCGCTCGGTCGGCGCATCCGCGGAATGGAAGGCGCGCAATACGCTGGCGATCCACGCCAAGGAGGTTCGCGCCGCCGATCTCGATCCCGAGCTGTGCGCGCGCATCCGAGCCTCGATCCTGCTGGCGGGGCCGCTATTGGCGCGCTGCGGCGAGGTGGCACTGCCGCCGCCCGGCGGCGACGTCATCGGGCGCCGCCGTCTCGACACGCATTTTCTCGCCTTCGAGCAACTGGGCGCGACCGTCACCGCGACGCACCGGCTGGAGTTTCGCGCTGTCAGGCTGAAGGGCGCCGACGTCTTCCTCGACGAGCCCAGCGTCACCGCAACCGAGAACGCGCTGGTTGCGGCGGTCGCCGCCCACGGCACCACCTATTTGCGCAACGCTGCTTCCGAACCGCATGTGCAGGACCTCGCGCATTTCCTGGTCGCGCTCGGCGCCAAGATCGAGGGCATCGGCACCAACACCATCATCGTCCACGGACCGGCGACGCTCGGCGGCACGACCTATTCGATCCAGCCCGACCATATCGAGGTCGGCTCGCTGATCGGGCTTGCCGCGGTGACGCGCTCGCCGCTGCGCATTGCGAAGGCCGGCGTCGAGCATCTGCGCTCGATCCGGATGGGCTTTGAACGGCTCGGCATCGTCTGCGGTGTCGAGGGCGAGGACCTTGTCGTGCCGTCCGGCCAGACCATGAAGATCCACGACGATTTCGGCGGCCACGTGCCGAAGCTGGAGGACCAGCCATGGCCGGCCTTCCCGGCTGACCTGATGTCGATTGCGATCGTGACCGCTACGCAATGCGACGGCGTGATCCTGATGTTCGAGAAGATGTTCGAGTCGCGGATGTTCTTCGTCGACAAGCTGATCTCGATGGGCGCCCGCATCGTGCTGTGCGACCCGCATCGCGCCATCGTCGCCGGCCCGAGCCGGCTGCGCGGCGCACTGATGACATCGCCCGATATCCGCGCCGGCATGGCCATGCTGCTCGCGGCAGTCGCGGCCGAAGGCACCTCGACCATCAACAATGCCGACCAGATCGAGCGCGGCTATGAGCGCATCGAGGAGCGGCTCAACGCGCTGGGCGCCCGGATCACCCGCGTTCCCGCGCGCGAGGGTGGATAGTCCTCAGCGGCACCGTCATTTTTTCGGCTCTCGGCGTGGGTAGTCCATTGCAATGACCTCGCTCGACAAAATCGAACGTGCATCTGTTGCGCCGCCTGCCTCTGCGGCCGTGCCCGGCCGCCATCTCGCGATTGAGCTCGCCGAGACGCTGAAGCTCGCGGTGCCGCTCGCGCTGACGCAGCTCGGACAGATCGCGATGATGACGACTGACCTGGCGTTCATCGGTCGGTTCGGCAGCGAAACCGTGGCTGCGGCAGCCCTCGCCCATACGGTGTTCTTCGTCACCTTCACGTTCGGCATGGGCCTGGTTTCGGCCGTAGCACCGCTAGCGGCGCAGGCTTTCGGCGCTCGTGATCCGCGCATGGTGCGGCGTGCGCTGCGCGTCGGCTTGTGGGCGGCTCTCTTGATCGCTCTGCCACTGATGGCATTGCCATTCCGCGGCGAGGCAATCCTGATCGCGCTCGGCCAGGCGCCGACCGCGGCTAAGCTCGCGCAGCAATACCTGTTCGGCCTCGCCTGGGGCATCCTGCCCGCGCTGTGGTTTATCGCTATCCGTGGCTTCATGAGCGCGGTGAACCGGCCCGAGCCGGTGCTGTGGATCACGCTGGCCGCGATCCCGGCGAACGCGTTGCTGGTCTATCTGCTGCTCTATGGGAAATGGGGCCTGCCCGAACTCGGGCTGTTCGGCGCGGGCCTTGCGACCAGCATGGTCAATCTCGGCACGTTTCTCGCCGGGCTGTGGTTCACCGCGCTGCGCCAGCCGTTCCGGAAATATCACGTGCTCGGCAACATCTGGCGCATCGACTGGCCGTTGATGGCGAAGCTCGCGATTGTCGGCGCGCCGATCTCGATGGCGTTTCTGCTGGAATACGGGCTGTTCGGTGCTGCCGGCCTGCTGATGGGTCTGATCAGCACCACGGCACTGGCAGCGCACCAGATCGCACTCCAGATCGCAGCCATCCTTTTCATGGTGCCGTTCGGGATCAGTATGGCAGCAACCGTCCGGGTCGGTCATGCGATCGGGCGCCGCGACAGCGGCGCCGTCCGGCGCGCAGGTTATGTGGCGATACTTCTCGGCGCTGCGTTCATGGCCACGATGACACTGGCCGTGATCCTTGGACGGTTCCTGATTGCCGAGTTGTTCCTCGGCGAAGCCGTCGACGCGACCGCGACGCTGACGGCCACGCTGCTCCTGATCGGCTCCACCTTCTTTGTCGCTGATGGTATCCAGACCATTGCCGCCGGTGCGCTGCGCGGAATGAACGACACGCGCGTGCCGCTGCTGTTCGCCACCTTGAGCTACTGGCTGATCGGCTTTACTTCCGCCTGCGCACTTGGATTCTGGACATCGCTTGGCGCCAGTGGCGTCTGGATCGGATTGTCGATCGGCACCTTGGTCTTCGCCGTTCTGCTCGTCTTGCGATTTCGACTACTGACCAGCAGACTGCCGTCACCATGACCGTCCGCGAAGTCACGCCTGCCGTCGATGCCGATGCGCTGCTGGCCGGCGCGCAATTCGCCGACGCCTTTTGCATTGAAATCAGCGATGGCAATCTCGATGCCCGCCGCGCCGCGGAACGGATGATGGCGCGGCAGCCGCGCTGGGCCGAAGCGTTGCTGGCGCTGCGTAATTTACTGGTCGCGCCGTTCGGGTTGAAAACGTCGGGCGTCAGTCCAGACGCGCCGCGGGACATGATCGGGATCTTTCCGGTTGTGAGCGAAACGCGCGATCGCCTCATTATCGGCTTCAACGACCGCCATCTCGATTTTCGTGTCGTCGTCGACGTGACGGCGCCGCGCGACGTCACGCAGGTCACCGCAACAACGCTGGTCAAGACGCACAACTGGCTCGGCCGGACTTATCTCGCGATCATCATGCCGTTCCACCGGCTGATCGTGCCTGCCCTGCTGCGCCAAGTGGGCTGAACGTCATTGCCTGCGACAAACGCGAAGCGTTTGCGCAAGGGAGCGATAGCGACGACTTGTCCGCCGAAGCTTAAGGAGCGAAGCGGAAGCAGTCCATGTGTCCGCGCGAGGATAGATGGATTGCTTCGCCGAACGCGCTAGATTTTTGCAACGGCCCGCTTCCCGCACCAGTCGGCCTGGCAACGGTCGAGATCGGTCAGGTTCTGTCGCATCTGCTCCAGCGAAAATCCCAGCGCGAAGAATCGCTCCGCCACGTCGACTGGCACGCCGCGAGTCAGGCCGTCGTTTCGCACCGCAGCGACTTCGGCGGCATAGGCCTGCAGCGCCGCATCGACGGGCCGGATGTCCACGGCGCCGCTACCGCTCCGCAACGATTCGGCCGCCGTGCGCATATAGTCGACGATCGCCTTGCTGACATCGGCCAACGGCCGCGCCAACCTTGCCTGCACATTGGCCGGCAGCGGCACCACGCTGGCGCGCCCGATCATCACGACATCATGGCGCAAGCGCTGGATGGTGCGCAGCAACGGGCCGGTGTCCGGTCCCGAAGACAGGCGCGCGCCGCGCTCGCGCTCGGCTTCCAGACCGATCGCATGGAGGTTGGTCAGCGCGGTACCGATCCCGCTCTGGATACGGTGCAAGGCGTCATTGTCGAGCCCGCGCGTCAGTCCCGCAAGCAGCTCGGCGAATGCGGCAGCCAGCAGTTCCAAAATCTGCGCCGCATTGATCCGGATCTGGCTGATCGCCCGCGACGGCAGCACCAGGAATGAGACCACGAGCCCGGTAAGTGCACCGACTGCGACCTCGAACAGCCGGTCGATGGTGGAATCCAGCGGATTGGCATGGTTCATCGCCGGCACCAGCAGGACGATCACGGCCGTCACCGTGGCGGCGCTCAGGCTGGGATTGACGGCGCCGATGAAAGCCATCGGCCCGACCGTGAGCACCAATAGCGCCAGCAATCCACCCTCGCCGGAATGCGGGATCAATATCGCAATGGCGCCGCCATAGAGCGCGCCGCCGACGGTACCGAGCATGTAATCGCGCGTCGCCTTCAGCGAACGGCCAACGCTCATCTGGGTGACGATCAGCGAGGTCAGCACCGCCCACAGCGGCAGCATCAGATGCAACGCCCTGGCGATCGCATAGGCTGCGACCGCGGCAACCGCGAGCCTGACGGCGAGCGCCAGTTGCGTCTTCCGTGACCGGATCGCTCCAAGCATGCGTTTTGCGAAGGCCATCATGCGCTGCATCCCGGAATCTGCGCGCCACGCTTGTGCTAGACGACAGCAGGCATAGCTGATGCCCGCGACAGGGAGGCGGCTTGAAAGGTCAAGTTGGCCCGCCTACCCTGCCCGGCAAATACGAGGAAACACGATGGCCCACGAAACCGCAACGCTCGCAGCCTATGTCGCCGGCCTCAAATTCGAAGACATTCCGCCGGAGGTGCTGGAACGCGCCAAGGTGCTGACGCTCGATTTCCTTGGCAGCACGATCCGGGCGCGGCGCGACGCGGAATCCACCCCGTCGCTGCTGAAGATGCTGGAGGCGCTGGCGCTGGACGGCAAGGGCGAAGCCACCGTATTCGGCGATAGCAAGACCTGGACGCCGGCGGTCGCCGCGCTGCTCAACGGTGCGCTCGGCCATTCGCTGGATTTCGACGACACGCATGCGGATTCCTCGCTGCATCCGAGCGCGCCCGTGGTGCCGGCGGCGTTCGCGGTTGGCGAAATGGTCGGTGCATCCGGACGTGACGTGCTGACCGCAATCGTGGCCGGCTATGAAGTGTGCTGCCGCCTCGGCAACGCGCTCGATCCCACCTCGCATTATGCGCGCGGTTTTCATCCGACCGCGACGGCAGGAACCTATGGCGCGGCGGCCGCCGCCGGAAAGCTGTTCGGCCTCTCGAAGGATCAGATCATCTCGGCCTTCGGTGTTTCCGGCAGCCAGGCCGCGGGCTCGCTGCAATTCCTGGTCAATGGCGCCTGGAACAAGCGCTATCAGGTCGGGGCGTCTGCAATGAACGGCGTCATCGCCGCGACGCTGGCGCGCAATAATTTCGTCGGTTCGACGGAATCGGTCGAGGGCAAGCACGGCCTCCTCGTCGGCTACAGCGACGACGCACATCCGGACAAGGCGACCGCCGGCCTCGGCAAGACCTATGAGACCCTGAAGATCGGCGTGAAGCCGTATCCGAGCTGCCGCTATACCCATGCGGCGCTGGATGCGCTGATCGCGATGCGCCGGGAGCACAATCTGACGCCGGATCAGATCAAGCGCGTCGAGATCGGCCTGCACCGCAACGGCATCACGCTGACCGGCGACGCAGCCACCAAGCGGCATCCGACCTCGATCGTCGGCGGGCAGTTCTCGATGTTCTTCACCGGCGCGCTGGCGCTCGATCAGGGCAGCTTCGGCTGGGACGATTACGACCGGCTTGGCGATACAGCGGTGAATGCGCTCGCCGACAAGTTCGACGTGGTGCAGGACGACCGCCTCGAGATCGGCCGCACTCACCCCTTCGGCGCGCGCGTCTCCATCACCACCGACGACGGCGTGCACGAGCGGCTCAATGCCGACCCCTCCGGCGAGCCGGATTCGTTTCCGGACGCACAGGCGATGCAGCAGAAATTCCTCACGCTTGCCCGCCCTGTGCTGAACGGCCGCGCCGACCAACTCGCCGATGCGATCCTCTCCTTGGAGAGGTTCGACCGCGTCGAGAAGGCCACGCAGTTGGGGCGGCAGTAGCTGCCGCGCGCGTGGACCAACCTCGCCCCGCTTGCGGGGAGAGGTCGGCGCGCAGCGCCGGGTGAGCGACTATCTGGTTTGTCAAGTTGCATTGGCATACGCGGTTCGCGCGTCGCGAGCTTTTGCGTTGAGCCTGACGAGGAGCTTGCGGGCAAGGGCAATGCGAACGACCATTTTCTCCTTG
>NZ_JBWBWM010000023.1:0-142251 GCF_056174665.1 Bradyrhizobium sp. WYCCWR15520
GGATTTCCTTGATGCGGTCGATCGAGGACAGGATCAGCGTCACGGCTTCGGCCTTGACCGGCATGCCGTCGCGGAATTTGCCCATCAACGTCTCGCCGGCATGGGCGAGCGCTTCCAGCCGCGGCAGACCCAGAAAGCCGCAGGTGCCCTTGATGGTGTGGACCAGGCGGAAGATGTTATCGAGAATCTTCGCGTCGCTCGGGTCCTGCTCGAACCGCACCAACTGATTGTCGACCGTATCCAGGCTCTCGCTGGTCTCTGTCAGGAACTCCCGTAACAGGTCATCCATATGAGCACGCCTTCAAAAAATCCGGATACTGGCCTTCTGCAGAAATAACCCTTCGGATTTCACGGCTACGTTAATTTCACGGTCCGTGCTAATACGGATATGGTGAATATGTCGTGATGAACGGTTGGGGACGGCGGTCCATCGAGACGGTCGACGACATTTGCTAGCCGCGGCGACAAACGGCCAGCGCACCGGATGACGGCCTGGAAACAAAACGGGTGCGAAGGTGGAGCGGATCAGGCTGCGAGCAGTTCGTCTTCACGCTTCACCAGCTTCCTGATTTCCTTGAGCGCTTTGTAGAGTGCGCCTGCGGCCACATGGTTATTGGCGGCGTCGATCGTGAGGCGGTCGCCCGGCCTGGCATCGCGCAGTTCGCGCAAATAGCCCTGATAGGCGGTCCGGTAACGCGAGATGTCGTTCTTCAGATACATGGTCTGAATGCAGAGATAGAGCCGCTTTGCGGGCGTATTGGCTGTCTCGGCGTTGATGGTGTCCCGCTCGCGCAGGATTGGCGCCTCGCCGTCGATCAGGAACGAGGTGCGGGTGCCGGAATTGACGAGAACGGTTTCCCCAATAACGATCCGTTCAAATGGCTTCAGTTCAACGCGTAGCGGCACAATCGTCCCCCGTTCGAAGACGCGCGAGCGGCAGGGCTCACGACGTTTGCGAAACATCGTTCGTGCAAATGCGCGGCGGATACGCCGCCAGACAATACTCAGGAAATTTGGATCGATGGTGGCGGCGGGGTTTTCCCCGCCGCCTTGATCGTTGACGTTACCGTCCCGCTTAGCGCAGAAGCTGCAACACGCTCTGCTGGCTCTGGTTGGCCAGCGCCAGCGCGGACACCGCGATCGACTGGCGGGTCGACAGCGCCTGGCTGTTCGCCGCTTCCTCGTTGGTGTCGGCCAGCGTCAGGTTCGACGAGCCGGTCTGCAGCACGTTGATCAGGTTCTTGTTGAAATCCTGACGGATCTGCACGATCGACAGGTTCGAACCGAAGGCAGAAGCCTGCGCGCGCAGCGTGGACGACGCGCCGTTCAGCGATGTCACGATGTCGTTGATCGCAGCGTTGTCCTTGAAGGCGCCCGAGCTCAGGAGGTCGAGGCCGAGGCCGGCCGGGTTGAAGTTGACGCCCTGGATGCTCAGCGTCGACTTGCCGGTTTCGTTGAAGGTCAGCTTCAGAGTGTCGCCGCCGAGCAGGTTGACGCCGTTGAAGGACGCGTCCTGCGCGGTGGTGGTGATCTGATTGATGATGTTGTTGTACTGGTTGACCAGGTTATCACGGGCCAGCTTGGCATCTGCGTCAACAACCGGAGCCGGAGCCGTGGTGCCGGCAGCGAACGCCTGGCTGGCGCCAACCGCGGAGCCGGTGATCGCACCGATCGTGGCCGAAGCCGCTTCGTTCGTCGTGGTGATCGTCAGCTTGCCGGACACGAAAGTGGCCTGCAGGTTGTTGGCGGCGAGGGCCTCGTTCAGCTCGTTAAGCGAGGAGACGCGGCCGGCACCTTCGCCGAACACGATGTCGGTGGCAATGCCACCGCCTGTCGCACCGATCTTCAGGGTCTTGCCTTCCAGCACGCCCGGGACTTCCGTGCGGGCCTGCGTCACGCCGCCCGCCAGACCGAGCGCGGTGAGAGCTGCAGCGTTGCTGCTGGTGATCGTCAAGTCGCTCAGCGTGCCGGTGTTCAGCGTGATCACGCCGCTGCCGCCGATGGTCGAGGCCGTCGACGAGCCGGTCAGACCGTCGATCTTCGCCAGCAGGCCGGTGACGTCGCTGTCGACCTTGATCTGGTTCGGATCGTTGCCGATCGTGTTCGCGGCCACGAAGGTCAGCGTCTTGCCGTTGACGGTGAGGGTGTCACCGACCGCGAAGGCGTTCGACAGCGAAGGAGCAGTGCCGTCGCCGGCGCCTAGCTTGGTGGTGCCGGCCAGAGCGCCGGCCGTCACGGCGCCACCGGTACGAGTAGCGGTGGCTTGGCCGGCACCGCCGATGCCGAGCTTGGCGAGCACGCCGGCGGAGCCGGTCACGGTGAGATTGGAGGCCGTACCGGACCTCAGAGTGATGATGCCGGCCGTTGCCGTCGAGGCGTTGGCCGGGGTCGCATTGCCCGACAGGGTGTCGATCGCCGCGACCAAGGAGTCGAGCGAGGTATCGATACCCAACGTATAGGCGTTGCCCGAACCGACGAGGCCATTCGCGCCCGCCTGGAACGTGATCGTCTTGCCGTTGACGGTCAGCGTGTCGTTGGCAGCGACCGCAGTGGTGAGGGAGAGGGTCGACAGCAGCGACGCACCGGTCGCGTTGCCCGGAGGGGCGGTCGTCGTGATCTGGGTGCCCGCGGTAGCCGCAGCGCTGGTATACGCAGCGCGCTGCGGAGCGGAAGTACCGGTGAACGCGGCGTTGGTCGGAGCCTGATCGGCGACGAGATTGTCGGCCGTTGCGCCGTCGATCACGACGGAGGTGAACGACGACTTGGTCGAGAAGCCGACCGTGGTCTGCAGCGCCTGATTGGCGACAGACTTGGCGGAGTCGACCAGCTTCTGCAGCGAGGTGATGCCGGTGTTGGCAGCCTGCAGGACCTGCACGCCGTTGCCGATGCCGTCGAGCAGATTGTTGATGTCGCTGGCGCGGCTGTCGAGCGAGGCGGCGGTGAAATAGTTGGTGGGGTTGTCGAGGGCCGTGTTGACCTTCTTGCCCGTGGCAAGGCGATTCTGCGTGGTGGCGAGCAGATCGGCGGTCGACTGCAGCGAGAGGAGGTTCTGGCGAACCGAAGCGGAGAGAACGATACCTGACATAACTCATACCCTTCTGGATGAACACGATTGACGCAACGCCACAAACTTCTTTGGGCGATGCTGCCACACTGGTCCTGCACCGCTACCTGCAGGTTAACGCGCCGATCCGTACGAATACGAAAGGCGAAGAAAACGTTCGCGAATTTCATTTATGGTGAACAGAGTCTTAACCGCGCATAGCGGGGTCTCGTCGCAGCAACGGCTTCAATCGCGGACACGCGATTATTGGGTGCTGGATGAATAAGGTGCTGGATGTCCGCGAGATCTAGCTCGACTGCACGGCGCCGCTGAAACCGGACCGGGCTTCGGCCAAACATTCATTGACGATCGCCAGCAGCGCCCCCGGCGTGAACGGCTTGCGAAGGTAGCGCGCGGCACCGAGTTCGAGCGCCATGCGCAGGAAGTCCGGCGCCGGCGAGTCGAGATTGGCAAAGGCGTATCCGGACATCGCAACCAGGGGAATTTTCGGCGCACGCTCGTGGAATATCCTGATCGATTCGAAGCCGCGCATGTGCGGCATGAAGATATCGACGAGCATCAGGTCGAAGGAGGAATCTTCCAGCGCGCGAAGCCCGGCTTCGCCGCCGTCGGCTATCGTCACCTCAAAGCCGTGACGCTCGAGATAGATCTCGATGGCCGTACAGACCATGGGATCGTCATCGACGATGAGAACGCGAGTCATGTTTAGCCCCCCGGCAGCCGACAATGTACTTTCAGTCCAATAATCCTCAGTCAGAATCGCATTGGGGGCTGTCTGGTTTTCTGTTTGGTGTGAAGTGCCGGCGGCTTCCGCCGCCTCGTCGTGACAGACGAAATCAGCGACCGCCGTGTGGCCTCTCCCTGGCAGTTCAGCCCGTACTCCGCCTCACTCTCGAGATGTTCGGTGGCGCGCTCCCGGCGGCCGCCAGCCTTGCCGTATGTCTTCGACGTTGTTCCGCTTCCGACAGGCACTTGTCGATCACGCCGAGCAGCGTTGCCGGACGAAACGGCTTGCGCCGGTATCGCGCTCCGGCGCCGGATTGCGTTCCCGCAATGGAACCTTCGGTTCCAATCGCGTGGCCGTTTTGTCTTGCGAATCAGCTTGCTACCGCATTTCCGCGGCAAATGGACGGCTCTGTCTGCCCTTTACGGTGTATAAGACTGGTTCCCGCTTCCGGCGGAAACGGAAACTTGTAACCCAGCCTGCCGCACCACAGCCCAGGCCATTGTTGATCCGAAACACCCGGGCCTTCATTGATGCAAACCCGCACGTGCGCGCTCCGCATCGATTGCTTGCAGGTCTTCTTCGCAGTGGAGTTCGCATCGCTGCGTCCACGAACGCCCGTGCATGAATCTACGTTTGCTCGACAGCAGCGTATCGACGATGCGATCATTTGATAGCGACGACCTTGTCGGGAAGATGCCACGCGACGGAGCGTGCGCCCGTCGCGGCATCGGCACGGCCTGCTGCGGCCGACGCTGCAGATTTTTGCGTCATCGACGCGAGGAGCGGCGCGCCTCCAAAATCCTGTCACGGCAGGAGCAGCCCTGGCGACGCGGCATTGGCGCCAAGCCCGTGCGTCCTTTTGGCAATTTTTTCTTGCCAATGAAATATGCAAGGATCATCCTGCATTTCGGACAGTACGCAGCAGAGACCGGCTTGGCCCGTAAGGCAGGAGACTGCTTTGGATTCAGCCCCTCGTTCTCCGAATGGTTTTTTGTCCTCGCTGACCGCGGACGATTTTGAATTGATTCGCCCGCACCTGCGTGCCACGGACCTCAGTCCGGAGACTGTCCTGGTCGAAGTCGACGAAACGCTCAAGCGCGCATATCTTCCGCACAAGGGCGTTATCTCGCTGGTCGTGAATCTGGCGCGCGGCGAGCATGTCCAGGTCGCGATGATCGGCCGCGACAGCATTTTCGGTGCATTCGCTGCGCTTGGCGACGCGGTTGCGCTCAACAGCGCCGTGGTGATGGTGCCCGGCGCCGCCTCGACGATCGATCTCGACCAGCTTCGTTTTGCCGCAGATCAGAGCACAACGTTGCGCACCGCGCTGGTGCGGCACGGCCTCGCCGTCTATGCGCAGATCCAGCAGACTGCAGGCTGCAACGCCTCGCACACGGTGGAATCGCGGCTGGCGCGATGCCTGTTGCACACGCGCGACCTCTCCGGCAGCGACAAGATCGTCCTAACCCAGGAAGCGATGGCCCAGATGATCGGTGCGCGCCGCAACAGCGTTTCGCTGGTGGCCAACACCCTGCAGCAGGCTAACTTCATCCACTACAGCCGCGGGCATATCGAAATCACCAACGTGGACGGCCTGATCAAGACGTCCTGCGAGTGCTACGGGACGGTCAAGGCGCAGTACACGAGGCTGCTGCATCCGCGCACCCACAGCGTAGCCGCATGACCGCTTTCCGCGATCGACGACGGCCGCAGCCCGATCTGTGATACGCATCGCGATACCGTTGCGCGCGATGATTGAGCCATTCCCGCGATACCTCACCGTATTACTACGGCCAATGGCGCCCCTGCGGCTCTCAGCGGGCTTCGAATTAACGCGCTGTTCAACGAGCCCTGATAGTCGTCACGGTGCTGACGGGTGCGGGTTCGAGAAAAGGCAATCGAGACTCTTTCGCGTGCAACGCGCATTCACCTGTGTTCGGCGGCATGTTGCTTGCGCGGAGTACGAACATGGCTTTTGACCTGTCGATGCCGATCCTGGTGGTCGATGACTACAGCACCATGATCCGCATCATCCGTAACCTTCTCAAGCAGCTCGGATTCGAGAATGTCGACGAGGCCAGCGATGGATCGGCCGCGCTCGCCAAGATGCAGACCAAGCGATACGGCCTCGTGATCTCCGACTGGAACATGGAGCCGATGACCGGTTACGACCTGCTCAAGGAAGTCCGCGCCAGCCCTGAATTTTCCAAGACGCCTTTCATCATGATCACGGCGGAATCCAAGACCGAAAACGTCATCGCCGCGAAGAAGGCCGGCGTCAACAATTACATCGTGAAGCCGTTCAACGCCGCGACGCTGAAGACCAAGATGGAAGCGGTATTCCCGGACGCCGCCGGCTGACATCGTCCCGAAAGGCGCCGCCAACCGCAAGGCCGCGCCTGCCTCCGGTCATCCTCCTCGACGCCCGATGCGACGACATGCATGCGGCGCTCCTCACGAGAATTGCTTTCGACAACCGGACCGGCTTGCTCCGCGCCGCGGATGCGCGAGCTGGCCGTACTTCTACGGTTAGAGATTTTCACCTCCGGATAACGTTGACTGAGGATAGTTGCGTGGATCAAGGGAGTCCCCTCATGTTCACGTTTGAAACGAGCGATCGGAAAGAAGTGCGGCGTTTCCGTATCGCGCAGTTCAATGGCAGAACCGCCACCGTGCGTTCGGGCGGATCGGCAGTCACCGGCCACGTTCGATCCATCGTGGAAAGCAAGTCGAGTGTGCCGGCGGCGTGGACCATCACGATCATCCCGGAAGAGCCGAGGCCGACGGTCTCGATGCGGCCCGCGCCCCGCGGTCGACCCCTCATGGAAGATTTCTGCTGAACGGCAGAACGGGCGATCCTGCGAAGATCGCCGGCATGCCCGCGGCCCCACATCGATAGCTTGACGCTGCGCGCTCAGCCGCACATCACAGATATTGCTTCGGGAAGGATCAGGCGGGCTGCAGCAGCGCCTTGCGAACCAGATCCGCGGTATTGCGGGCGCCAAGCTTGCGCATGACCTCGGCGCGATGGCTCTCAAACGTCCTTGGGCTGATGTTCATGCGCAAGGCGCCCTGCTTGTTGGAGCAACCCTCGCTGATCAGGCTGAGCACCTCGCGCTCGCGCTTGGTCAGCGGCTTCTGGCCGGACTCCGGGGCGAGCACCAGGCCCGGCTTTCGGCTGCCATCCGCCGGCCGACCGGCGTGCCCCTCGCCGGCCTGCTTGCAAAGGGCATCGGAGACCGCCGCTGGATGACTGTCCGATATCTGCTTCACCAGAGCGCAGACACGTTCGGTTTGCTGAAGCGCGTTCTCCACCACCTGCTGCAGATAGAGCCGGGTGCCGGGGGTCTGCGAAAACTGATGGCTGTGCTGCTTGATCTCATTCATGTAGAGCAGCAACGCCGTCAGCGGCCCGTTCAACTGCCGGGCAATCGCCGCTCCTGCCTCGTCCGCGGCCCGCGCGCGCGCGACGGACAGTTGGACGATGTCAGGATTCTCGTCGAGAGGCGTGACGCTTTCCATCCACTTCATGAAGTGCGAATCAGAGGCTCGATGGTCTTGTCCTGACATATAACTATTTTATCGGTTCCACCCTTTATCATGGTTAATTTCGCATACGGTAAGAATACGGAGAGAACCGCCGGCTCACCCTGATAACCGGCCGAAATTCGCCGAAAGTCGCTCAAAGTTGGAAGCAAACTTGACTTTTTTGACCCAAGCGAACAAATCGCGGTTAAGCATTGCGTCCGTTTTGCTCCGTATTTTCACGGTAGCTGCATTTACTTTGTTAATAGATCACAACCGACTCCCTCCGATTTTTCCGACCTCTCGACGCCCCAGGATCCGCGCCGGCTCGGGGCGGCCACGTTTCGTCACGGATGAGCGTAGGCCCTGTCGTGCAGGCGTGAATGGCCTTCACAACCGCGCCGCGAAGCCACTGCTTATGGTATCCATTTTGATCGATTCCGATTTACAGGCTGCGGCAGCCTCGCAATGATCGAGGCTCAAAATCATCCCGCAACGAATCCAAAAAGGAGACGGCGATGTCGCAAGCAAAGGGATCGTGGATGAGAATGGCCGTGCTGGCCGGTGCCCTGGCGTTCAACTCGGGCGTAGCGGCACAGACCGCGCCTGCACCGGCGGAGAATGCGCCGCCGACGGCCGACAACGCCGTGATGCTCACCGTCTTCCTGAAGCACGACCAGTCGCGCCCCTTAAGCGAGCTCAATGCGCAGTTGCAGCGCCAGGGCTACTACAAGGCCTTCCCCCCCACGGCGTCGAAGTGGTGAGCTGGTACGTCATGATGGGCATCGGGCAGGTGGTGACGCTGCGGCTGCCGGCGTCGCGGCTGCGCGAGGTCAACCGCATCCTCGAGAACACCGCCTGGGGCAGCTATCGCACCGAGTTCTATCCGACCTATGATTACAAGGCGATCGGCGTAGCGGCACACGAAAAGGCGCAGCAGCAATAGGCGTCAGGCCGTCAACAGTGCCTTCCGCTTGCGAACCCGCGCGATGGATTGCTCTATCGCCGACGTGGACAGGATTCCGTCGCGCAGGCTTTCACCGATGTACTCGGCGACTGCGGCCATCTCCTGTTCCTGATCGAGCAGGTTGTTGCCGATGCAGAGCATGTCCATGCCCGCTTTGAGCGATTGCAGGCTGGCTTCTTTCGTGCCCAGAGCCTTCTGCAATCCCTGCATCTGCATGTCGTCGGTGATCAGGAGCGAATCCGGAAGGCGCTTGCGCAAGCGACCAAGCCCTGCCGCCGACAGGGTCATCGGGCGTTCCCGATCCCATTGCCTGACGATCGCATGGCTGACCAGCACCGCATCGCCGAACATTTTTGATGCGAGCGAATAGAACAGCTCTTCCTGCTCCGGTCGCAGTGCATCCGAAATATCCATGAACTCCTGATGCGAATCCACCATCGCGCCGCCGATGCCGGGAAAATGCTTGAGGCACAGGCCGATGCGCTGCGCCCGCGCCACCTCGCTAACCAGCAACGCATTGGCTTCCACCTCGGCGATATCTGCGGAGTAGGAACGCTTGATCCTGCCGATATTTGGATTGTCGGGGTTGTAGTCGACGTCGATGACAGGCGCGAAATCATAGTGAATGCCGAGCCGCCGCATCTCGGCAAAGCTCGTGGTGAGGATCGCGCGCTTTCGATCCGGCGCGAGATGGTTGAACTCCTTCGCGCTCGGCAATGGCGCAAAGCCGCGGCCCTCCTTCAGCCGCCGCACCAGGCCGCCCTCCTGATCGATGAACACCATCGGCGCAAAAGGAAGCGCTGATATCTCCGCGCAGAGGCGCCGCACTTGCTCCCGTGAATCGATGTTGTTGTCGTATGCTCGCGTCTGGCAGGAATAGTCGAACAGGATCACACCGCCGAGGCCGTAGCGCACCGCGAATTGCTTCAGCCAGTCCGGAACGATCTTGCCGAAGAAGCCGAGGATGAAGAGCTCGCCGACGGGCATGGTGATAGCCTCAACTATCATGTTTCGGTTTGGCAAACTCCAGCAAATGACCGGACCACGCAATGAGATGGGTCACGCCATCTGAGTGACGCTGATCACATCTTATCGCAACCGGCGCGTCCAGGGTGGAGCATCGCAGGGCGATTCCGCGCTGCATACCCAGGAGACCCCCATGACGAGCATCAAGAAAATCATTCCGGCTGCTATCGCTGCCCTGGCGCTGACCTCGGCGTCTCTGACTTTATCGAGCCAGGCCTTCGCCGGCGGGCACCGGCATGGCCATCACGGGCACGGCCATGGCCACCACGGTCATCACCACGGTCATGGCCATGGCTTTTTTGGGCACGGCCATCACCATCACCACCACCACCGCCCTCACTTCCACGTTTATAACAGCTGCTGGAAGTGGAGCCCCTACGGCCCGATCAATGTCTGCTACCGCTATTGATTCGAGACGAAGAAAAACCTCGCCCGGGCCGAACGCTCGGGCGAGTTTTACCGCTATTGATTCGAGACGAAGAAAAACCTCGCCCGGGCCGAACGCTCGGGCGAGTTTGGTGTGAAGCCCGGCATTATCAAACAATCGTGCACGGATCCCCACTTGAAGTGATTGGCTCTTGCGCTGCGGTTTTCTAGCTTTGCCATGCGTGGGCTTCCGACAGGCAGCTTCAGATCGCCCGTTGATTTGCCCGCGTGTGGCAATCTCGCATGCAGGTCCGGATGACGGCGGGTTCAACGAGATCGTGGCTTTGCCGCTCAGGCGCAGTTCTATGCCTCTCGCTTTTATTTCTGCTCGGCGGAGCGCGAGTCATTCGCGCGGATCCTGAAATGGACGCGCACGTAAGAGAGATCGTGACGGAGAACCTTGCTCCGCTGACGACGGCCGACCATCCAGGCGGCGTCGCGGCGGCCGCTTACGTCGCCGGTCGGATACAGTTCTTCAATTTTGGCTTTGCTGATGAGGCCGAGAAACGGCCCGTCACGTCGGACACGCTGTTCAATGTCGCGTCGGTTCGAAAGCTGTTTGAGGCCACACTGCTCGCGCTCGGCGTGCTCCGCGGCGAATTAAGGTTGGACGACCCCGTCAACAAATTCGTCCCCGAATTGCGCGGCGACTATATCAGTCGGGTCACCCTTGGCCAGCTCGCTGCCCACACATCCGGTCTCTTGCTGGCGACGGATCATCCGCCGTGGCCAAACGCCTCGTACTCCCAGGCTGAATTCATCGACATGCTCAACGCCTGGACGCCGCACGCCGGCGAGAAGCCCGGCAAGCAGCGCATCTATACTCACGCGGGTTACGTCCTGCTCCAGCTGGCACTCGAGCGTCGCTATGGTGTTCCGATCCGACAACTTGTCGAAAGCCGTATTTTGATGCCGCTCGGCATGCATTCCACGCTGATGCCGGAACGCGGGCGGGACAACCGTGCGATCATGGCTCCGGAACGATTGCAGAAAACCGTCCAGGGTTACTCCGACCAGGGCACGCCGATCGGCGCTCCCGGAAACCAGCAGAGCTATTTCGATTTTCCCGGCACCGGACAGATGTTCTCCACTGCCCGGGACCTCGCCACCTTCATGGCTGCCTGCATCGACGGCAACGCGGCCGACCCGCAATTGCGCGAGGCCTTGCGAATGACCCAGCGCGAGGCGTTCCATATTGACCAGCAGTTCGGCCAAGCGATGGCCTGGGAAAATCGGCCTCAACAATGCGTCAGCCTATGTAGGCCTGGTGCCGGGGAGAAGGATCGGTTTGCTTCTCCTGGCGAACCGCGGCGAATTTTCTCATGAGATCGGCCGCTATCACATCCTCCCGGCGTTAGCGCGATAGCGGGCTGAGGGTCTCGATCGAGCGGCCCGGAAGGCAGCAGGCCCCTCTGCGCGGCTTGAACGTGGGACCGCCAGGCCTCGGCGATTGCACGCGCCGCGAATCGGGTTCCGGAGGCAGCAAGCGCATTATGTGACAGGCCGCACATTTGTCGGCGCGCAAGTGAGCTAGGCTTCAGTTCACGAGAGGCGCTGTGGGGGGACGTCCCGCGCTAGCCGCTCGACGACTTTCCGGCGTGACACAACAAAGCTGAAAGCGTGTACGATGCAGCGCATCTCCAGTTTCCGATCGATCAACCCGCTGGCAACCCGATCATTGCGGCCACGATCTCGTTACGCGATTTCGAAGGCCATGAAACGGGCGGTCGTCGTTGCTGCCTGCTGCCTCACTGTGCTGACCGGCCTCCGCACTGCTGCTGCCGACTCCGCGTCCGATCGGGAAATGGCCAATCGCTACGAGCAGGCGGCGCAGGCGGGCGATGACGAGGCGCAGTTCTATCTCGGTGCGCTCTATTCAGCGGGCGTCGGCCGCTCGCGCAGCGACCAGGAAGCATTTCGCTGGTTCTCACGCGCGACCGATCAGGGACATGCCCATGCCATGTTGATCGTTGCCGGCCTCCACGCCAGCGGGCGCGGCACACCGAAGGACAATGTAAAGGCCTATAGCTGGGCCCATATCGTAGCCTCTGCGAGCAAGCTCGACGAGGACCGCAACGGCGCGCGGCAACTGATGTCGCTGCTGATGAAGAAGATGACGAGCGACGAGATCGGCCGTGCTGTGGTGGCCGCAAGAGCCTGGCGCGCCGTCCGGGTCGCCGGCATGACCAGGGATTCGGTCAAGGCTTCGAACAAGGCTTCGATTATCGAAAGAGCTGCAGACGACCAGCCGGACCCACCCGCGACGGCTGCGCCTTCACCGGTACCGGTACCTGCACCCGCGGCCGTGCAGCCAGCGCCCGCAGCCGCGCCGGCGGCGGCGATCGCACAGCCGGCGCCATCCAACGTCACGGTATTGCCGGCATCACCCAAGGTCTCGTCGGCGGCTCCCGCGAAGAACGCAAAGAGAGACGATGTTCGTGATCTGATGGACCAGGTTCCCACGGGCCTGCGCAAGCGGTTCGGCTTCTGACTCACAGGACGCGCCATGAAATTGAAGCATCTCATCGCCACCGGCATTCTGACTATCACTGCGGCAGGGGTCGGCCATTACGCCTATTCCCATTTCCTTCATGCGCCACTGGTGACCACCAGCATTGCGAGCCTCGCGCCGGTTTCCGAAGCCGTTTACGGAACCGGCATCGTCGAGCCCGAGCGCTGGGCCAAGGTGGTGCCGCTGCAGCGCCGCCGGCTGGTCGAGCTGTGCCGATGCGAGGGACAGGTGGTCAAGTCCGGCCAGATCCTCGGCCGCCAGGACGACGCCGAGGAGCGCAGCGCGCTGGATCAGATGGAAATCAATCGGGGCCAACTCGAGCGTGATCTGGCGCGTGCCGAAAAGGATCGCGACAAGAACGACGCCACGCGCACCGAATACGAGCAGCGCTGGACCAAGCTCGAGGAAGCAAAATCGCGGATCGCGGCACAGAAGGTGCGGCTCGATTCGATGGTGCTGAGAGCTCCGCTCGACGGCATGGTGCTGCGGCGCGACGGCGAGGTCGGCGAGATCGCCGGCCCCACCGATGTCTTGTTCGTGGTGGGGCCGCCTGCTCCGATGCAGGTCGTTGCCGAGATCAATGAGGAGGAAATCAACCGCCTTGCGGCCGGTCAGAAGGCTTTTCTGCGAAGCGAGGCTTTCCCAGGAAGAGCCCTGCGCGCCGCGGTCTCCCAGATCACGCCCAAGGGCGACCCGACCCGCAAGACCTTCCGCGTCTATCTGCGGCTGCCGCAGGATACGCCGCTGCGGATCGGCATGTCGGTTGAGGTCAACATCATCTTCCGCGAGAAGCAGGCGGCCATGGTCGTGCCGGCAGAAGCCGTTGCGGGCGATGCGGTGCAGATGGTCGATGACGGCCGGGTCAAACGCGTGCCGGTGAAAGTCGGCATCCGCGGCAACCGCAACATCGAGATCATCGGCGACGTATCCAGGGGCACCCCGGTGCTTTCGCCCGCACGCGTGGACCTTGCTGACGGCGCCAGGATTCGCATCGACAACAGCTTGACCAGAGCCGTGGAGCCCGCGCCCGCGAGTGAACCGGCCGACCAGCCCGATGCAGCACCCGCCACTGCGGCTGTAGCCGTGGCGAATACAGGTCGGTCGGACCCCGATGACGCGGTGATTTCGGCAGCCATGACCGCCCACATCGACTCTGTCGTCAACGACGCCCGTCGCAACATGATCAGCAACAGCCGGTAACCGCCGTGAAGCTTCTGTTCAACATCGCATGGACGCATGTCACCACCCGGGTGCGGCAGACTCTCGTGGGCATGGCGGGCGTATCCATGGGCGTCGGCTTCACCATCATGATGGCCGGCCTGATGCAGGGGTCGCAGATCGACTTCCTGCGGCAGCTCGTCGACACCATGCCGCATGTCACGGTCGAGGATGAGCGGCGGTCCGTGCCGACGCAGCCCGCCGAGCAGGAATATGCAGCGGTGCAAATGGCCGACATCGCCAATGTCGGCAAACGTCCCGGCATCAAATATCCTGAGACGGTGATGGGCTCGCTGCGCTCCTGGATACCCGGCAACGTGGCACCCTCGGTGAAGACCACCGCGATCATCGATCACGGCGGCGCGCGCATCGGTATCACCCTGACCGGCATCGACCCCCGCCGCGAGGTTCATGTCTCGAAACTCGCCTCGCAAATGCGCGAGGGCAAGCTTGACGACCTCTCACGCGCGCCGAACGGCATCATCGTCGGCGAGGCACTGGCCGAGAAACTCGGCGTGAAAGCCGGCAACACCGTCCTCCTGGTCGGCGGCCAGGGTATCCAGTTGAATTCGACGGTGGCCGGGGTGTTTCGCTCCGGCTTGAAGCGCGTCGACGAGAGCCAGATCTATTCGCTGGCCGGGACGGCGCAGGTCATGATGGGACAAAGCGGCGTCGTCAACCAGCTGCGACTGCGGTTGAACGATCCCATGGCGGCGCAAAAGGTCGCGGCCCAGGTCGAGGCGCAGACCGGCTACAAGGCGGTATCCTGGCAGGAAGCCAATGCCGACCTGCTGTCGACCTTCACCGTGCGCGATTTCATCGTGCTCACCGTGATGGGCGCGATGCTGCTGACATCGTCCTTTGCCACCTACAACATCATCTCGACGATCACGCATGAGAAGCGCCAGGATATCGCGATCATGAAATCGGTCGGCATGCGCGAGTATGCGGTGCGACGGATTTTCATCATCGAATCCATCATCATCGGCGTGGTCGGGATCCTGTTCGGATGGGTCCTCGGTTACCTGCTCTGCTATGGCTGGTCGAAGATCACGATCTTCAATCCGCTGACCGGCACGACCGTTCCGCTGCAGATCTACTACTCGGCGATGCACTATGTGGTCGCCGGTGGCATATCCCTGCTCTGCTGCGCCGGCGCGGCCTATTTCCCGGCACGCAAGGCGACGCGGGTTCATCCAGTTGAAATCATCCGGGGAGCGTCATGACCGAAGTTGCTTTGCAGGCGGTGGAGTTGGTCCGTCGCATCGAAGGCGATGTTTCGCACACCCTCGTCAACGGCATCGATCTTGCGGTGAACAAGGGCGAATTCGTCGCCATTACCGGCCCGTCGGGATCAGGCAAATCGTCCCTGCTTTATCTGCTGGGCCTGCTCGATGCTCCCAGCGAAGGCGAGGTGATGATCTGCGGCCAGCCGACTTCAAAACTGTCGGAATCGGAGCGCGCCGACGTCCGCCTGACCAAATGCGGCTTCGTGTTCCAGTTTCACTTCCTGCTGCCGGAGTTCACCTCGCTCGACAATGTGCTGCTGCCGATGCGCGCCGCGGGCGTGATGGCCGAAGGCGAGATGCGCGAGCGCGGCCTTGCGCTGCTCGGCTCGCTCGGGCTTGCCGAGCACGCCAACAAGCGTCCCAACCAGCTCTCCGGCGGCCAGCGCCAGCGCGTCGCGATCGCCCGTGCGCTGGCCAACCGCCCCGAGATCATCGTCGCCGACGAGCCGACCGGCGCGCTCGACACCAAATCGACGGAACAGGTGTTCTCGATCCTCCGCGACATCGCCGACAACGGCCAGACCGTGATCGTGGTGACCCACGACCCGGCGCTCGCCGCCCGCGCTGACCGCCGCGTCCATATCGTCGACGGCAAGATCGCCGAGATTACAGAGCGGGGCGGAGCCGAGCTGCTTTCACCTTCCATCGCGCCGTGTGAAATCTCGCACGCTTGAATAGGGAGCCGTCGACGAGAAGTCGAGGCTGCTGCTCACTTACGCAATCGTCTAGCCTCTGCCGAGCTTCGCTTGGCGGAGGAGCTCTCGGCGTTTTCGGCAAACGCGCCCGCACGAGCGGTGCTGATCTGCGCGCTGTTGCGGCTTTTGTTCATGCTGACATGCGCGGGGCACAGCTGCTGTTGCAGCTGCGCCCCGTTGCGGCATGCACCCAAAGCCTTGGCGTTACAGCAATCCGACCTTGTGCATGATCTCCCGAATCTGAGCCGGATTGGGGTCCATCATCGTTGGCGCAAGTGTCGCGCCCGTCGTTTGTGCCGGACCGCGCGCGATGTGGCTCGCACCGTTTTGCATCGGATGGACGGACTGCGGTGCCGTTGCACCGGCCGGAACCATGCTCGGTGCATCGACTTGCGCCAGTCCCAGCAGACGACGGAGGGTGTCCAGCGAGGGGTCGGCTCCGGGCGCGGCGGCGCCCGGGGCGACGCCGGTTTCGAGGCCAAGTGCACGCATCGCGTTCGGCAATCCAGCGCCTGTACGGTTTGGATCACCGAATTGCAGCGGCGTCGCTGTCTCCTTCAGGATCTGGAACAGCCGTTCCACACGGCGCCCGTCGCGATTCTGGAACGCACCCTTGAAGTCCGGGTGATGCGCCAACACGAGGGCGGCCAGGCCCGTGACGTGCGGCGTCGCCATCGAGGTGCCGTCCCATGCGCCGAAACCGTCCGCTGGAAGCGACGAGATAATGCCGACGCCGGGCGCGCAGACGTCGATCTCCGGCCCGAAGCAACTGAACTTTGCCGGAAAATATCCGTCGCGGCTCCGGAAACCATCCAACGCTTGCTGCGCATGGTAGCTGTCCTCGGGGAATTCGCCCCATTTGCCCATCGCGGCAACCGCCAGACAATGCGGTGTCGAAGCCGGAAATTGTACCGGCCCCGAGGAATTCCCGGCAGCGATGATACAGGCCATACCCAATTGTTTGGCCCGAACGATACGATCCTCGATGATCTTCGAAGGCTCGCCACCACCCAGGCTCATGTTGGCGACGTCGATGCCCTGCTCCATGCAGTAATCGAGCGCCTGGACGAGATCGCTGAACCGACCGCCGGGGAAGATCCGGCAGACATGGATCTCCGCCGCGGGCGCGAAGCCGCGGATGCCGCCTCCACCGGGAACCGGCCCGCCGGCGATGATTCCGGCGCAATGCGAGCCGTGGCCGATCGTATCGACGGTCCAGGCCGTTTTATCATTGCCGACGATGCTGGCGCCGCGGGTTACGCCGCGCAGATTGCGATGGGTTGGCGCCGCGCCGGAATCGATCACCGCGATTTTCACGCCGGCGCCATCATAGCCCGGGGGCACGCGATCAAGACCCATCGCGCGCTCACCCCACCCCATCAACTGCCGGCCGGGGAAGTCGCGCAGTGACGCAGCGAGGGCTCTCACGACAATCCGGTTGACACTATTGGGAACGAGCTGCGGGCGATCGAGCCAGAAAGTCCAGTAGTCGACCTTGGCTTTGACGAGGATCGAGCGGATGGTATCCGGCCTTTCGCCTTGAATGGTCAGCGTGACACGGCCGGCGGCATCGGTGACACCCTGGGTCGGCCACATGCTGCCGAACACATAGACTTCGGCGTCCGGCAGCGGACCGGTCTGGCCCAACACCTCGATCGTCGCCGAGAAGCCGTCAGCCAACGGCGTGAGTACCCCGGGATTTGGCATTTGCGGTGTGGTTGGGTCGAGCATGTAGCTCAGCCGCTCATCGCGCTCCACCGCAAGACGCGTTCCCGCCTGGGTCTGCAGCAGCTTGGCCTTGTCGGGAGCCATGCGGGCGAGCACCAGCGGACTGAGTGGCGCTTGTCCAAGCTCCGCGCTCTGAAATCCGAACAGGCGCGGCGGCTGCACCGTCTTCACCACCTCGATGTCAGGACTATTGGTGAGCTGCTGGGCCACAAAATCGGCACTGAAGGTCGCAACCCCGCTTTGCTGCTGCGGCGCGATCATGAATTGCGCCGCGCGCGGTGCGATCGTTGCGGCGTCCTGCCCTGATGGAGGCGTCGCCGTAGCTCCGCCATTTGATGCCGACGCTGCCGGCGCTTGTTCCGAATGCGCGCCGCTGTCGGCCGTTTCATCATGATCACTGTGGCCCGGAGTTCCTGATTTGCTTCTTGCGGCCATATGCGGCCTCCTTAATGGTTTGCGAGTTATGGGCTTGCCCCTCGAAATCAATCGGGGTCGAATTGCTTCAGCGTTGAGTTCGGCTCCACCACGATGGTGGTGAACGCCGATTTGAGGCGATTGGCCTGCGTGTTCGTCATGGAAAGAATGACGACGTCGGGCGCAATTTGCGCGACCCGTCTGACGCCGGGTTCGCGCTTCAAGTAATCGGCAAACTGACCGGATTTGACCGGCTCGCCTTGCACGATGAATTCCTGCGGCGAGTTTGAATCCGCCATCTAGGCTCCATTCACATCTGCTGCGCGAAGGGCGGACTTGCGTCCGCCCTTCGTCGTCAGGTCTAGTGCATCGTGCCGCCGGGCTGGCCGGCGTCGAAGACACCGATTTGCCGACCGATATTCACGCCGGTCTGCACACCCTGGCCGATCTTCCTCAGCACGCTCCAGAAGCTCTGCAACTCCATCTCCGTCGGCGGCGCTTCCGCGGCAGACTGGAAGCCGGGCTGGCCGGCGCTGAAAATGCCCAGTTGTTTACCGATATCCAGGCCGGTCTGCGCACCCTGACCGATCTTCTTCAGCACACTCCAGAAGCTCTGCAGCTCCATGTCCGTCGGCGGCGTTGCCGCAGCGGGCTGGAAGCCGGGCTGACCGGCTTCGAAGACGCCGAGCTGGCGACCGACATTCACACCGGTCTGCACGCCCCGGCCGATCTTCTTCAGCACGCTCCAGAAGCTCTGCAGCTCCATGTCCGTCGGCGGTGCTTCCGCGGCGGCGGGCTGGAAGCCGGGCTGACCGGCTTCGAAGACGCCGAGCTGGCGACCGACATTCACACCGGTCTGCACGCCCCGGCCGATCTTCTTCAGCACGCTCCAGAAGCTCTGCAGCTCCATGTCCGTCGGCGGTGCTTCCGCGGCGGCGGGCTGGAAGCCGGGCTGACCGGCTTCGAAGACGCCGAGCTGGCGACCGACATTCACGCCGGTCTGCACACCCCGACCGATCTTCTTCAGCACGCTCCAGAAGCTCTGCAGCTCCATGTCCGTCGGCGGCGCTTCCGCGGCGGCGGGCTGGAAGCCGGGCTGACCGGCGTCGAAGACGCCGAGCTGGCGACCGACATTCACGCCGGTCTGCACACCCCGGCCGATCTTCTTCAGCACGCTCCAGAAGCTCTGCAGCTCCATGTCCGTCGGCGGTGCTTCCGCGGCGGCAGGCTGGAAGCCGGGCTGGCCGGCGCTGAAAATGCCCAGTTGTTTACCGATATCCAGGCCGGTCTGCGCACCCTGACCGATCTTCTTCAGCACGCTCCAGAAGCTCTGCAGCTCCATGTCCGTTGGTTGAGCCGTGTCTGGTCCGGTGGAGAATGGCAGGAACCCGCCGCCAACCTTGCCCACGATACCACCGACATTTTTCCCGGTCTTGCCGCCGATCAGGCCGCCGATCAATCTTCCGGCGGCGCCGCCGAGGATGGAGCCGAATATCCCTTGCGGATCCAATTGACTGTAGTCTTCAATTCCTTGCTGCGTTCCATTCATGAGTAAAGCCTCCTTCAATATGTTGCCTGGCCCGTAAGCGACGCGCGCCTACGGTGCAGGACCGGGATCACTTCGCGTACGAAGGTGAGGCTGATGTTACGCGCATGATCGTGATCCAAGTGTCATGCGGAGCGTGAAAGTTGCGTCAAAGTCTATGGCACCGGGCAAGTTGGGTAAGGCGGACGCGAATTGTCAGTGCGGAACATGCGCCGGATGTCGCGCTGCAATTGTTCGGTTTCCCCTTCCGGCACAGCGCGAACTTCCTTCCATAGCACCGCGCGGCAAAGATCGTACTGACGCAAAGCGTCCGCCCGGCGGCCCTGCTGCGCATAACAGCGCATCAATATGCGGTGCACGTCCTCCTGCAGTGGATCGATTGCAAGAATACGCAACGCAAGGGCGATGGCGATGTCCATTCGCTCGCGCCCGCCGGCGTCCAGCAGGCCAACAACGGCCCGCATGGCTTGCATCCGGAGGCGCTGGCGCTCGGCAGACAGCCAGGCTTCAAACGCACATGAGGTTGAGCTGATGCCATCGAGAAGTTCGCCGCGATAAAGCGCTGCCGCTCGCGCCAGCCGTTCGGGGTCCCCTTCCTTCAGGAGTTGTTCGAATTCCCCGACATCGGTCTTGACGGCGTCCGGACAGATGCGGATGTCACCGCGATCCACCGATATCACGTCGGCGTATTGCGGCAGCACACGGCGCAATGTGAGCAGGGCCTGTCGAAGGCTGGCGCGCGCGCGATCTGCAAAGTGTCCGTCCCACAGCAGCAAAGCGAGCTTGCCGCGTGAAATGCCGCGAGGGGAGCTGAGGGCTACATAGCCTAGAAGCGTCGCGGCCTTTCGACTCGGGATCGATACCGACTCGCCGGAGACCTGCATTACCTCGACGCCGCCGAACAGATTGATCTGCAGCAGAGGCATGTCATGACCCTCAGTTAATAACTGACCCGAAGCAGTTCGATACCGAGCAATTACTTATCAGCATGATCGTCCACAAATGGGACGCCGCCACCTGTAAAAACGTCGGCGGCCAGGACCGAGATGCGTCTGACAATCCTACAACCTTAGTTAGACAAGACAATGGACCACCTCATATCTTTTTAGTGATTGCAAGTTTCCTTCGATAGTGAACTGCCTCATATGCGTGAGGTTGCGTATGCAAAGCTGTCTGATCGCATCGGCCGTCACGAGCGCATGAATCTCACCCTCAAAAAGGACGCGATACGTCCACGCGGCTTCAACGGTCTGCAGCGCCGAATCGCTTCGACGCCTTGGTTGGTGAGTTCAACACAGAGCCGCCGCATGAAGCGCTCGACACGAAGTGTCCCACCAAACTCAACACGAACTCACCACGCCGCCACGACGGGTTGCCCCGAACCGGCTTATCCGTTCCACGATCGCGACGAGTCACAGCGTGCGATCGCCTCCGTCGGCACCCGAAAAAATATCAACCTCTTCACCCGTGCTGACCGGCCAAAAGGCTCGGCATCACGGAAAGCGCCAGCACTGCCCGCCAGCTTCATGCACTTTGATCTCGGATACTTTGACCTGGAGCACAGACCGGGAGCCCAAGAACCTTGCAGCCGTTCGGCACGAGGTTGTCACCCACTAGGTACCAATGCCTCCGGCTGGACAGACGATGGCGGAGAGGGATGGATTGCCGCGCGGCTCAGATACATCCAATAAAATCAGTGACATATTGTACGCCCGATGGTTGCGTGTGTACCAGCCGCGTATCCCGAGTTCGGATGCGATCGGGGATGGCGTGTGGTCCTATATCCTTCGAACGCTCTTTGAGCACTCACGCGCGTCCAAAAGCGGGAAACGGGGCCGTTCATCGGCAAGGCATAGTCACCAAGCACATGAAGTTGCCGCTCACTTTGATCGTCGACGCAAATTACGGGCGGCTTCGATGTGCCAGGACATCCCCATTGCCTCAAACAGGCCCTCTGCCTGGTCTAGCAGTTCGGCTACGTGCTCATGTTCTCCGCGAGCAACGCGCATCTCGGCGTCACAGAGCTGCGTGATCGCAATCTCATGGCGCGCTCCTCTGGCAAGAGCGTTCTTCATCGCCAGAGCGAGATATATTTCCGGCGAAGTCCGGCCGTGTCCGGCAGCCGAGGCGCGAGCCATCGCGCGATAGGCCATGGCTTCGCCCAACCGATCATGCTGTCGACTGCGCAACACCGCGCGCGCCGCGTGATGCCTCGCCTGCTGCCATCGTTCACTTTCAACCAAGCCGTCTGCCAACCAACCATGATTCAATGAGACAAACAGTCCTCGATTACGCTTCTCAAGCCATGACGTGGCATCTACGATCGCCTGCAACGATTTCTGGGATCTTTGCGTCATCCAACTCGCATATCCGCCCAATGAAAGGCTCTGTGCATACAAATACAGGCTCTTCACCCGCTCCGCGACATGCTGGCCCTTCACCGCGGATGTTCGCGCGTCCTCCCAGCGGCCCTGCCACAAGCTGACGGCGCTTCGCAAACATAAAACCGATGCCTCAACCTCATGGCCCGAGTTCTGAACTGCATCCAATGCTTCCTCGAAACATGCGTGTGCCTGCTCGAACAGCCCACGGTCACCGAGCACCGATGCTTTGCAAGCCAACGAATAAGCAAGTGCAACGGCGGGCCGGCCGCTTTTGCGGAATTGGCGCTTTATCGAGATTGCCTCGTCAAGCAGTACGAGGGACTTGTCGTATTCCGCGGCCGCCGCGCAGGCCTGCCCCAATACCGCTTGAATTTGCACAGCAAGCGGTTCGTCGCCGACGGCCGTGGCACGCGCAAGCGCGGTTTCCAAACAGCTTGTAGCATAAGCCAGCTCCCCTAGCGCATAGTTGATATTTCCGACCCAGTATTCAGCCCGTGCAAGCGCGCGCTGATCCTGGCGAGCAGTCGCAAGGACGACGGCACGTTGCAGGAACTGAAGCTGATCCCTTGACGGATCAAATACGCAGGCCAAAGCCAGCCGTTGCGCGATAGAGAGCCAACGTTCATAGTTTTCTTGAGAAGAATCCGGATCGAGCGCAGAGAGAGCAGCACCATATTGTATTTGGGCACGGTCCAAAGCCGAGGCGGCGGCCGCTTTATCTCCCGCGGCCTCAGCGTACTGAGCGGCCTCGACCACCTGCCCGCATGCGCCGTAGTGATATGCAAGTAGCTCCCAGGCTTCTTCTTGCGCGCCCGACGGGCCGTCTTCCTTCAGCGTGTCAGCGATACGTTTATGCAGTGCATTGCGCTGGCGCAGACCGACTGAGTCGTAGATCACATCGCGCGCAATGCCGTGCTTGAATCGAAGGGTTCCCGATTGCTCGCCAGGAAAAATGAGATCTTGCACAGCGAGCGTTGCGACAAGTGGATGATTTCCCCCACAGCCAGTGAGCTTTTCAAGCAGCCAGGTGGGAATGACATTGCCAATGACGGCTGCCGTGCGAACCAGATCAATCTGCTTGGGCTGCAGTCGCTCGACACGGGATTCTATGAGCTTGTCCAACCACGCCTCGCCGATGTGAATGCGGCCAATGCGGTGGTGATGTGGACTGTCGTGAGCAACGGAGTGGCATAGCTCCTCAATAAACAACGGATTGCCACCAGAGAGCTCCCTAATCTTTGTAACGGTGAAAGGATTGCTTCCAGGAACCAGTTGACGAATGATTTCCTCAGCTTCGTCGGCGCTGAAAGGGGCAAGGGTCAAGATAGTCGCGTCACCGACTGCCACATTACCAGCACCAAGCTCGCGGCTTGCGACGAGCACGAACAATGTCCGATTATCAAGGCGTCTTATTGCTTCGAGTACCTGACGCGACGCGGCGTCCGCCCATTGCCAATCGTCGATGAACAGCACCACAGGTTTCGAGGTGACCAACACATCGAAAAGCTTGCATATTGCGGCAATTGTGTTTTCCGGAGCAACATTACGCGCTTCCAATTGCCCGCTCACGGGATCCAGCGAAAGAGCGCGCAGGAATTCAGGCCGATAGTTGAGGAGGTCGGGATCGATCTCGCCGAGTGTTTTCTCGAGCACCTCAGCGGCGCGCGCAGCTGTCATTCCATGATCCAGGCCTAGCAACGATCGGAGAATCTGGAGGAATGGCTGTAAGGGTTCAGCGCTTAGATAGCTTTCGCAGTAGCCTCGCAGTATCCGGCAATCGGAATTTGCCGAGCCGCGGAGAAATTCCTCGACGAGCCGGGTCTTTCCCATGCCTGCTGGTCCAACGATAGCAACATATTGCGGCTTGTCTCTTATGACGTCGTAGAGGCTTCCCTTCAGAGCCTGGAGCTCGGTTTGACGGCCTATGAAGGATGTTAGCCCCCGCATCGATCTGGCTTCGAATCGTGTGCCGACGGCAGCGCGACCGAGGATTCCGTAGACCGCGATCGGCGGGATTATCCCTTGAAGGTTGAGGGATCGCCTGGGCGTGGTCGCATAGAAATGGCTTTCAGCACCTAGCGTCTCTTCGCTCACTATAATCTCGTCGCTTTGCGCAACGTCGGAAAGGCGCGCTGCAACATTTACAGTGTTGCCCAACAGATCAAGTCGTCCGTGAAGATCATCCCCATCGGCAAGAAGTACCAAGCCGGAGTGAATTCCGGTATGCAAATACAGGGGCGGCAAGGTGCGGGGTGAGAGGTCGAGTGGAATTCTTCGAACGAATTCGTGAAGATCAAGTGCGGCCTCGGTCGCTCGGCGCCCATCGTCCTCATGTGTTTCCGGATAGCCGAAGCTGGCCAGTAGGCCGTCCCCCCGAATCTGGACAATCGTTCCACCATGCCTTGGGATGATGTCCTCATAGGCGCGGCGGAGGTGATTCAGCAGATCCGAAAAGTCTTCGGCCTCCATACCTGCCGCGAGGCGGGCAGAATCTGACAAATCCGAAAAGAGGATTGCAAGATATCTGCGCTGTGATCTTGCTTCTTCCTGTCTTCGATTGGTCATCGCACTCACTGTGCCGCGTAAAGGGCTTCCTCTTGGGACGGCAGTTGGCAGCGGAAGCTCGCATCGCCAGATTGAGTGCCACGAACCTATACCTTTTTGCACATGCGTGCGAGCGCAGAAGTTCAGCCGCGAAACGGGAGGTGTTTGCGCGGTATTCGAGTGGCCCGCCGTGCGTCAGCCGCCGTTACGTAGGCTCACGGTCAGTTGCACGTGCGACATCGTCGGCCGCAGTCGGGTGAATTCCAGCAATCCGGCCAGCATGCCTAGCATGACACCGATAGCCATCTTGTGGGCCGGGCAAGCATGGGTGGGGTGGTCCTTCTCGCTGCGCTTGCCGCCGAAGATGAGGTACAGGCCGTCATCGTCGCCCTTGCTCAGGCATTCTTGCGTCGCGGAGACGATGCTCACCACGATTCGGTCGCCCGGACGGACCTCAACTGGCCCGATAAAATGCGGCACCAGCGCGGTACGCCACACGAGTTCTGGCACAGGACGCAACAGCAAGGTTTCCTCCAATTGCGGCATCAGGACCTGCCTGGCTCTCTCCAGGCGGTCCTCGGTTGCATCGGCCAGATAGGCGAGCTGATGGTCCCAAAGCGAGCGGTCGGTGATCCACTCAAGAAGCGCTCCACGGATATTGCCGTCGACAGTCGGAAGAAATCCCATCATTACGCCGATCAGCGTGCTCGTACGCTGGTCCCCTTGATATCCCTCGAAGATCGCCTTCCCAAGTTTCCCCTGTGGTGTCCCGCCGGCTTCGAAGAACCTCCCGATCGCAGCTTTCAGCAGTTGGCCATGTTGCTGTCCTGCCAGGCTCGCCGGCGGTCCCGGATTGGGCTGGAACATGTAGCGCGACGGCGAGTGGAAGTGACCGGGGCAGGTCGGAGGGCCGGCGGATCGCCAATCCCACCCCCCGCGCTCGACAAATTTGTCATCCGGCACGCTGAACCACTCGTTACTGATGCGCGCCAGAACGTCGTCGACGAAGTCCTTCACCTCCAGCCTTGTCTCGGCGCCGTCCGGGACGAGGTGATTCAGGGCATCCCGCGTATGCTTGAACGCGCTCTCGAACCCATCTCGAATGGTGACACCCATGAGAGCGTCGTTGGCCGGGCGGGACTCCTTGCAGTAGCTCGACATGGGCAGCCCGTCATCGTCCTTGCCCAGGAAGATTTCGCCAAAGGAGGCCTTCATGCGCTCCGCATAGCCCGTCACCGTGTAGTGCCGGTCGCGGTTATTGAACACGCGATTGACCAACTCCTTGCTGCATATCAACACGCCATATGGCGTTCGGAGCACCCCTCCGTGCAACTCCCGTACAGCCGTCCACACCACCTGGCTGATGCCCGACGTACGTGCGGATAAATCCTCCAGCACGATCTTCCATTGCTCCGCCGCCGCGTCAAAGCCCTTGAATTGCTCGGCACGGCGCAGTTTGGCAATGAACTCCTCACCCCTGCGCGCCTCCATCGCCAGTCGCAAGGTGCGCTGATCTTCCTTCGTCTTGCGGTGGCGGTCGTCGGCGCCCTCCTCGATCTTCGCAGCCAGGTCTGCGATCGACTTGAGTTCGGCGATCGCCTTGATCGACGGGACGAAGGCGTAGAGACCCCATTCCAGCTTGACGACCGGCCTTTCGGGATCCAGCTTCACGACTACCCTCGCTCCGCCGTTATCGTAAAAGACGAAGCTGTGCGGGTCGCCGTCCTGCGGCACACCGAGGAACGGGTCGCGCATGGCGGAGTACGTATTCTGGTTGCTGCTGTTGCTGCCGCTCAGCCAGGCCTGGATAATCTCGAACTGCTCGGCGATCGACGCATTATAGGCCATGAAAAACAAGCCGCGTTCGGCGTCGGCGTTCGCGCCATCGAAGGGTGGACCATACGACATACCTCGTCGCATGATCCGGGGCACGGTGCGAATGTCATCCCGAGGCTCCTCGGAGCGGATGCGTGGATTGGCGCGCCGCATATGGGACTGGAACGGGCATGCCATTCCATCCGGGTCTCTCGAATAGTCAAAGTCGTTGCCCTTCCTATCCGTGATCGTCTTGTCATCGATCAGGATTTCGCCGTCACTCGTACGGCCCATGAACTTCGCCTTTGTGCCCTTCGGGTCTTTGTTTTGTTCGAGCATAGCGTTCAGCGCTTTGACGTCCTGCTTCAGCTTGCGCACGACGAGAAAGGTGCTGTCATCCCACAGCTTGCCGGTCAGCGGCGGATCGCTGAGCGAGTTCCCGTATCCCAGCAACAAGTCGCCAGGCACGATTTCGTCGGAATAGGTCCGCCTTTTCGGAGGAACTCCGAGCGTTGGTTGGCTGATGCCATCCACGAAATCGAAGTGGCCCCTCGGACGGTCTTCGCCGGGCTTGAGGTAGCGCTGCATGCACTGCACCGAAAGGATCTGCACGCCCTTGCCGGAGAGCGCGCGATCGAACTGGCGGATCGCATCCGCCAGCGGATGCTTGCCGTTGGCGAGATCGTGCCATCGGTCGGACGGCCCTGCGCAGGTGTACTGGACGATCGCGTGGACCGTGGTCAGTTCCACGCGGTCGGACTCGTTCGGCCGCGGCCAATTGCGTTCAGGGAGAGACCATCTGGTCGGGTGATTGTAGAGCCGGTCGCCGAGAATACTGGCTCGCGCCGCCATACCTTCGCGGAACTCGAACGGCAGCAGCGCGAGGGTACCGTTCGGCACACCCGCGCGTGCCAGTCCCTGGAACGTGAATCCGAGGTTAACCCATGGGACTTTATTCGCTTCGCCCTGTGTGGCGGCGGTTCGCTTTATTTCCGGTTCAAGGTACGCGAGCATATCGCGCGCCGCCGCGGAGTCCTTGAGGGCGACCAGCAACAGACACGCGTGGGTGGCGCCCTTGTACTGGTCGATGATGCCGCCCTGGACGTTGTCCTTGCCGAATTCCGCTGCTGCAGGGCCAGAGGGATCGCGCGAGCGCGATTTAGCGAACCACCTCAGCGCTGCTCGTTCAGTAGGATTGTGACCCTCTTTCGGGGCGGTCCCGCTGAGTTGCTCAGCGCGGTATCCCAGCAGATGCCTTGCGGCGCGCAGCAGAAAGTCACCGTCTGTTTCAAGCGGCGGATACAGATCGGTCAAGCGATACAGAGCGGTGAGGGCCGGAAGTGCCTGCTTCAGAATCAAATTGGGATCGGCTTCCTCACGGTCGAGCGCAACGTCGTGCGGCCGCTCCTCGCCCACCCCATTCAGGTCCGTCGCGACCTTGCGCCGAAGATAATGCAGGTCGCTCACTGTGAGCGAACTGGCGTTGTAGAAGAACTGAGTATCGACCTGCGCCGACCGAACCCAACCTGCGTACGCGGGGTAGTCGTGGCTGAAGGAGTCTAAGTAGCCTTCGCAGTTGCAGAAGATCACGTCCAACAGTGGCCCCAGATCGCGCCATATGCGGCGCATGTAAGGCTCCCACCCACCGTCGAATGCGACGGAAAGGAGAAGCCGCCTTGGCGGGTCTTCTCCGATAATCGCAAGTCGGAAGGAGTGAAGCGCCCGGATTCGGTCGACCGCGTCGCCGATCAGCGGCGTCGGTTCCGCCTCCACCGACGAAACACGCAACGCATTCAGGGTTCTCAGCAGCTGCCGCACCCGGGTTTCGTAGGTGCGCGAGTCCAGCGCCGGGATCAGCCCGGACTTGATCGTTGCCACAAGGGTAAGGTCGCTGACACCCAACAAGCTCAAGCTCTTCGATTTGCTCTGTACATCGATCTGCATGGCGCTTCCCCTCGTTCCCGATCCTTGCGATTGAGTTCGCTAGAGTGGCGGCCGCACCCGCATGACCGGCCGCGGCAACGGCTTGTAGGGCTGCCCCACTGTCGGCAGGTTCAACGCACGCTCCGCCTGCATCAGGGCGTCCAACACGCCCTCCAATGCGGCCGCCTGCGCCGCGAGCAATTGCGAATCGTTGTCCGTTGCCGGCGCGGCTTCATCCTTGTCCTTTTTCAGTATTGGTTCGTCGATTGCCTGACGGATCAGGTCGCGAAGCGGCTTGCCGTTATCAGGCTGCGAGGCCGCCCAGGTCAGACCGGCCAGGCTCCTCGCCAGGCTGTCTCGCATTACATTGAGTCGCACCCAGCGATGCTCATTCCAGCCGTCCGACAGTTCACCGGAACTGCGCGCGACGGGGAAGGCATATCGCTTGATCAGCTTGAGTGCCGCCACCCGCCCCAGATCGGCCAGGCCCCTGATGTCCTGCTCCTTCATCAGGATGTTCAGGCCGCCGATCCCGCTACGCAGCCCCACCTGCACGACGCGTTCGCGCACCCCGGGCAGGCGAGCTAGCGTGGCGTCGCTCCAGTTAATCGTTGTCGATGCAAGCGCACTGAAGAAGCCGTAGAGCCTTTCGATAGGCTCGGGCTCGGTCTCGAACTCGTTCCAGTGGTCCTCCCCCAGCTGGAGGTGGTCTTTCGGCAACCACACGTCACCGTAATAATCTTCCTGCGCTTGCGTCGGCGGGGAAGAAGGGGCTTCCGCCGTCCCTTCCTTGCTCGTGGAAATCTCGTGCAGCGAGATGCCGAAAGTAGGCCAGGAGGGGATGGGGCTGTCGAAGAGATGGATCGGAAAGTTCGAACAGATGCCGCCGTCGCAGAACAGGCAGCGCCTGAACACATGCTTCTTCTTGTCCCGCTTGTCCAGGATCCAGAGCGGTACTGCGCTGAACAGGACCGGAAAGCTGATGCTCATGCGCGCGGCCACCAGGATCGGCAGGTGCTTTGTCGGCAGCCGATACATCGGCTCCTCACTGCTCCCAACGACCGGCGATTTGCCCATGAGGAGTGACCAAAGCCAGTGGAATCCACTGGAGGGAAAGGCTTTCGCACGAGGCGGCGCTGGCCGGGCAAGCCCTCGATACTCATTTGACCGGCCCGTGACCGGATCGACCTCCATGTCCCTGACCACATCGGGCGGGAAGAGCCGGCGCATCTCGCTCAAGCGAAAGTAAAGCTCGCGGTCATCCTCTTCGCCTTCATTCTGCGGAAAGACGTATGGACGCCCGTGGGTGACGTTGGCGGTGAACACCTGGAGATTGATCGAAGCGGCACCCACCGGGTTCGGATCGTTCAAGGTCTCCCGCGGCGAGCCCGGCGCGGCGGCGAGGTCTGCGAACGTCAGCGGCCGGTCGTCTACTTTCCGCCCGGCAATCTCCTGGATGAGGCTGTGCAGCCAGTCAGTGAAGGGCGGGAGCCGCGCGTCCCCCGAGCGCGTGCCGCTGCACAAACCGTAGTCGTGCCGCACCATACGTCCGACGTCGCGTACGATTAACACGAATACCGCGGCAACGCTCACAATGAGGGCGAGCATCGTCGCACTGAACCCAATCAGGAAAGCGAACAGCCAGTTGATGTCGCCTTGTCCGGCGCTCACGAGCGCGAGGAGCCAGACGATCGCGAGGGCGATCCAGATCGTCAGCACGATCCACGACTTTGCGTAGGCGAAAACGACGCCGCGTACCAACGCCGCCAGTTTACCGGTTGGCTTGGCGAAGCCGGGCAACAGCGCATCGAACAGACGCTTGTTTTCTTTCTCGGGTTGGAAAAGCCATGCGAGGCGCGTCTTGCCGTCTTTTTCCTCGGCGACAGAATCGGCGCGCTCCAGCATGATCCGGAAGCCGTCCGACGATCCGTGCCGACGCCGGTATTCGGCGGCGGCGGCCAATGCTGCAGCGCCGGCGCCTGACGACGCTCCGCCGATACTGTTGAAGCGATAGACAGTCGCCAGCGCGAATATGGCCGGCGGATAGGCAATCGAACTCGTGACGCCACCGGTGAGAATCAGATCGCAATAGCGATCTCTCGGCGCCCGATCATCGAAGCCAGGTAGCGGTTCCCTGGTGGACATTCGAACTTCCTCACTCGAACCACCGACACTACCGCCACTGCAGAATAGACCTGCCGTTGGCAACTCATGGTGAGCTAGTTCACATTCTGAGACTCATTTTGCGCTGCTACTGGAGATCAATGTGCGCCAGCCTTGGGCTTCGCCGTTTTCGCACTTGTTTAGTTGTCCAGACACTATGGACCGTGTCTGACCGGCGGTTCGGTAGGGCTCATTCAGGCCCGCAAGGCGACTACAAAGGCGATATCGTCGGCTCGAATCTCGAATGACCTCCGGCGCGGTGAGCAAGGGCTCCAAATGCAAGGCGCTTCGGCCGTACTGATCCTGGGATCGAGTGCGGCAAACGGACGAGTTCGTGGGCCAAAGCGCCGCTGAGCAAAGCAAGAAGGCCTTAATTTATTAGCTCTTTCGAGAGGCTGGCGGAGAGGGAGGGATTCGAACCCCCGATAGGCTTGCACCTATGCCGCATTTCGAGTGCGGTGCATTCAACCACTCTGCCACCTCTCCAGGCGCCAAGACGGGCCAGATTCGGCCCTGTGGTCGGGGCGTGTTCTAGGCGAGGATGGCGGGCCAGACAAGGCGCGGGGCCAAGAAATCCGTGCCGGCCCTGGGAAACAAAAAAGGAGCCCAAAATGGAGCATTTGACGGTTCAGGCCAATGGCGCGGCGCTTCACGTCGCCCGCATGGGCGCCGGGCGACCGCTGCTGTTGCTGCATGGCTGGCCCGAATTCTGGCTGACCTGGGAGCCGGTGATGACGCGTCTCGCCGACCGCTTCGCCCTGCATGCACCCGACCTGCGCGGCTTCGGCGACAGCGACAAGCCCGAGGGGCCCATCGGACCCGACCAGCAGGCCGCCGACATGCTGGCATTGATGGATGCGCTTGGCCTCGCGCAGGCCGGCATTATCGGTCACGATGTCGGCGGTGCATTGATGCAGTCGCTGGCGCGGCTGGCGCAGGAGCGCATCGCCGGCCTGTTCTTTTTCGATTTTGTCTATCCCGGAATCGGGCCCCGCATGGCGGAGCCGGAGCGGCTCAACAACATCTGGTATCAATCCTTTCACCAGATGGAGATGGCGCCTGCCCTCATCGGCGCGAGCCGCGAAAGCTGCCGGCTCTATATTGGGCATTTTCTCAAAGCGTGGTCGCATCGCAAGCACGTCTTTGACGATCAACTCGAGGCCTTCACCGACAATTTCCTTAAAGCGGGAAACCTTGCCGGTGGCTTCGCGCATTACCGCGCAGCCCATGCTGGCCGGGTCAGGATGATGAAGGGTGAAGCGCCGGCGTTAACGCCGATCGGCGTGCCGACCTGTGTTCGCTGGGCCGAGCATGATCCGCTGTTTCCCTATGAATGGACCGACCGTCTTGGCGAGACCTTTACAAATCTCGATCTCGCGATGTTTCCGGGTGTCGGCCACTTCCCCCATCGCGAGGATCCCGATCGCGCAGCAGCGGAGATCGCGGCGTTCTTTACGCGTATCGGCTGGAGCTGAAGAAAATGGGTGGGACCGTCAGACGCGACAAAAACTGACGGTCCCGTGCCGCTGCTTTGAAATTCTGGCCGGGAAGTGCGGCTTCGCCGGTCAGCGGAGCGACGCGGGGGACGGTAGCAAGGCGCGGCGAAACGGCAACGCGAAGTGGATCTTAACCTAACCAGTCAACCTTACTACCCGCGCAAAACGTTAATCCAAGTGCTAATCTTTGCCCTTCTTGGCCTTTTTCTCGTCCTTGCCGTTGTCTTTCCGCCGGTTGGTGAAGCGCGCATTGCCGAGGCCGGTGCCGATGGTCAGCACGCCCCAGTGCTCGACGTCCTGCATGAAGGGCACTTCCGAAAGGCCCTGCACCACGCCGTCATTGTGCATCAGCACGGCGGTGTCGTGATCGCCGATCTGCGGGATCGCTTCCACCAGGCTGGCCGGCAGGTTGAACTTGCTGCTCTCCCAATTGCCCGGCAGGTTCTGCGCTCCCTTCTCGATCGAGCCGTCCGCGTCGATCACACCGGGACAGGCGATGCCGATGAAAGGCGCAAGCTTCAAGCCGTCGGTCTCGGCCGCCGTGATCAGGTCCTTCAGCATCTTGACCAGCCGCTTCACCGCGCCTTCGCGCGTCGGCTCGTCGTCGGCGTGCCGCCACAACTCGGACTTCCACACCCCGGCCTTGGAAAGATCGGGCGCCTTCTTCCAGCGCGTATCCACGACGCCGCAACGGATGTTGGTGCCGCCGATATCGACCGCGAGAATGCTGTCATGGCCCTCGAAAATCCACGACGGCGCCAGATGCAGCGTGCCAAGCAGGCCGGCGTCATCGGGATGAAAGCGGATCGGCACCAGATCGACGTCGAAGTCTTCGGCCTTGAGGATGATGTCGGTGCGGGCGATGGCGAGCTCGCCGACCCGGCTCTGCCGAAAGCCGCCGCCGACCACGATGCGCTCGGTATCGGCCCATGCCTTGGTCTTCAGGAACCGCCCCGTCACATAGGCCAATTCCTGGGCGAATTCTTCGATCGCACCGTGCACCAGGGCTGCGGCGCCGACGTCGTCTCCAATCAGAGCCAGATCGAGGTCGCCCTTGGGGATCTCGCCCGCAGATTTCTTCCCTAAGGGATCGTCGCCGTTTTTTTGCAGCGGCTTGCGCAAGCCGTCCAGTATCTTGCGGAAAGCCCCCTTGCTGGCGCGGTCGCCGAGAAAGCCTTCGTCGTCCTTCAGTTCGACGTTGAAGCTGTCGACCTCGACCGACGGCAGACGGGTGGCCCCGTGGCGGGCGATGCCCGTGGTTGTTATGATGTCTTCCGCCATTGCCCTCGCCCTGCCGAATCTTGCCGGCGACAACGGACGGGGAACCCTTTGGTTTCAAAGAGAGCGCGAATGGAAGGTGGCAAATGACCTCCCCTATTCGCTATTCGCCACTCGCATGCGCCAGTTTCGGCCCAAATCCTTCATTTTTGGCGGGTTTTCAGGGCGTTTCGCCTTGACTCCCGGCATTCTCAGGCTATAAGTCCCCGCATCCGGCGCGGGATTTCTCGCGCCGCTTGTTTTTGCGCGAAATCTCAAGGGGTTTGCTCCCCGGCCGCGCGAAAATCGTACCCATAACGACTGACCAAAAAGCCGACCCGGACAACCCTTTCGGGAATATGTCCGAGGCCGGGATCGAACACGAAGGAAAAAAAGATGTTCGCAGTCATCAAAACCGGCGGCCGGCAGTACCGCGTCGTTCCGGATGATGTGCTCGAGATAGGCAAGATCGCCGGCGACGTCGGCACGATCGTGCAGCTTGGTGAAGTTCTGGTGGTCGGCGGTGACACGCCGGTGCTGGGCACGCCGACGGTGGCAGGCGCTTCCGTCGCAGCCGAAGTGCTGGACCACAAGCGCGGCCCCAAGGTGATCGCGTTCAAGAAGCGTCGCCGCAAGAATTCGCGCCGCAAGCGCGGCTATCGCGACGAGATCACGGTGCTTCGCATCACCGAGATCCTGACCGATAGCAAGAAGCCTTCGATCGGCCCGCGGCCGAAGAAGGAAAAGGTCGCAGCTCCTGCCGCCGAGGGCGACGAAGCGCCGGCCAAGAAGAAGGCGCCCGCGAAAAAGGTTGCGGCGAAGCCTGCGGCAAAGAAGGCCCCGGCCAAGAAGGCCGCCGCGAAGGGCAAGAGCGAGAAGTAAGGCGCCTCTACGAAAAGTTGAGGCGTGAGAAAAAGTGAAATGATTCCGTCAAGGAATTGATCTAGAAATATTCGAGAAGTCGGAGACGAGCCATGGCTCACAAGAAAGCAGGCGGTTCATCGCGAAACGGTCGCGATTCAGCGGGCAAGCGCCTTGGCATCAAGGCGTACGGCGGCGAACGCGTGATTCCCGGCAACATCATCGCGCGTCAACGCGGCACCACCTGGCATCCCGGCCTTAATGTCGGCATGGGCACCGACCATACTCTCTTTGCCAAGGTCGAAGGTCATGTCGAGTTCCGTGCAAAAGCCAATGGTCGCACTTTCGTATCGGTAATTCCGATGACGGAGGCGGCCGAATAGACGGTGGACAAAATTCGAGTCCGCCGGGTCCTGTTGAACCGGCGGAGTCGAAAAGGGCTCCAGGGGAGGCGGGATACCGGCCTCCCCTTTTTAATTTGCGCATTTTCGCAATCAGGAGCCCGACATGTTGCAGGACATCCCGATCCAAGCCTCGCCCTTGCGTCAGGCGAGTAGCTGCGTCCTCGAGACCGAACGGCTGACGTTGCGTCGGCCGACGCTCGCGGACGTAAAAGCGATTGCGCATCTCGCCAATGATCGCCGCATTGCGGAAAATACCCGCCGCCTGCCGCATCCCTACCTGCAGGACCATGCGGTCGAGTTCGTGCGCGCCAAGGCCGCCGACAACAGCGAGACGGTGTTTCTGATCGAACAGAACTATTCGCCGATCGGCATGGTCGGCATCGACGGCAGCGAGCCGGACGCACCGGAGCTCGGCTACTGGCTCGGCGTCGCGCATTGGGGCCAGGGTTTCGGCACCGAAGCCGCGCGCGCGGTGATCGATTTCTTCTTCGAAGAATTCGATGCCGAGCACCTGATTTCCGGCGCCCGCGTCGCCAACCCGGCGTCGCGCAACATCCTGGAGAAATGCGGCTTCCAGTGGAGCGGCGTCGAACTGCACCGCTTCGAGGCGCTGGGATCCTCAACCCCGGTCGACCGCTTTCGCCTGACGCGCAGCGTGTGGACGTCGCTGAAGAACTGGGGAAGCTCGACGCGGAGATAGCGCTGAACTCTCCCCGTCATTGCGAGCCAACGGGTCGCGCGAATGCGCGCCCGATGACAGGCTCCGCGAAGCAATCCATCGGGCCGCAAGGAAAGAATGGATTGCTTCGTCGCTTTGCTCCTTTGCAATGACGGCGAGAGCGCGACTCATGCCGGCGGATTCACCACTGCTTCCTCGCGACCCAACTTCTGCTCGCGCAGGAAAATATAGAAGCCGGCGCCGATAATGATCGCCGCGCCGATCAGCGTCGAGATCGACGGCACGTCACCCCACACCACGAAGCCGAAAATCACGGCCCATACGATCATCGAATATTGATACGGCACCACGACGCTGGCCGGCGCCAGCTTCAGCGAACGGTTGATGCACAAGAGCGCAAAGACGGAAATCACGCCCGCCGCGGCAAACAGGCCGAGACTGCCAAGCGTCGGCGTCACCCAGCCGATCGGCGACATCAGCGCGCCGAGCAGAAAGGTGCCGCCGAACTGCGACGTCGTCAGCACGATATCCGGCGTGTCCCGCAGCGAGCGCGTGATCAGCATCAGGAACGCAAACGACAGGCTGCCGCCGAGCGCGATCATTGCGGGCCAGCTTACCGTCTGCGTCGACGGACGCAGCGCAATCAGCACGCCGCAGAACCCGATCAGGATCGCAGTCCAGCGCCGCCAGCCGACGCGCTCGCCGAGCACGATGCCTGACAACGCCGTGACGAAGATCGGCGAAGCCAGATAGTAGGTGATGACGTCGGCGAGCGGCAGATAGACGGTGGCGAGAAAGAAAGCCGCGACCTCGAGCGTCGAAAGCGTCACGCGCAGCAATTGAAGCCACGGCCGTTCGAGGCGCTTGAACTCGGCGCGCTGACTCCAGATCACCGGCAACAGCACGAGCAGCGCCGCGCAGGCGCGTAGCCACAACAACTGGCCGACCGAATAGGTCGCGACCATGAATTTTCCGAGCGCGTCGCCGAACGAGAACATGAAGATCGACAGCAGCATCAAGCCGATGCCGGCCAGCCGCGCCGAACGCTCGTCGTAGGTGGAAATTTTGGCGAACAGGCTCATGACGTTTCCTGTTTATTGCTCTTCGTCATGGCCAGCACCCCGGCCATCCACGTCCTTTGTGCAGCACGTTGTAAAGGCGTGGATGCGCGGGGCAAGCCCGGGTATGACGAATTGAGGCGTATTGATTGCCGCAGTTCCATCTCTGCGATACCGGTACGCCCTCTGAGAAGCGCCACAGGAAATCGACATGACCGACTTCGACCCCGCCCAACACCGCATGGTGAGCGAACAGCGCTGGTTCGAGGATTTTGTGCTCGGCGAACGCTTCGTGATTCCGAGCCGGACCCAGACGTCGGCGGTGTTCGCCGCATTCCAGACCGCGAGCGGCGACACCCATCCGATCCATTACGACGTCGAATATTGCCGCGCCCGCGGCATGCCGGACCTGCTCGCGCATGGCTTCCAGACCCTGGTCCACACCGCGCCGGGTGCAGGCCTGTTTCCCTACATCGTCGAGGAATCGCTGGTCGGCTTCCTCGAACAGTCGAGCAAGTTCTTGAAGCCGGTCTATGCCGGCGACACCATCTACCCCGCGCTCGAAGTGACCGAACTTGTCCCCGGCCGCAGCACAGGCGTGGTGACGCTGCGCTCGACCGTGTTCAACCAGCGCAAGGAATTGGTGCTGGAGGGAATGCAGAAATTCCTGATCCGGCGCCGGCCGCCCTCATAAGAAGCCTGGCCTCCCGTTCGGAACCGCGAAAAAGGCCCGAAAATTAAGGCTTTTCGCCAATGTTGCGGGCCTTGAGGGTTGCCGCACGGGGCCCCCTGTCCTAACTAGTACAAATCATGAAATTCCTTGACGAGGCAAAGGTCTATATCCGCTCCGGCGACGGCGGCAACGGCTGCGTGGCGTTCCGCCGCGAGAAGTTCATCGAGTTCGGTGGACCCTCCGGCGGCAATGGCGGCCGCGGCGGCGACGTCATCGTCGAGGTGGTCGACGGCCTGAACACGCTGATCGACTACCGCTATCAACAGCACTTCAAGGCACAGAAGGGCACCAATGGCATGGGCAAGGACCGCCATGGCGCCAACGGCAAATCGATCGTTCTCAAGGTGCCGGTCGGCACGCAGATTTTTGATGAGGATCGCGAAACGCTGATCCACGACTTCACCGAGCTTGGCGAAAAGTTCGTGCTGGCGCAGGGCGGCAATGGCGGCTTCGGCAACGCGCATTTCAAATCCTCGACCAACCGCGCGCCGCGCAATGCCAATCCTGGCCAGGAAGGCGAGGAGCGCTGGATCTGGCTGCGGCTGAAGCTCATTGCGGATGCCGGCCTCGTCGGCCTGCCCAATGCAGGCAAATCGACCTTCCTCTCCGTCGTCAGCGCGGCGAAACCGAAGATCGCCGACTATCCCTTCACCACGCTGCATCCGCAGCTCGGCGTCGTGAATGCGCAGGGCCGCGAATTCGTGCTCGCCGACATTCCCGGACTGATCGAGGGCGCGCATGAAGGCGCCGGCCTCGGCGACCGCTTTCTCGGTCATGTCGAGCGTTGCCGCGTGCTGCTGCATCTGATTGATGCAACCTGCGAGCATGCCGGCAAGGCCTACAAGACGGTGCGAACCGAGCTCGAGGCGTATGAGGGTCATCTCGCCGAGAAGATCGAGATCGTCGCGCTGAACAAGATCGACGCGGTCGCGCCGGATGAATTGAAGAAGCAGAAGGAACGGCTGAAGCGCGCCGCGAAAAAGACGCCACTGCTGCTCTCGGCTGCGACCGGCGAAGGCGTGCCCGAAGCGCTCAAGGCGCTGGTCGAGGTGATCGGCGAGGCCCCGGTGTCGCTCAAGGCCAAGGGCGGCCAGGACCCGTGGACGCCGGCGACGCCGCCGCAGGGCTGATACAAACTTAAGCGCTCCCGCGGCCGCGCCACTTCCAAATCGCGGAGCTGGCGCGTATTGCTTCCCGACAATCCTTTCATTCGACCACATCCATGAAACGCCCCGCGCTCAAAAACTTCCGCCGCATCGTCGTCAAGGTCGGCTCCTCGCTGCTGGTCGATTCTGATGCCGGCGAGGTCCGCGCCAAATGGCTATCGGCGCTGGTCGCCGATATCGCCAAGTTGCACGGTGAAGGCCGCGACGTTCTCGTGGTCTCGTCGGGCTCGATCGCGCTCGGGCGCAGCCGCCTGAAGCTACCGCGCGGGCCGTTGAAGCTCGAAGAGAGTCAGGGCGCCGCCGCCGTGGGACAGATTGCGCTGGCGCGGATCTGGTCGGAGGTGCTTGGCGCGCACGGTATTGGCTCCGGGCAGATCCTGGTGACGCTGCAGGATACCGAGGAGCGCCGTCGCTACCTCAACGCCCGCTCGACCATTGCCAAACTCTTGGAATGGCGCGCAGTGCCCGTGATCAACGAAAACGACACGGTCGCCACCAACGAGATTCGCTATGGCGACAATGATCGTCTCGCCGCACGCGTCGCCACCATGGCGAGCGCCGATCTGCTGATCCTGCTGTCCGACATCGACGGTCTTTATGATGCGCCGCCCGGCGCCAATCCGAACGCAAAACTGATTCCGATCGTCGAATCCGTCACCTCGGAGATCGAGGGCATGGCGGGCGCGGCCGAATCCGAATTGTCGCGCGGCGGCATGTTCACCAAGATCGAAGCGGCGAAGATCGCGACCACCTCGGGCACGCATATGCTGATCGCCTCGGGCAAGATCGAGCATCCGCTGCAGGCTGTTGCGGACGGCGGACGCTGCACCTGGTTCCTGACGCCGGCCAATCCTGTCACCGCGCGAAAACGCTGGATCGCGGGCTCGCTGGAGCCGAAGGGTACGCTGACCATCGATGCCGGCGCGGTCGCGGCGCTGCGTGCAGGCAAGAGCCTGCTGCCGGCCGGGGTGATCAGGATCGACGGCCAGTTCGCCCGCGGCGACGCCGTGGTGGTGCGCGGACCCGATACCCACGAAATCGGCCGCGGTCTCGTCGCCTACGACGCCGAGGATGCCGAAAAGATCAAGGGCCGCTCCTCGCCGGACGTGATGGCGATCCTAGGCATCTCAGGCCGGGCGGAGATGATCCATCGGGATGATCTCGTGGTGGGGCCAGCCGGGACCGTTCCGGTCAAATAGACATTCAACTAGGCCTTTGGCCGAGCTAGCGTTTTCCGATTTCGCCAACCAGCCATGCCGGTTCCGGACCTCGCAAAAGCGCGATTTCCGTGCTAGGGCATGGCCTTAACTCCAGACTCGAGACCTCCGATGACCGCCTCCCTGAAGGCAATCGACGGCAACGCCGATCTGCCCGCTTTGATGACCGAGCTCGCTTCGCAAGCGCGCGCTGCCGCGCGGGTGCTGGCGCTGGCGCCGCCGGCGCAGAAGGACCGGGCGCTGGAGGCGATCGAACGGGCGATCCGCGCCAATGCGGCAAAGATCCTCGCGGCCAATGCCGAAGACGTGGTGGAAGTGAAGGCCGGCGGCGCGACCTCGGCTTTCATCGACCGGCTGACGCTGACGCCGGCGCGGATCGATTCCATGGCTGACGGTGTCGCCACGGTGCGCGCCATTCCCGACCCCGTCGGCACCGTGACCGAGAGCTGGCAGCGGCCGAACGGCATGACCATCGAGCGCGTGCGCGTGCCGCTCGGCGTGATTGGCGTAATCTTCGAAAGCCGTCCCAATGTCGCGGCGGATGCCGGCGTGCTGTGCCTGAAGTCCGGCAACGCCGTGATCCTGCGCGGCGGCTCCGACAGCTTTCGCTCGTGCCGCGCCATCCACGAATGCCTCACGCAGGGCCTGCGCGAGGCCGGCCTGCCGGAAGCCGCGATCACGCTGGTGCCGACCCGCGACCGCGCGGCCGTCGGTCTGATGTTGTCCGGACTGAACGGCGGCATCGACGTGATCGTGCCACGCGGCGGCAAGAGCCTGGTCGCGCGGGTCGAAGCGGAAGCGCGCGTACCGGTGTTTGCGCATCTCGAAGGCGTCAACCACGTCTATGTCGATGCCAGCGCCAAGCTCGACATGGCCAAGTCGATCGTGCTGAACGCCAAGATGCGCCGCACCGGCGTCTGCGGCGCGGCCGAGACGTTGCTGGTCGATCGCGCCGGCGCCGCAACTACGCTCAAACCGCTGGTCGAAATGTTGCTCGAATCCGGCTGCGAGGTGCGCGGGGACGACGCCGTGCAGAACATCGATGTGCGCGTGAAGCCGGCAACGGATGAGGATTGGGATACCGAGTATCTCGATGCCGTCATCGCCGCGCGCGTCGTCGACGGTGTCGATGGGGCGATCGCCCATGTCCAGAATCATGGCTCGCGCCACACCGACGCGATCGTCGCCGAAGATGCCAAGGCGGCCGAAAAATTCCTCAACGAGGTCGATTCGGCGATCGTGCTGCACAACGCCTCGACGCAGTTTGCCGATGGCGGCGAGTTCGGCTTCGGCGCGGAGATCGGGATCGCCACCGGCAAATTCCACGCCCGCGGCCCGGTCGGCGCCGAACAACTGACGACCTTCAAGTACCGCGTTCACGGCACCGGGCAGACGCGGCCGTGAACGCGAGCCCGCGCCCGCGGTGACCCGGCTGATGCAACTGCAATCCGCCGCGCAGGTTATCCCCTTTCACGCCAACGGCATGCGGATCGGCCTGCTCGGCGGCTCGTTCAATCCGCCGCACGCGGCGCATCGCGCGATCAGCCTGTTTGCGCTCAAGCGTCTGAAGCTCGATCGCGTCTGGTGGCTGCTGACGCCAGGCAATCCGCTCAAGGATAACGGCCAGCTGCATGGCTTTGCAGAACGCGCTGATGCCGCACTTGATATCGCCGACGATCCGCGCATCGACGTCAGCTGTCTCGAAGCTGTCATTGGCACCCGATACACTGTCGATACGATCATCCACTTGCGCCGCCGCGTTTCCGGCGTGCATTTCGTCTGGATCATGGGCGCCGACAATCTTGCGCAATTCCATCGTTGGCAGAACTGGCGGCGCATTGCCGCAGAGGTGCCGATTGCAGTGATCGACCGTCCGCCGGAAAGTTTCCGCGCGCTGGCCGCGCCGGCCGCACAGGCCCTGGCGCGCTATCGGTTGCCTGCCAATCAGGCGGCCCGGCTAGCAGATCAACGCGCTCCCGCCTGGGTTTTCCTCACCGGTCTGAAACTGAACATGTCGTCAACCGGCCTGCGGAACCCAGACGGTAGCTGGAAGGCAAAGAAGTGACAGTCTGGTCTGAACCGGCAGTTGGGGACACTGGAATATTGAAACCGTTAACCCCACATGCCTAATATGGTCCGCGACGCCGGGATTCGGCGTTTGCGATACAGTGAAAGGAATGGTCCCTGGCCACATCTGTATTGTCCAAGTCAAAGTCTGTTTTACCCAAGGTTCCCAGCAAGTCTGCCAAGACCCCGCGTAAAACATCGACACAAGCTGCGGCCTTGAAGGCGCAACCCGACGCCGACAAGACGCTGAATATGATCCTCTCCCGCCTCGACGATATGAAGGCGGAAGAAACGGTCACCATCGACCTTCGCGGCAAATCCGCCTTTTCCGACTACATGATCGTCACGTCAGGACGCGCCAACCGGCACGTCGGCGCGATCGCGGAAAACGTCACCAAAGCCCTGAAGGAAACCGGCATCAAGAACATCCATGTCGAGGGCTTGCCCAATTGCGACTGGGTGCTGATCGATTCCGGCGATGTGGTCGTGCACGTATTCAGACCCGAGGTGCGCGAATTCTACAACCTCGAAAGGTTGTGGGCGCAGAACCCGGCGGCGGCAGCGATCTGAACGCCCTGCCGATGCGAATCGGCTGAGGCGTATTTAGTCTGCTTGACGCGCGCGAGAAGCGCGCGTGGCGAAAAGTGCACGCCAGAAACAGCAATCATGCGCCTTGTCGTGGTCTCGATCGGCCGGCTGAAACAGGGGCCGGAACAGGAGCTGGCCGAACGCTATCGCGAGCGCTTCGAGGACATCGGCCGCAGGCTGGCCTTCCGCGGCCTTGCGATTCATGAAATTCCCGAAAGCCGCGCACGCGACACCGCGACCCGGATCGCGGAGGAAGCCGCGGCGATTTCGGCGGCGATACCGGAGAAATCGGTGCTGGTAGCGCTGGACGAGCACGGCAGGAGCATCGATAGCGCCACGTTTGCCCGGCAGCTCGGCCAGTGGCGGGACGAAGGCATCGCCAACACAATTTTCGCCATCGGAGGCGCGGACGGACTTTCGCCCGAATTGCAGCGCAAGGCTAAATTGCGCATTGCGTTCGGCTCGGCGACCTGGCCGCATCAAATGGTCCGCGTCATGCTTCTTGAACAGATTTACCGGGCCGCCACCATTCTGGCCGGCCACCCCTACCATCGCGCATAAGGCACGGTGACGTGAATACAGACAACGCAGCATAGGCCGCATGCATTCAACGCGGGACATTCATTCATACCTTGGCACCGCCAATCGCGGCGTGTCGCTGATGTCAGCCGTCTCGCTTCCCCTGATCTTGCTTTCAGCGAGCTTCGCTGCGGCATCGCTTTCGCCGGCGCTGGCGCAGCAACCCGCGGCACCTGCGCACCAAGCGACTGCCGTTTCCCCCGACGCCCTCAAGCAACGCGAGCAGGAGCTGGAGGCCACGCGCGAGCAGCAGCGGAAAGCAGCCGAGCTGCAACAGAAACTGAAAGCCGATATCGCGGCAATCGGACAGGACCGCTCCAAGCTCAACCAGCAAGTGATCGACATCGCCGCGCAGGTGCGCAACGTCGAGACCCGCATCGGCGAGACTGAGGGGCGGCTGCGGCCGCTCGACAGTCGCGAGATGCAGATCCGCGCTTCGCTCGATTCACGCCGCTCCGAAATCGTCGAGGTGCTGGCGGCGCTGCAGCGGGCCGGACGGCGCACCCCGCCCGCGTTGTTGGTGCGGCCCGAGGACGCGCTGCAGTCGCTGCGCACTGCCATGCTGCTTGGGTCCGTCGTCCCCGAGTTGCGCGGCCGCGCGGAAAAACTTACGGCCGACCTCACCGAACTGGTGAATCTGCGCAAGGACATCGCCAACCAGCGCGACGTACTGGCTCGGGACCGCGACAGGCTGAAGGACGATTCCATCAGGCTGGCGGCGCTGGTGGAAGAGCGGCAGCGCAAGCAGAGCGCGATCGAAAAGGACATGGAGGCCGAAGGTGCGCGCGCCATCAACCTGTCCAAGCAGGTCGACAGTTTGCAGGGCCTGATCACGAAAATGGAGCAGGACCTGAAGAGCGCCGCCAAGGCGGCCGCCACCGCCAGCCTGAAGGGCACCCCGCCCGCCCCCGGCGGCAAGCCTAATCTTGGGGCACTGAAGGATCCCGCCCGGCTCAGCCCCGCGATCGCATTTGCTTCCGCGAAGGGGCTATTCGCCTTTCCGGTCAATGGCCGCAAGATTCGCGATTTTGGCGGTTCCGACGGCGCGGGTGGCGTCGAAAAAGGCATTTCTTTGACAACCCGAGCCGGGGCTCAGGTCACAACACCGTGTGACGGCTGGGTTGTTTACGCCGGGCCCTTCCGGAGCTACGGACAACTCTTGATCCTCAATGCCGGGGGCGGGTATCATGTCCTGATCGCCGGGATGGAGCGCATTTCGGTAAACATCGGCCAGTTTGTACTTACGGGAGAGCCGGTCGCGACCATGGGGACGACGTCCCAGGTCGCATCCATTCTCGCGACGACCGCGAGCCAGCCGGTGCTCTATGTCGAGTTCCGTAAGGACGGCACTCCAATCGACTCAGGCCCATGGTGGGCCGCTAACGAAGGCGAAAAGGTTCGCGGATGATGCGCAAGACTTCTGTAATTCTTCTCAGCGCCGCCACCGGTGCGGCTTTGACGCTCTTCGTCACGCAGCCTCGTTCCGTGCTGATGGGATCGAGTGCGCGTGCCGCAACCTCGGACACCTATCGCCAGCTCAATCTGTTCGGCGACGTGTTCGAGCGCGTGCGCAGCGATTATGTCGAGAAGCCTGACGACGGCAAGCTGGTCGAGTCGGCGATCTCAGGCATGCTGGCCGGACTCGATCCGCATTCCAGCTACATGGACGCGAAGAGTTTCCGCGACATGCAGGTGCAGACGCGCGGTGAATTCGGCGGACTCGGCATCGAGGTCACGATGGAAGACGGTCTGATCAAGGTCGTCTCGCCGATCGACGACACGCCGGCATCGAAGGCCGGCATCATGGCCAACGACATCATCACCAATCTCGACGACGAAGCCGTACAGGGTCTCACCCTCAACCAGGCGGTCGAGAAGATGCGCGGACCGGTCAATACCAAGATCCGTCTCAAGATCATCCGCAAGGGCCAGGACAATCCGATCGAAGTGACACTGGTGCGCGACAACATCCGCGTCCGCTCGGTCCGTGCGCGCGTCGAGCAGGACGACATTGCCTATATCCGCGTCACTACTTTCAACGAACAGACCACCGAAGGCCTGAAGCGCGAGATCGGCAGCCTCACGAATCAGATCGGCGACAAGCTGAAGGGCTTCATCATCGATCTCAGAAACAATCCCGGCGGTCTGCTGGAGGAAGCGGTGACGGTTTCCGACACCTTCCTTGAGAAGGGCGAGATCGTTTCGACCCGCGGCCGCAATGCCGAAGAGACCCAGCGCCGCGCCGCCCATGCGGGTGACCTGACGAAGGGCAAGCCGATCATCGTGCTGGTCAATGGCGGCTCGGCCTCAGCCTCCGAAATCGTCGCCGGCGCGCTGCAGGACCACAAGCGTGCGACGCTGGTCGGCACCCGCTCGTTCGGCAAGGGCTCGGTGCAGACCATCATCCCGCTCGGCAGCGGCAACGGCGCGCTGCGCCTGACCACCGCGCGCTATTACACGCCGTCCGGCAAGTCGATCCAGGCCAAGGGTATCGTGCCCGACATCGAGGTGCTGCAGGATGTTCCGGATGAGCTGAAGTCGCGTACCGACACCAAGGGCGAGGCTTCGCTGCGCGGGCATCTGAAGAACGACGGCGACGAAAAGACCGGCTCGCAATCCTACGTGCCGCCGGACGCCAAGGACGACAAGGCGCTGAAGACCGCGGCCGACCTGCTGCACGGCATCAAGTCGACGGCGAGCGCGCCGGCGACCGGAGACAAGGCGGCAGTCGACAAACCCGCCACCAAGGCGGCGAACTGATCCGGCGACCGGGATTTTAGTCACAACAAAAGGGGCGGCTCTCGGCCGCCCCTTTTTCGTTGCCAGTTCGTCTCCGGGGGCGACGACCGGTGCTTTTGCGGGGCCGGTGCAGGCGCTCGAATCCGGCCCATCGTGGTATCGTCGGCGTGATTGATTCGGTGAGGTCTATGACGGAAACGGCCGACGAGCTGAGCACGCCGCTCGGGCAGAAAACCGAGCGCAAAAAACGCCGGTTTCGGCTGCCGTTCACCGCAATGCAAGCGCTGGCGGTGTTGCTCGGCCTGTTCCTGGTCGGCTTCCTGACCGTCGCCCTCTTTGTCGACAACCCGCTGGGAGGCGAGCCCGTCGCCCGCGTCGCCTTGCGCACGCCGGCGACGGACGAAAAGCAGCCTGTCACCGAGAAAGCTGCGAAATCGGCATCCCAGCATTCCCCGGCCAGCGACAACAAGACCGTCACCATCATCGACGGCTCCAGCGGCAAGCGCCAGGACATCGTGATCGGCGGCGATGCCGGCGACAAGGCAGGCGCGGAATCCGCGCCGGCAAGCCCGATGGCCGGCATCGACCAGCGGCTCCTGGAAAAGTCGCGCTACGGCATGATCCCGGTGGTCGCCGATGGCCTCAAACCCTTTACGGTCTACGCGGCCGACGCCGACCGCACCAAGGCCGCCAAGATGCCGGTGATCGCGATCGTCGTCGGCGGCCTCGGCGTCGGCGCCGCCAAGACCACCGATGCCATCATGAAACTGCCGCCGGCCGTGACGCTGGCGTTCACGCCTTACGGCGCGGATCCCGCCAAACTGGCCGAACGGGCCCGGGCGCAGCGCCACGAGATCCTGCTGCAGGTTCCGATGGAGCCGTTCGATTACCCCGATAACGATCCCGGTCCGCAGACCCTGCTGACGACGCTGACATCCGAGCAGAACATCGACCGGCTGTACTGGCACCTTAGCCGGTTTCAGGGTTATGCCGGGATCGCCAACTTCATGGGCGCGCGTTTCACGGCAACGGATACCGTGATGCAGCCGATCATCCGCGAGGCGGCCAAGCGCGGCCTTGGCTATCTCGATGACGGCTCCTCGCCGCGCAGCGCCGCCGGATCGCTCACGGCAGCCCAATCGATGCCCTTTGCCAAGGCCGATTTTACCATCGACGCCGTGCCGACCTCGGCCGAGATCGACCGGACGCTGGTCAAGTTGGAAACGCTCGCCAAGGAACGCGGAACGGCAGTGGGTGTCGCCTCGGCCCTGCCAATTTCGATCGAGCGCCTTGCCGCCTGGATCAAGACGCTGGACAGCCGCGGCATCATGCTTGTGCCATTGACAACGGCGATGCTGAAATCAAAATCAGGCTAGAGATCAAGCTGATGGCGGCGAACCGGGCTTCCCCGACTGCGCCAGCCCAACCAATTGTGGGTGAGTTGATGCAGGCAAGGGAGTCCTGACGGAAATGGCGCGCTACGAGGACCTGCCTTACCGGACCTGCGTCGGCATGATGCTGATCAACGCGGCCGGGTTGGTCTTCATTGGCCGGCGCGCCGGCGGCATCGAACATGTCGATGAAACCCATGTCTGGCAGATGCCGCAGGGCGGGGTCGATCCCGGCGAGGATACCTGGGAGGCCGCCAAGCGCGAGCTTTATGAGGAAACCAGCGTCCGCTCGGTGGAGAAGCTCGGCGAAGTCCCGGATTGGCTGATCTACGACATTCCCCGCACGGTGGCCGGCCGCGCCTGGAAGGGCCGCTATCGCGGGCAACGGCAGAAATGGTACGCGGTGCGCTTCACCGGCAAGGACGCGGAGATCAATGTTGCGAGCCCCGGCGGCGGCGGACACAAGGCCGAGTTCGTGAGCTGGCGCTGGGAGCCGATGAAGAATCTCCCGACCCTGATCGTTCCGTTCAAGCGGCCGGTCTATGAGCGCGTGGTCAAGGAATTCTCCGGCCTCGCGGGCGGTTAGCATGACGCATCTTCCAAGTAGTGCCCGGTCATTCCGGGGCATGCGAAGCATGAACCCGGAATCTCGAGATTCCGGGTTCGCGCTACCGCGCGCCCCGGAATGACGGTGACCGAAAATGTCCGACAAACCCTATCGGCCCAATGTGGGAATTGCGCTGTTCAACGCCTCGGGCCGGGTGCTGATCGGCCGCCGTTTCCGCGACGATGGGCCGGAAATCATTCTTCCCGGGTTGGAATGGCAGATGCCGCAGGGCGGCATCGACGCCGACGAGAACCCGCGCGATGCCGTAATGCGCGAGCTATGGGAAGAGACCGGGGCGGTCAGCGCCGAATACCTCGGCGAGGCCGATTGGATGAATTACGAATTTCCGCCCTATGACGGTCCGCCCGACCATCGCCTGGCGAAGTTCCGCGGCCAGCGGCAGAAATGGTTCGCGCTGCGGTTCACCGGTCGCGACGAGGAGATCGACCCGCTGACGCCGCGCAATGGCCAGCCGGCTGAATTCGATTCCTGGCGCTGGGAAAGGCTGGAGCGCGTGGCTGACCTCGTGGTGCCGTTCCGGCGCGACGTGTACCGGATGGTGGCGCAGGTATTTGCGGAGTTCGCCCGTTAGATTGTCTCGCCACAGCCGCGGGACGCGAGACGCTTGACAGCCTTTTGTCGCTCAATAGTTTTCGGCCGGCCTAGCTCGCAGAAGGCACCTGATACCGTCGGTGGTTTGGTATCAGCGAACCTTTTTGTGTCGGCCGCAGACTAAAAGGCTCAGCCTTGAAATAACCCGCCACTGTACGGTGTCTTGCCTCTCATGATGGACGTGACTGTAGCCAAGCGCCGCCGGAGCTTCGAATGGCGGGTGCATGACCGGAATGGCAGGCTGATGTTCAGCGGGCGGGAACGCACCCGTCCGGCCGCCAGGTACCAAGGCTACCGGCACCTGTTCATCCTGCTGGCGATCGGCCGGCGGTCACCTAAGGTTCGGACTCTCGAGATATTCCCGACGTCGGACGAACTGGACGCAGGCGCCAACCCCTCTTGGACTAGTTCGGCCCGACCGAAAACGGGCCAATCCCGATAATCTGGCAATTGCTGTCGCGCTTGACGCAGTCGGCCAGCGCTTCGTTGATCGCCGCCTGTTCGCTCGTCGCCTTCAGCGCCAGTCCGGGCCGGCCAGCCGCGCCAACCGCGACCGCGTTCCAACCACTCTGCGCTTCCGAAATCCGCCGCGCGACATCCTCGCGCGCGTCAGCTGATATCATCGTACTGCCGGTGGCCCTGAAGAAGCCGGTGACCTTCAGCGTGGTCGGAATCGGCACCACGAAATCGTCGTTGACGGCAACGACGATGCACGGCACGCTGGCGATCCCCCCGCAAGACTCCAGGGCGCGTCGCACCGCCTCCTCCGTCGTCTCGAGCGCGATGGGAAAGAACAGTACGCCGCCGCCAGGTCCAATCGCGAGCGCTTTGTTTCTTCGTGCCGGCACGTAGACCGCTTCGAGGCGGGCCTTGGCGGGGTCCCGGGCGAGCGGGACATTCTTCGCGACGAACGGCTGCTCGGTCGCGCCGCCGGATCCAGGGCAATGGCGGCAGCGGCGGTTTGCCATGGGCGTACACGATCGCATCACCGACCGCGTATAGTTCGCATTTGCGCGGCGATTGCGCCGCCTCCGCGCGCTTCTGGCATTGCTCGATCGCAGCGCCCCTCGCCACTTCCTCGCTCGGTTGCGCGGTGACGAAGGCATTGAACCCGCCGACATTGAGCGCGAACGCCTTGAAGTCGGCCGCCGGGACGTAGTCGGTGGCGAATGAGGCGCGGGCCCTGTCGCTGATGAAGGGAATACTTGCCGCAACAAACCTGTCGACCGACGCGACCACCGATGGCGACGGCGACGGAGGTTGTGGCGATGGGCTGTCCGGGGCTTTGGTGCGGGCACCGGCGCTGGCACCGCCGCGATCGCTGACGGTGCCGGCGCAGGGCGTGCCATGCTGCTGGGAGATGCGACCTTGGTCGCCGAGCTCTCCAGCTTGGTGAAGTAAAGAAAGCCGCCGACACCGATCGCCGCGAGGCTGACCACCGTGACCGCAACCGGCCACATCCAGTTCGGCTGTGTGGCGCCTTGCGGCTTAGCCGACTTCTTGACCTGCGGCGTGGCGTAGGTGCCGTCGTCGCGGCGCATCGCCACCATATAGGCGTGCACCGGCGTCGGGATGTTCTTCACTTCCTGCGCGCCGATATCGGCGAACTGCACCGACAGCTTGTTGGCGACCTGCTCGTGAACCGCGCGCGAGATGCAGATGCCGCCGACCTCGGCGAGACCCTCCAGGCGCGCGGCGATGTTGACGCCGTCGCCAAGCAGATCGCCGTCGCGCTCGACCACGTCGCCTATCGTGATGCCCATGCGAAAGGCCATCTGCCGGCTGGGCGGATACGCCATATTACGGGTGCGCAGGCTCTCCTGGATATCGATGGCACAACGCACGGCTTCGACCGCGCTCGGAAATTCGGCGAGCACGGCGTCGCCGGCGGTATTGAAAATGCGGCCGCCACCCTTGGCGATGAAATCGTCGGTCACCTGGCGGTAGGAGGCCAGCCGGCGCAGCGTCTCCTCTTCGTCCTCGGCAACCAGTCTGGAATAGCCGGCAATATCGGCCGCAAAAATCGCCGCGATCTTGCGCTTCATGAATAGCAGCCCCGAACCACAATCCGCGGCAGCATGCCGCCAGAAGTTCCCGGACGCAACCATGGCGGTTCCGGGCGATGGCGGGCGGCCTTGCAAGACCAACACTGCCGCAAAAAGCGCAGCGCCCGTCACGGTGTGACGAGCGCTGATGCAGCCCGGGCCTTCATTGCGCCCCGGAGCAGTGCCCCGGGGCTTAGTGCATAGCCGTGGCGCTGAGCTCTTGCTGAATGCTCTTGAAGTGGTCCAGCCGCTCGATAGCGTGATCGAGCTCGGAGCCTTCCTTCTCGGCTAGCTTGGCTTCCATCTCGGCGATGGTCTCGGCGAACTGCGCGCGGTCGACGTCAGCGATCGAGGTGGCGACGTCGGCGAGCACGGTGAGGCCGTTTTCCGACATTTCGGCAAGGCCGCCGAGTACGATCACCTTTTCACGGCTGCCGCCGGCGGTGATGGTCAGGATGCCCGGGCGGACCGCGGCTACGACCGGCGCGTGACCCGCCAGCACACCGAAATCGCCTTCCAGACCGGGAACGTCAACCTGATCGACTTCGCCGGAGAAGGCGAGCTTTTCGGGGGAGACGAGATCGAAATGAAAGGTAGCCATGGAGAACCTGCGAGTAGCGAGTAGCGAACAGCGAGTGGGAAGAATGGGAGCAGCGCTATCCGCTACTCCGTATTCGTCATTCGCCCCTTAGGCCGCTTCGGCAGCCAGCCTCTTGCCCTTCTCGACGGCTTCTTCGATGGTGCCGACCATGTAGAAGGCCGCTTCCGGCAGATGGTCGTACTTGCCTTCGCAGAGACCGCGGAAGCCCTTGATGGTGTCGGCGAGGTCGACGAACTTGCCCGGCGAACCGGTGAAGACTTCGGCAACGTGGAACGGCTGCGACAGGAAGCGCTCGACCTTGCGGGCGCGGGCCACGGTGATCTTGTCCTCTTCCGACAGTTCGTCCATGCCGAGAATGGCGATGATGTCCTGCAGCGACTTGTACTTCTGCAGCACCTGCTGAACCATGCGCGCGGTCTGATAGTGCTCTTCGCCGACGACGAGCGGGGAGAGCATGCGCGAGGTGGAGTCGAGCGGGTCGACCGCCGGATAGATGCCCTTTTCCGAGATCGCGCGGCTCAGCACCGTGGTGGCGTCCAAGTGGGCGAACGAGGTGGCGGGCGCCGGGTCGGTCAAGTCGTCGGCGGGCACGTAGATCGCCTGCACCGAAGTGATCGAGCCCTTCTGCGTGGTGGTGATGCGCTCCTGCAGCGCGCCCATGTCGGTCGCGAGCGTCGGCTGATAACCCACCGCTGAAGGAATACGACCGAGCAGCGCCGACACTTCGGAGCCGGCCTGCGTGAAGCGGAAGATGTTGTCGACGAAGAACAGCACGTCCTGGCCCTGGTCGCGGAAGTGCTCGGCGACCGTCAGACCGGTGAGGCCGACGCGAGCGCGGGCGCCGGGCGGCTCGTTCATCTGGCCGAACACCAGTGCGCACTTCGACTTCACGTTCGGATCCGGATTGTGCGGATCGGCGTTGACCTTGGATTCGATGAACTCGTGATAGAGGTCGTTGCCTTCGCGGGTACGCTCGCCGACGCCGGCGAACACCGAGTAACCACCGTGCGCCTTGGCGACGTTGTTGATCAGTTCCTGAATCAGCACGGTCTTGCCGACGCCGGCGCCGCCGAACAGGCCGATCTTGCCGCCCTTGGCGTAGGGCGCGAGCAGGTCGACGACCTTGATGCCGGTCACGAGAATCTCGGCTTCGGTGGACTGGTCGGTGTAGGACGGCGCTTCCTGGTGGATGGCGCGCTTGCCTTCGAACTTGATCGGACCGGCTTCGTCGATCGGTTCGCCGATGACGTTCATGATGCGCCCCAGTGTGCCGTCACCGACCGGAATTGCGATGGGCTCGCCGGTGTCGGTCACTTCCTGACCGCGCACCAGACCTTCGGTAGCGTCCATCGCAATCGTGCGCACGGTGGATTCACCGAGGTGCTGCGCGACTTCCAGCACCAGGCGGTTGCCGCCGTTCTTGGTTTCCAGCGAATTGAGAATGGCCGGCAGATGACCCTCGAACTGCACGTCGACAACGGCGCCCATGACTTGGGTGACGCGACCGATCTGGTTAGCTGCTGTGGCCATGAATTGCTCTCCTTCGAAATTCTGTACTTGAACGACCGTCGGTTGGTTCGTGCGCTAGACCGCCTCGGCGCCGGAGATGATCTCGATCAGCTCCTTGGTGATCTGGGCTTGACGGGTTCGGTTGTAGACCAGGGTTTGCTTGCGGATCATTTCGCCGGCGTTGCGGGTGGCGTTATCCATCGCGCTCATCTGCGCGCCGTAGAAAGAGGCGTTGTTTTCCAAGAGCGCGCGGAAGATCTGCACCGCAAGATTGCGCGGCAACAGCCGCGTCAGAATCTCGTCTTCCTCCGGCTCATATTCGTAAGCGGTCGACGGACCGGCATTGGCGGCCGGCTCTTCGACCACCAGCGGAATCACCTGCTGGGCGGTCGGGATCTGCGCGATGACGGATTTGAAGCGCGAATAGAACAGCGTGCAGACGTCGAACTCGCCGGCCTCGAACCGTGCCAGGACCTTCTTGGCGATATCCTCGGCGTTGACGAAACCGAGCTGGCGAACCCCGCGCAGATCGACGTGCTCGATAATCTGCTTGTCGAAGGTGCGGCGAAGCTGGTCGTAGCCCTTGCGGCCGACGCAGAAAATCTTGACGTCCTTGCCCTGGTTTATCAGGGAGAGCGCGCGCTCACGCGCCAGACGTACGATCGCCGAATTGAACGCGCCGCACAGGCCGCGTTCGCCGGTGCAGACCAGCAGCAGATGCACCTGGTCCCTGCCGGTGCCGGCCAGCAGCGCCGGAGCGCCGGGAGAACCGGCGGCAGCAGCGGCGATATTGGAAATCACCGCATCCATCTTTTCGGCGTAGGGACGGGCCGCTTCGGCCGCGCTCTGCGCGCGCCGCAGCTTCGAGGCCGCGACCATCTGCATCGCCTTGGTGATCTTCTGCGTCGCCTTGGTCGAGGCGATGCGGACCCGCATGTCTTTAAGTGAAGCCATTCTCAGTTCACCCCGGCGATCCGGCCATCAGGCCCCGACCGCAAGCCACTCTTTCGTCGGGCCCGGCAAGGCGCCGGGCCGCAACGGCAAATCATCAAGCAAACGTCTTGGCGAAACCGTCGACGACGCCCTTCAGCTTCCCGGCGAGGTCGTCGGAAAGATCGCGGCTGTCACGGATGCCGTTGAGGATGTCGGCGTTCTTGCCGCGCAGCAGCGACAAGAGACCGTCCTCGAAGGCGCGCACCTTGTTGAGCGGGAGCGCATCGAGATAGCCGTTGGTGCCGGCCCAGATCACGCAGACCTGCTCTTCCATCTTCAGCGGCGAGAACTGCGGCTGCTTCAGGAGTTCGGTCAGGCGCGAACCACGGTTCAGGAGGCGCTGGGTCGAGGCGTCGAGGTCGGAACCGAACTGCGCGAACGCCGCCATTTCGCGGTACTGCGCTAGCTCGCCCTTGATCTTGCCGGCGACCTTCTTCATCGCCTTGGTCTGCGCCGACGAACCCACGCGCGACACCGACAGACCGACGTTCACCGCCGGGCGGATGCCCTGGAAGAACAGGTCGGTTTCCAGGAAGATCTGGCCGTCGGTAATCGAAATCACGTTGGTCGGGATGTAGGCCGACACGTCGTTGGCCTGGGTTTCGATGACCGGCAGCGCCGTCAGCGATCCCGAGCCCTGATCCTTGTTGAGCTTCGCCGCGCGCTCGAGCAGGCGGGAGTGCAGGTAGAACACGTCGCCCGGATAGGCTTCGCGGCCCGGCGGACGGCGCAGCAAGAGCGACATCTGGCGGTAGGCGACGGCCTGCTTGGACAAGTCGTCATAGATGATGACGGCGTGCATGCCGTTGTCGCGGAAGTACTCGCCCATGGTGCAGCCGGTGAACGGCGCGATGTACTGCATCGGCGCCGGATCGGATGCGGTGGCGGCGACGATGATCGAATATTCCAGCGCGCCCTGCTCTTCCAGCACCTTGACGAACTGGGCAACGGTCGAACGCTTCTGGCCGATCGCGACGTAGACGCAATACAGCTTGATGTTCTCGTCCGGCTGCGCGTTGAGCGGCTTCTGGTTCAGGATGGTGTCGAGCGCGATCGCGGTCTTGCCGGTCTGACGGTCGCCGATGATCAGCTCGCGCTGGCCGCGGCCGACCGGGATCAGCGCATCGATCGCCTTGAGGCCGGTCGCCATCGGCTCGCTCACCGACTTGCGCGGAATGATGCCGGGCGCCTTGACGTCGACGCGCATGCGCTTGTCGGCCTGGATCGGACCCTTGCCGTCGATCGGGTTACCCAGCGCGTCGACGACGCGGCCGAGCAGACCCTTGCCGACCGGCGTGTCCACGATGGCGCGGGTGCGCTTGACGGTCTGGCCTTCCTTGATCTCGCGGTCGGCGCCGAAGATCACGATACCGACGTTGTCGGTTTCGAGATTGAGCGCCATGCCGCGGGTGCCGTTCTCGAACTCGACCATTTCACCGGCCTGGACGTTGTCCAGACCGTAGACGCGGGCAATACCGTCGCCGACGGACAGCACCTGTCCGACTTCGGTGACCTCAGCCTCCTGGCCGAAATTCTTGATCTGGTCCTTGAGGATCGCGGAAATTTCCGCGGCGCGGATGTCCATCAGCCTGCCTCTTTCATCGCGTGCTTGATCGAATTGAGTTTGGTGCGAAGCGAACTATCCACCATGCGGCTGCCGAGCTTGACCACAAGGCCGCCGATGATGGAGGGATCGACTTTCACGTTGAGCGCGACGTCCTTGCCCGTCACTGATTTCAGTGCGGTCTTCAGCGCGTCGAGATTCTTTTCATTGAGCTGTTCGGCGACGGTAACGTCGGCGGTCGCCTCGCCCTTGAACTTCGCCACCAGCGCCCGGTAGGCGCGGATCACATCGGCCACGGCAAACAGCCGGCGGTTGGCGGTCAACACTTTGAGGAATTTGGCTGAGGTAGCGGTAATGCCGGCTTTGTCGAGCAGGGCATTGAGCGCTTTGGCTTGTGCATCTGCCGAGAAGACCGGGCTGCGGACGAGACGCTTGAGATCGGCGCTTTCGTTCAGCATGGCCTCGAATTTATCGAGATCGGCCTTCACTGCGTCGATGGATTTCTCCTCGCGCGCCAACTCGAACAAGGCCGTAGCATAACGGCCGGACACCCCGGAAACGGACGGATCTTCTGCAGCCACAGACTCGCTCTTTTTTCAGCTGTCAAACTCGCAAGGGAAAAACCGTCGCCACGGGTAGCGGCGCCTAGCGATCCAAGCCCTTGGAATTCAAGCGGGACTTCGATTTTCGACCGGCACGAGAAGTGCCGGGATCGTTAAAATCGCGGCTTTGCTAACATAGCAAGCGCGCAGGTGCAACATGACCGCGCGTTCGGGCGATGCCTTGTCGCATGTCGATTTTCAGGCCCGGTTGAAGGTTGTTTTGAGCCAACTCCGCACGCCCGAATTTGGCCCGCTCCCGACCCGCGACGCCGCACCCTTCCCCGAGCGGTGAATTGGTTCCGAGCGTATTTGCATGGCGGCTATGAACCGAGACGTGCGGAACGAATCGGGCCGGCCCGCTCCATTTGCCCATTACTTGCCTAAATCTTTCCCCTCCTGAGGAGAACTGTATTCGCAAGTAATAGACAGTATTGAATTAGTTAAAATTGGGTTAACGCGCAAGATTACGGAACATCACCTGATTAGTTGCACGCGGTAACAAGATATGTCAGCCGCCAACAAACAGGAACTACTGCCCAATTCATGCCTTATTGGCTGATCAAACGGCAACCGCTGAAACTGGGACGGGGGTTCCATTTGTCACGTATGTGGCAATACTACCTGAGGGACTAGTTTAATGTTGCATACCAATAAGATCGTGCCGGGAACTCTAACCCGGTCGCGTACAGCGTTCGCGTTGATCGCCGCAACTCTCCTGGTCGGCGGCAGCATCACCGAAGCTTCCGCCAAATCCAGGCATCACCGCCACCACCACCATTCCCACCACGCCAAGGCTCAGCCGGCCGGCGATAGCTGGCTGAACGCCAACGCCTCGATCGGCTCCGAGAGCACCGGGCGCGGCTTCTCGGGAAAGGCTTCCTTTTACGGCAATGAATCCGGCAGCAAGACTGCCTCCGGACAGCGCTTCAATCAGAACGCCATGACCGCAGCCCACCGCTCGCTGCCGTTCGGCACCAAGCTCCGGGTGACCCATCGCGGCCAGAGCGTGATCGTCACGATCAACGACCGCGGCCCCTTCATCAAGGGACGCGTGCTCGACCTCTCCAAGGGCGCGGCCCGTGCCATCGGCCTGACCGGCGCCGGCGTCGGCCACGTCACTGCCGAGGTTATCTCCTAAAGGCGCGCCGATCGCGCACCGTTTTCCGTAAGCGTTGCGTTGCGTAACCGTCGCGGGGCTTGCCGCGGCAACAAAGGCCTGTCGTCGCAAATGACGGCAGGCTTTTTTTGTTGTTCCGAAGCTCTTCCACGTCATTGCGAGCCAACGGGTCGGCGCGAAGCGCCGCCCGATGACAGGCTCCGCGAAGCAATCCATCCCGCCGCGCATGAGGAGCGATGGATTGCTTCGTCGCGTCGCTCTTCGCAATGACGCGGAGAGGTTTCGCTTCAGCTACAAAAAGCTCTGCGGATCGACGTCGACTTCGAGCTTGAGATTGCCCTTGGTCTTCGGCCCGGCAGCCAGCCATTCGCGCAAATACTCCGACAAATCGACGTTGCGCAGCGACTTCACCAAAATCCGGAACCGGTAGCGGCCCTTGATCACTGCAAGCGGCGCCTCCGCAGGGCCCAGTACCTGGATGCGCTCGTCGATCGGGGCTATGGCGGCGAGCCTGCGCGCAAAGCCTTCCGCACTCGGCCGATCGCCTGCGGAGATGATCAAGCTGGCGAGACGGCCGAACGGCGGATAGCCGGTGCGCTCGCGCGCCTCGATCTCGCTGGCGTAGAACGCCTCGCGGCCGCTCGCGACCAGGGCCTTCATCACGGGATGTTCGGGCTGATGGGTCTGCAAAAAGCCTATGCCGCGGCCCTGCTCGCGCCCCGCGCGCCCGATCACCTGGTTGAGCAATTGGAACGTGCGTTCGGCGGCGCGCGGATCGCCATTGCCGAGGCCCAGATCGGCGTCGACCACGCCGACCAAATTGAGCCGCGGAAAGTTATGTCCCTTCGCCACCAGTTGCGTGCCGATAATGATGTCGACGCGGCCTTCAGCGATTTCGTTCAGTTCGCTGCGCATGGTCTCGATCGAGGTGATGAGATCACTCGACAGCACCATGGTGCGCGCTTCCGGAAACAGCGCTGCCGCCTCTTCCTGCAGCCGCTCGACGCCGGGGCCGACTGCCACCAGCGATTCCTCGGCCTGGCAATGCGGGCAGATGTTCGGGCGCGGCATCGAGAAGCCGCAATGGTGGCAGACCAGCCGCTGGCGGAAGCGATGATCGACCAGCCAAGCGTCGCAAATGGTGCAGGCGAAGCGGTGGCCGCAGGCGCGGCATAGCGTCAGCGGCGCATAGCCACGGCGGTTGAGGAACAACAGCGCCTGTTCGCGCTTCTCGATCGCGAAGCGAATCTGCTCGGCGAGCGGCGGCGAGATGAAGCGACCGCGCGGCGGTGGTGCGCGGCGCAGATCGATCGCCTCGATATGCGGCATGTGCTGACCGCCGAAGCGCGACGGCAGTGCGACGCGCTGATAGCGCCCCTTGCGCGCATTGACCTCGGTCTCGACCGACGGCGTCGCGGACGCCAGCACGATCGGAATCTTGGCTATATGCGCGCGCACCACAGCCATGTCGCGGGCGTGATAGTGTGCGCCATCGTCCTGCTTGTAGGCCTGGTCGTGTTCTTCATCGACGATGATCAGGCCGAGATCGGCGTAAGGCAGAAATAGCGCCGAGCGCGCGCCGACCACGACCGGCGCTTCGCCGGCCGATATCGCGGCCCAATTGCGCTGCCGCGTGCGCGGCGTCAGTTCGGAGTGCCACTCGATCGGGCGCACGCCAAAACGCTGGGCAAAACGGTCGAGGAATTGCCCTGTCAGCGCGATCTCCGGCATCAGGATCAGCGTCTGCTTGCCGCGCCGGACGACCTCCGCAATCGCCTCGAAATAGACTTCGGTCTTGCCCGAGCCGGTGACGCCGTCGAGCAGCGCGACATGGAACGTGCCATTGGCGGCGAGCGCGCGCATCGCATCCACCGCCGCGCGCTGCTGATGGGAGAATTCCGGCTGCGCGAAGGCGGGATCGGGCGACGGCGGCGCCAGCGGCGGCGGCATCGCCTCGATCGCCAGCGTGCCCTCGTCGACCAGCCCGTCGACCACGCCTGAGCTGACGCCGGCCTCCCGCGCCGCATCCGACTTGCCGTGCAAGAGGCCATCCGACAGCACTTCGATCAGCCGTCGCCTTGCCGGCGTCAGACGCCGCGGCGGCTCACCGACCAGCCGCACGCCGAGGCGCATCCGCTCGGGGCCGAGATTTTCGCCCATCCGCAATGCCATGCGCAGCACCGTGCCGCGCGCTGAGAGCGTGTAGTTGGCGACCCAGTCGACCAGGCTGCGCAGTTCTTCCTTCAGCGGCGGCACGTCGAGCTTTTCGCCGACGTCCTTCAGGCGGTTGTGTAGCCGCGGATCGGGATTAGCGTTTTCCGCCCACACCACAGCCACCACCTCGCGTGGCCCGAGCGGCACGCAGACGACATCGCCCGCCTTCAGCTCCATGCCGCGCGGCACGCGGTAGGAATAGTTTTGATTGAGCGCGACCGGCACCAGCACGTCGACCACACGGGTCGACGAGGCCGAGGAGCTGGTTTGGCGGGTGGCGTGGTCCATCAGGGAATCAGGCTTGGGGTAATCCGCAGCGAGGCTAGCGCCGCTCCGGCCAGTTAGCGAACGGTAAACGAAAGAGGTGCCATATAATGCGTTGAATCCCCGTCTCCAAGGCAGAGATGATGGCAAGCGAAGTTCCGGCACTGCAAGCGGTCGAGCTCGATTGCGCCGACGAAGCGTTCGCGCGGGAGGTCGGGCGCTGGCTGACGCATCTGCGCGCGGAACGGCGGCTGTCGCCGAAGACGCTCGAAGCCTACGCCCGCGACCTCCGCCAATGCCTTGCGTTCCTCGCCGAACATTGGGGAAGCCAGGTCACGCTGAAACGGTATGCCGCGCTGGAGGCCACCGACGTCAGGGCCTTTATGGCGATGCGCCGCGCCGACGACATTGCCGGGCGCTCGCTGATGCGAGCGCTGGCGGGCTTGCGCTCGTTCGGGCGCTTTCTGGAACGGGAAGGCAAAGGCAGGGTCGGCGCCCTATCGGCGATTCGGGCGCCGAAAATTGCGAAGAGCCTGCCGAAGCCGATCCAGATGGACGCTGCCAAACGCTTTGCCGATGCCGACGAGCGTGCCGGCGAGGAACGCGAGCCATGGATCCTGGCGCGCGACGCCGCTGTCATGGCGCTGCTCTACGGTTCGGGGCTGCGCATCTCCGAGGCGCTGGGACTGAAGCGGCGCGATGTGCCCAAGCCGGGCGAAGGCGACGTCATCGTCGTCACCGGCAAGGGCAACAAGACTCGGATGGTGCCGGTGCTGCAGAACGTGCTGGCGCTGATCGCCGACTATGTTGCGATGTGCCCGCATTCATTGCCGCCGGCCGGGCCAATCTTCGTCGGCGCGCGCGGCGGGCCGCTTTCCCCGCGAATCATCCAGCTCACCATGGAGCGGCTGCGCGGCGCGCTCGGACTGCCGGACAGCGCCACGCCCCACGCGCTGCGGCATTCCTTCGCAACCCATCTGCTCAGCCGCGGCGGCGATTTGCGCGCGATTCAGGAACTGCTCGGCCACGCCTCGCTTTCGACCACCCAGATCTATACCGGCATCGACAGCGAGCGGCTGCTGGAAGTCTATCGCAGCGCGCATCCGCGCGGCTGATCGTCGGCGCCCCCGCCGACACACTCCCGTCACATCGATGGCCTCTTAAGCTTGCCTCTTGCGCTCGTATTGCGGTTCGGCAATCGTGCGCGCGTCAACCGCCAGGAGGGGAATTATGGGCGCACATGAAAGCATGGAGCATGCGGAGCATGCCGAGCACGCGTCGGGCTCGAACAAGAAGATCGCGTTGCTGATCGCGGTGATCGCCCTGTTTCTGGCGCTGTCGGAAACGCTGGGCAAGGGCGCGCAGACCGAGGCCATCAGCAAGAACGTGGAGGCTTCGAACCTCTGGGCGTTCTTCCAGGCCAAGAGCATCCGCCGCACCACGGTTCAGGCCACCGCTGAGCACGCCAAGCTCAGCCTGGGGACCATCGGCGACGATGCTGCGAAAGCGGCCTTGCAAAAGCAGATCGATGACTGGAACAAGACCGCGGCGCGTTACCGTTCGGAGCCCGAAACCGGGGAGGGTTCAGAAGAACTCGCCAAGCGCGCCAAGCACGCCGAAAAACAGCGCGACGACGCCACCGCAAAATACCATCACTACGAAATCGCCTCGGCCGCCTTCCAGATCGGCATCGTGCTGGCCTCGGCCACCATCATCACCGGCATGATCGCTCTGGCCTGGGTGTCAGGCGTGTTGGCGATCGCGGGCATCGGCATTACCGCGCTGGGTCTCTACGCGCCGCATCTGCTGCATTTGCATTGAACGGATAAACTCCCTCTCCCGCTTGCGGGGGAGGGTCGGGGTGGGGGTGCCGCCGCGAGTCATACTGTTCGTGTGGAGAGAGTTTCCCCCACCCGTATCGCATCTTTCGATGCGATACGACCTCCCCCGCAAGCGGGAGAGGTAAAAGCATCAGCGGAAGTCGGCGCCTCTACCGCGCCTGGTGCACGCTCTTGCGAAAGCGTGCGATGGTCCGCAGCATGCGCGATGACCAGCCGTCGCCGTCGCCACGCAGGACGTCCCGGATGCGCTGCTTGATCGGCTGGACCAGGGCCGCTGCCTTGGCGCGCATCGCCATGATGAATTCATAGACCGTCTTGAACCACGCCATCTGCAGCAGCTTCTCCCGCGTCACATCGAAGATGAATGCGGTGACGCCGACGCCGACGAGTTTCCCGAACACGATGACAACGGCGGCGCTCAGCCAATACTCATTCGCCAGCAGCCAGAGCCCGACCAGTTTCAGCGGAAACAGCGGGATGACCGGCACGGCGAAGACGATCAGCGTCATCGCAGGCGACAAGGTATCGACGCGATCGGAGAGCCATTGCTTGAAGGCGCGCAGCGGGATCAGCGCAACGATACGCTCGACGATCGGCTCGAGATGATCCCACAGCCAGGCTTCGATCAGGAAGATGACCGCGAGCAGGACCCAGAAAGGCTTTAACAGGCGGCGCATCATCGAGCGTGGTCTCTAGAGCGGAATGACGTTCATTGATTGGTCGCTCCGCTCAATCTCTTCGTTCAAAGCGTGGCCTTTTCTAGAACCGGATACCCGGGTCCCCATCACATATGGATGGCGCGTTTTCCGACCGCAAGCGCGGCTTCCTTGATGGCTTCCGAACGGGTCGGGTGAGCATGGCATGTGCGCGCCAAATCTTCGGCGGAGCCGCCAAATTCCATCAGAACGCAGGCCTCGTGGATCATTTCGCCGGCCTCGCGGCCGACGATATGCACGCCGAGCACGCGGTCGGTCTTCGCATCCGCGAGAATCTTCACGAAACCGTCGGTGGTCTGGTTGACCTTGGAACGGCCGTTGGCGGTGAACGGAAACTTGCCTGAAGTGTAAGCGACGCCCGCCTGCTTCAGCTCTTCCTCGGTCTTGCCGACCGACGACACTTCCGGCGTGGTATACACGACGCCCGGGATAACATCGTAGTTCACGTGACCAGCCTTCCCTGCGATAATCTCGGCGCAGGCGACGCCTTCGTCCTCCGCCTTGTGCGCGAGCATCGGCCCCGCCACCACGTCGCCGATCGCATAGACGCCCTTCACGCTGGTCGAGAAATGCGAATCGATCTGCACGCGGCCGCGATTGTCCAGCGCGACGCCGGCTTCTTTGAGGCCCAGCCCTTCGGTGTAGGGCACGCGGCCGATGCAGACCAGCACCACATCGGTTTCGAGCGTCGCTGCCGGTCCGCCGGCTGCCGGTTCGACACTGACCTTCAACATCTTGCCCGACGTATCGACGCCGGTGACCTTGGAGCCGAGCTTGAAAGCAAAGCCCTGCTTTTCGAGCATCCGCTGAAATTGTTTCGCCACTTCGCCATCCATGCCGGGCAGGATGCGGTCGAGGAATTCGACGACCATGATCTCCGCCCCCAGCCGGCGCCACACCGAGCCGAGTTCGAGTCCGATCACGCCGGCGCCGATGATCAGCATTTTTTCCGGCACTTTTTCCAACGAAAGCGCGCCGGTCGATGACACCACGCGCTTCTCGTCGATCTCGATGCCCTTCAGCCGCGCGATATCGGAGCCGGTGGCAATGACGATGTTTTTCGTCTCAACCGTCTCGGTCTTGCCGTTGCCACTGACTTCAACCTTGCCGGCACCGAGAATCTTGCCGGCGCCCTTCAGCACGTCGATCTTGTTCTTCTTCATCAGGAACTCGACGCCCTTGACGTTGCCGTCGATGCCCTGCTGCTTGAAGTTCATCATCGCCGGCAAGTCGAGCTTTGGCGCGGAAACGCTGACGCCCATTTTCGCAAAGGAATGGGCGGCTTCCTCGAACATTTCGGACGCATGCAACAACGCCTTCGACGGCATGCAGCCGACATTGAGGCAGGTGCCGCCCAGCGTCGCGTTCTTCTCGACCACGGCGACCTTCATGCCGAGTTGCGCCGCGCGCACCGCGCAGACATATCCGCCCGGACCGGTGCCGATGACGACGAGATCGTAGGTAGCCATGATGAAGTCCTGTAGCTGAGAAAGATGTCAGGTATTACCGCCCACCCGAGACATCGAGGATGGCGCTGGTGACGTAGGATGCCTCGTCCGAAATCAGCCAGACGATGGCGTTGGCGATTTCTTCCGCGCTGCCGACGCGCTTCATTGGAACCAGATGCGCGAGCCGATGCGCGCGATCGGGTTCGCCGCCCGCAGCGTGGATTTCTGTGTCGATCAGGCCGGGACGGATGCCCGCGACACGGATGCCTTCACCCGCGACTTCATAGCCAAGTCCGACCGTGAAGGAATCGATCGCGCCCTTGGAGGCGGCATAGTCGACGTAAGTGTTGGCTGCGCCGAGCCTGGCAGCAACCGACGACAGGTTGACAATGACGCCACCCTTGCCGCCATGCTTGGTCGACATCCGCTTCACCGCTTCGCGTGCGCAGAGGATGGAGCCTGTGACGTTGACCGCCATGACACGCTCGATGCGCTCAGCCGACATCTCGTCGACGCGCACGCCGCTCTTGCCTACAATACCGCCATTGTTGACGAGCGCTCCTAACGTTCCGAATTCATCGGCCGCCTTGAACAGCGCGAGGATGTCGTCCTCGCTGCCGACATCGCATTTCACCGCAATCGCCTTGCCGTTCTTGCCCTCGATCAGCGAGACGACCTCGTCCGCCGCTGCCTTGTTGCTGGCGTAGCCGACAACGATGCGATAGCCGCGCGCGGCAGCCGCCAGCGCGGTAGCGCGGCCGATACCGCGGCTACCGCCAGTGATCACAACGACTTTATCCATCTGCACCCCACCTACCAACGCATCGATCTGAGTAATGTCTCCTGGCGCTCGCAGGCTATGCGAACACCATCCGCAGGAAGCTCCGTCGCGCCATCACCCTTGGGCCAGGACACGTGACCACCGTTCGGGGACAATTCGATCTCGAAGAAATCTTCCCTCGTACGAATATTCTCCCAGATCCCCTTACCCATGACACAATACGCAGAACGCCAAACATAACCGGCTCAACAGTGGCGATAAGGGGGAATGCCGCTTTGCCTCTGTTGGCTCGGTGCACTTCCATAGGCGTTACAGATCCAGCACCAGGCGCGCCGGATCCTCCAGGCTTTCCTTGACGCGGACCAGGAATGTCACCGCTTCCTTGCCGTCGATCACGCGGTGATCGTAGGACAGCGCCAGATACATCATCGGGCGGACCTCGATCTTGCCGCCGACCACCATCGGCCGCTCCTGGATCTTGTGCATGCCGAGGATGCCGGACTGCGGCGCATTGAGGATCGGCGTTGACATCAGCGAGCCGTAGATGCCGCCATTGGTGATGGTGAAGGTGCCACCCTGCATCTCGTCGATCTTGAGCTGGCCATCGCGGGCGCGGCGGCCGAAATCGGCGATCGACTTTTCGATGTCGGAGATCGACTTGTGGTCGCAGTCGCGCACGACGGGCACGACCAGGCCCTTGTCGGTGCCGACGGCGACGCCGATGTGGTAGTAGTTCTTGTAGATCAGGTCAGAGCCGTCGATCTCGGCGTTGACGGCCGGGATATCCTTCAGCGCCTGCACCACCGCCTTGGTGAAGAAGCCCATGAAGCCGAGCTTGGAGCCGTGCTTCTTCTCGAATACGTCCTTGTACTGCGTGCGCATCGCCATGATGTGGCTCATGTCGACCTCGTTGAAGGTCGTCAGCATCGCAGCCGTGTTCTGCACGTCCTTCAGCCGCCGCGCGATGGTCTGGCGCAGCCGCGTCATCTTCACGCGCTCTTCGCGCGCGGCGTCATCGGCCGGCGACGGCGCGCGCACCTGCACGGAAGCAGCCGGCTGATTCACCGGCGTCGGCGCAGAAGCCGCCTTCTCGATCGCGGCCAGCATGTCGCCCTTGGTCACGCGGCCATCCTTGCCGGAGCCAGGCACGGTCGCGGCATCGATGCCGCTCTCGGCGGAGAGCTTGCGAACCGATGGCGCCAGCGGCGCATCCGCTGCGACCGCCTTCGGAGCCGCTGCAGGCGCGGCGGCGGGCGCTGCCGCCGGAGCAGCGGCCTTGGCGGGCGCTGCCGCGGCCGGCTTGGCGGCGCCGCCTTCATTGATCTGCCCGAGCAGCGCGCCGACGGCGACGGTCTCGCCGTCCTTGGCCGCGATCTCGCCGAGCACGCCGGCGGACGGCGCCGGCACTTCGATGGTGACCTTGTCGGTCTCGAGCTCGACCAACGGCTCATCCACCGCCACTGCGTCGCCCGCCTTCTTGAACCAGCGGCCGATGGTGGCTTCCGTCACGGATTCACCCAGCGTCGGAACACGAATTTCAGTCATGATATGGTTTCCTTGGTATCCTTAAGAGATCTCAAATTCCAAAGCTGTCGTCGCCCGCTCTGTGCGCGATTGCGCATTTGAGCGGGCGATTCAGTACGCCGGGATGGTCATGATTGAATTCCAGCGGCGCGGCGTACTGGATGCCCCGCTCCAGTGCGCAACTGCGCACAAGGCGGGGCATGACGGGTTCTTAATTCAGCGCCTCGTCCAGCATCGCCTTGAGCTGTGCCAGGTGCTTAGACATCAGACCGGTGGCGGTTGCCGCCGACGCCGCACGGCCGGCGTAACGCGGACGCCGGTTCGGCGCATGGATCTGGTTCAGCACCCATTCGAGATAGGGCTCGATGAAGTGCCACGAGCCCATGTTGCGCGGCTCTTCCTGGCACCACACGACTTCAGCGTTCTTGAAGCGAATGAGTTCCTGCACCAGCGCCTTCAGCGGTACCGGATAGAGCTGCTCGACGCGCAGGATGTAGATGTCGTCGATGCCGCGCTTCTCGCGCTCCTCGTAGAGATCGTAATAGACCTTGCCCGAGCACAGCACGACGCGGCGGATCTTGTCGTCCGGCGCCAGCTTGATCTTCTCGTCGGGCAGCATCTGCGCGTCATCGTACAGGATGCGGTGGAACGTCGTGTCCTTGCCGAGCTCGTCGAGCCGCGAAACCGCGCGCTTGTGGCGCAACAGCGACTTCGGCGTCATCATGATCAACGGCTTGCGGATCTCGCGATGCAACTGGCGCCGCAGCACGTGGAAGTAATTCGCCGGCGTGGTCGGATACACCACCTGCATGTTGTCTTCCGCGCACATCTGCAAAAAGCGCTCGAGCCGCGCCGAGGAATGCTCCGGCCCCTGCCCTTCATAGCCATGCGGCAGCAGACAGACGAGACCGGACATGCGCAGCCATTTGCGTTCGCCCGACGAGATGAACTGGTCGAACACCACTTGGGCGCCGTTGGCGAAATCGCCGAACTGCGCTTCCCACATCGCCAGCGCGTTCGGCTCGGCCAGCGAATAGCCGTACTCGAAGCCGAGCACCGCCTCTTCGGACAATAGCGAGTTGATGACCTCGTAATGGCCCTGGTCGTGGCCGAGATGGTTGAACGGCGTGTAGCGGCTCTCGTCTTCCTGGTCGATCAAGACCGAATGGCGCTGCGAGAAGGTGCCGCGCTCACTGTCTTGTCCCGACAGGCGAACGTGATGGCCTTCCTGCATCAGCGTGCAGAACGCCAGCGCCTCGCCGGTCGCCCAGTCGATGCCGACGCCGTTGTCGATCGCCTTGGCGCGGTTGTCGAGGAAGCGCTGGATGGTGCGGTGGACGCGGAACCCGTCCGGCACCTTGGTGATCTTGCGGCCGATGTCCTTGAGGACACTGATATCGACGCCGGTGACGCCGCGGCGGGCATCTTCTTCCTGATCGGCGGACTTGAAGCCGGCCCATTTGCCGTCGAGCCAATCGGCTTTGTTGGGCTTGTAGCCGGAGCCCGCCTCGAGCTCGGCGTCGAGCCGCGCGCGCCAGTCGGCCTTGGCCTTCTCGACCTCGCCTTCGGTCAACACGCCCTCGGCGACCAGGCGCTTGGCGTAGAGTTCGAGCGTCGAGGGATGCGAGGCGATGTGCTTGTACATCACCGGCTGGGTGAACGCTGGCTCGTCGCCCTCGTTATGGCCGTGACGGCGATAGCAGAACATGTCGATCACGACCGGCTTGTGGAATTTCTGCCGGAACTCGATCGCGACCTTGGCGGCGAACACCACGGCTTCCGGATCGTCGCCGTTCACGTGGAAGATCGGCGCATCGATCATCTTCGCCACATCGGACGGATACGGCGAGGAACGCGAATAGCGCGGATACGTGGTGAAGCCGATCTGGTTGTTGACGATGAAATGCAGCGAACCGCCCGTGCGGTAGCCCTTCAGGTCGGAGAGGCTGAAGCATTCCGCCACCACGCCCTGGCCAGCGAACGCCGCGTCGCCATGCAGCAGCAGCGGCAGCACGGAAATACGCATATCGGGCGGATCGCCATGCTGGTCCTGCTTGGCGCGCACCTTGCCGAGCACGACAGGATCGACGATTTCCAGATGCGACGGATTGGCGGTCAGCGACAGATGGATCTTGTTGCCATCGAACTCGCGGTCGCTTGACGCGCCGAGGTGATACTTCACGTCGCCGGAGCCTTCGACGTCCTCGGGATTGGCAGAGCCTCCCTTGAATTCGTGAAACAGCGCACGGTGCGACTTGCCCATCACCTGGGTCAGCACGTTGAGGCGGCCGCGATGCGGCATGCCGAGCACGATTTCCTTCACGCCGAGATTGCCGCCGCGCTTGATGATCTGCTCCAGCGCGGGAATCAGCGACTCGGCGCCGTCAAGGCCGAAGCGCTTGGTGCCGGTGAACTTGAGATCGGCGAACTTCTCGAAGCCTTCGGCCTCGACCAGCTTGTTGAGAATGGCGCGCCGCCCTTCCGGCGTAAAACTGATTTCCTTGTCGGGACCTTCGATGCGCTCCTGAATCCAGGCCTTCTGCGCCGCGTTGGAGATGTGCATGAACTCAACGCCGAGCGTCTGGCAATAGGTACGCTCGCAGATCGCGACGATCTCGCGCAGCGTGCCGTATTCGAGACCGAGCACATGGTCGAGGAAGATCTTGCGGTCGAAATCGGCCTCGGTGAAGCCGTAGGTGCGCGGGTCGAGCTCTTCGCGATCGCGCGGCGCCTCGATGCCGAGCGGATCGAGCTTGGCGTGGAAATGACCGCGCATGCGGTAGGCGCGGATCAGCATCAGGGCACGGACGGAATCGCGCGTCGCCTGATTGACGTCGGCCGGGGACAGCTCGGCGCCGGGGGCCTTTGCCTTGGCGGCCAGCTTGGCGCCGACGGCCTTTTCGACGGTGATCCAGTTACCGTCCAGCGCCGAGGTCAGTTCGTCCTGCGGCGTCAGCGGCCAGTTGTTGCGGCCCCAGGATGGGCCCTCGGCGTTCTTCTGGACGTCGGCCGGGGTATCTTTCAGGCTCTTGAAGAATTCCTGCCACTCGCCGTCGACCGAGGCGGGGTCCTGCTCGTAGCGGGCATAGAGCTCGTCGATGTAGGTGGCGTTGGTGCCCTGCAAGAATGAGGAAAGGGCAAATGCTGCGTTCGCGTCCTGGCGAGACATGATGGCGTCCTGGTAATTTTCGGTTTGCGCGTGGTAGACGGCGCATCGACCGATCCGGGAACCGGATCAGCGGGATAAAGTACCCTTTACCCCATCTAATCCGAAACTTCGCCCCGAAAAGAACCAAGAACTGAACTAAGATTTCAACTTTTCGGCAAGGGTATGTCCGAGCCGTGCCGGCGACGGGGATACCGTAATTCCGGCGGCTTCCATGGCCGCCGTCTTAGATCCGGCGTCGCCCTTGCCGCCGGAGATGATGGCGCCGGCATGGCCCATGCGGCGGCCGGGAGGAGCGGTGACGCCGGCAATGAAGCCGACCACCGGCTTTTTTCGGCCGCGCTTGGCCTCGTCCTTGATGAACTGGGCGGCGTCTTCCTCGGCGGAGCCGCCGATTTCACCAATCATGATGATCGAGGTGGTTTTCTCGTCCTTGAGGAACATCTCCAGCACGTCGATGAATTCGGTGCCCTTCACCGGGTCGCCGCCGATGCCGACCGCGGTGGTCTGGCCGAGGCCCTCCTGGGTGGTCTGGAACACGGCTTCATAGGTCAACGTGCCCGAGCGCGAAACGATCCCGACGCTGCCCGGCTTGAAGATGTTGGCCGGCATGATGCCGATCTTGCACTCGCCCGCGGTCATCACGCCCGGGCAGTTCGGCCCGATCAGTCGCGATTTCGATCCGCTCAACGATCTTTTGACGCGCACCATGTCGAGCACCGGGATGCCTTCGGTGATGCAGACGATCAGCGGAATTTCCGCATCGATCGCTTCGCAGATCGCATCCGCAGCACCCGGCGGCGGCACGTAGATCACGGACGCATCCGCGCCGGTCTTTTCGCGCGCCTCGGCAACGGTGTCGAAGACAGGCAGATTGAGATGCTTGGAGCCGCCTTTGCCTGGCGAGGTGCCGCCGACCATCTTGGTGCCGTACGCGATCGCGGCCTCCGAATGGAACGTGCCGTTCTTGCCCGTAAAACCCTGGCAGATGACTTTGGTATTCTTGTCGATCAGAACGGACATGGTTGCGAACGCTTTCTTCGGTGACCGTGAACGAGGGGGTTAATGGATGCGCCTATACGTGCCGGTGAGCACGTCGGCCCAGCCTTCGGCATCGGGCGAGAACTGGATCTTCATGGTGTAGCTGTCGGCGTCGACGACTTCATAGACATGCCGCGCGTTGCCGCGCAGCGAGCCGCGCACCAGGGTCAGCTTGTTGCCGACCCAGGCGCCGGAGGCCGGCGCCGGCGAATAGTAGCCAAGCGAATCGTGCCAGAACAATTTGTAGGTCCGGTCGTCGCGGTCGTAGGTGAACACGCCGTGGGTGGCGAAGCTCTCCTTGCCGTCGCGTATCTGGCGGGTATCCTGGATCAGATAGAAGCCGTTGAGATCCACGCGCGCCACCACGTGAGAGGTTGCAGGACCGCCCGCGGTCCAGCGCGACGGATAGACCATTTCCTCGCCGGCCCATTCGCCCGCGAATGCCGCGAGTTTCTGATGCTCCGGAAGCGGTGTCGGTGCGGCGAGATGGTCAGCCATCGCTAGCCTCCCTTGACGGCTTTCACGATCTTCTGTGCGGCATCGTCGAGATTGTCGGCCGACACCACGTTGAGGCCGGACTGGCTGATGATCTTCTTGCCGGCGTCGACATTGGTGCCTTCGAGCCGGACCACCAGCGGCACTTTCAGGCCGACTTCCTTGACGGCGGCGACCACGCCTTCGGCGATGATATCGCACTTCATGATGCCGCCGAAGATGTTGACCAGGATGCCCTTCACGTTCGGATCGGCAGTGATGATCTTGAAGGCCGCCGCGACCTTTTCCTTGCTGGCGCCGCCGCCGACGTCGAGGAAGTTGGCGGGCTCCATGCCATAGAGCTTGATGATGTCCATCGTCGCCATGGCAAGGCCGGCGCCGTTCACCATGCAGCCGATGGTGCCGTCGAGGGCGACATAGTTGAGATCGTATTTCGACGCCTCGATTTCCTTGGCGTCCTCTTCGGTCTCGTCGCGCAGCGCGGCCACTTCCGGATGACGGAACATCGCGTTGTCGTCGAACGACACCTTGGCGTCGAGCACGCGGAGCTGGCCCTGCTTGGTGACGACGAGCGGATTGATTTCCAGCATCGCCATGTCCTTGGCGGTGAAGGCATTGTAGAGCTGCACCACCAGCTTCTCGGCCTGCTTGGCGAGCTCGCCGGAGAGGTTGAGCGCCTTTGCGACCGTGCGGCCGTGATGGCCCATGATGCCGGTGGCCGGATCGACCGAGAAGGTCACGATCTTCTCGGGGTTGTTGTGCGCGACTTCCTCGATGTTGACGCCGCCTTCGGTCGAAACCACGAACGACACTTTGGAAGATTCGCGGTCGACCAGGATCGAGAGATAGAACTCCTTGTCGATGTCGGAGCCTTCCTCGATGTAGAGGCGGTTGACCTGCTTGCCGTGCGCGCCGGTCTGGATCGTGACGAGCGTCGCGCCCAGCATCTGCTTGGCGAATTCGTTGACCTCGGCGACGGACTTGGCGATGCGGACGCCGCCCTTGTCACCGGCGGAAGCTTCCTTGAACTTGCCCTTGCCGCGGCCGCCGGCATGGATCTGGCTCTTCACCACCCAGATCGGGCCGGGGAGCTGCTTGGCGGCGGCTTCAGAATCCGAGGCCTTCAACACAGCCACGCCGCGCGAAATCGGCACGCCGAATTCATGCAGCAGAGCCTTGGCCTGGTATTCGTGGATATTCATCTTGGACGCTCCCCAAAACCCTTAAGCGGCGAGTTCTACAGTTCACCGGCATTGGTAGTTGGCATACCATATACCAATAGAACTGCAACCCTGAAAAAGGCTTTCGCCCCGTCTAGGGGCGAAAGCAGTGCAAAATCAACGTCCGAGCAGGTCGGGCGCGATCTTCTTGCAGGCGTCGACCAGGCCCTGAACCGCGCCGACCGACTTGTCGAAGGCTTCGCGGTCCTTGCCGGCGAGTTCGATCTCGACCACGCGCTCGACGCCCTTCGAGCCGATCACGACGGGAACGCCGACATACATGTCCTTCACGTTGTATTCGCCGTTGAGATAGGCGGCGCAGGGCAGCACGCGCTTCTTGTCCTTGAGGTAGCTCTCCGCCATCGCGATTGCGGAGGCGGCGGGCGCGTAGAAGGCCGAACCGGTCTTGAGGAGGTTGACGATCTCGGCGCCGCCATTGCGGGTACGGTCGACGATCTCGTCGATGCGGGCCTGCGAGGTCCAGCCCATCTTGACGAGGTCGGGCAGCGGAATGCCGGCAACGGTGGAATAGCGGGTCAGCGGCACCATGGTATCGCCGTGGCCGCCGAGCACGAAAGCGGTGACGTCCTCGACCGAGACGTTGAATTCGTCGGCCAGGAAATAGCGGAAGCGCGCGGAATCGAGCACGCCGGCCATGCCGACGACCTTCTTGTGCGGCAGGCCGGAAGCCTTCTGCAGCGCCCACACCATCGCATCCAGCGGGTTGGTGATGCAGATGACGAACGCGTCGGGGGCATACTTCTTGATGCCGGCGCCGACCTGTTCCATGACCTTGAGATTAATGCTGAGCAGATCGTCGCGGCTCATGCCGGGCTTGCGCGGCACGCCGGCGGTGACGATGCAGACCTTGGCGCCATCAAGCGCCTCGTAGGAATTGGCGCCGGTGAGATTGGAGTCGAAACCGTCGACCGGGGACGACTGCGCGATGTCGAGCGCCTTGCCCTGGGGAACGCCTTCGGCGATGTCGAACAGCACGACGTCACCAAGCTCCTTCAGGCCGATGAGGTGAGCCAGCGTTCCGCCGATCTGACCGGAGCCAATCAAAGCAATCTTGTCGCGCGCCATGGGAAATTTGTCCTTCTGAGACGAAGAGTGAGGGGTGGATTAGTCAGCCGGATGGCTGGTTATCCCTTTCGATTGACCGGTTCAAGCCGGAGCAAGCCCAATTCTAAGGCCATGCCTTGAATTCGGTCAGGTATGCCAACGATCGTCATTCCGGGGCGCGCGACAGCGCGAACCCGGAATCCAGAAGTTGTGGCTCGAGATTCCGGGTTCGCGCTTCGCGCGCCCCGGAATGACGGATCATGTCTCCACCAACCCCGTGCTCGACCCGCTCGCCGCGGAATCTTTCCGCCCGTGCGGGAGCGCCAGATAGGACTCCGAACTCATTTCGATCAGCCGCGACGCGGTTCGCTTGAACTCCATGGCCTCAATACCTTCGGTCGCCAGATACAGCGACACCGGATCGGCCTCGGCCGAGGCCATCAGCTTCACGGCATTGTCATAGAGCGTGTCGATCAACGAGATGAAACGCTTGGCGGCGTTGCGCTCGGCGTAATCCATCACCGGAATGCGGTCGATCAGGATGGTGTGATAATCATGCGCCAGCCGCAGGTAATCCGATGCGGCGAGCGGCTTTTCGCAAATGTCGGCAAATGAAAACCGCGCAACGCCGTGCGCCGAACAGGGCACGCGCAGCACGCGGCCCTTGATCGCGATATCGCGCGGCTTGCAGGGCGCATTGCCCGTCATCTTGCGCCAGGCTCGGTCGAGCGCAGCGCCGGCTTCATCATCCGGCGGCACCAGCCACATCTTCACGCCGGCGAGCTTTTCGAGGCGAAAATCAGTGCGCGCGTCGAGCCGCAGCACATCCATGCGATCTTCGATCTGCGCGATGAAGGGCAGGAACAGCGCGCGGTTGAGGCCGCCCTTGTAGAGGTCCTCGGGCGCGACGTTCGAGGTCGCCACCACGACCGTGCCGAGTTCGAACAGTTTTGAGAACAGCCGTCCCAGAATCATGGCGTCGGCGATGTCGGTGACGTGGAATTCGTCGAAGCACAGCAGCCACGCCTCGTCGAAGATGGCGTTGGCCGTCAGCTCGATCACGTCGCTATCCGCGATTTCCCCGCGCGCGATGTTCTGGCGATAGGCGTAAATCTTCTCATGCGCCTCGGCCATGAATTCGTGGAAATGGGCGCGGCGCTTGTGCTGGACCGGCGAGTGCTGAAAGAACAGATCCATCAGCATGGTCTTGCCGCGGCCGACCTCGCCATGAACATAAAGCCCGCGCGGCGGCGGCTCGCTCTTGTCGCCGAACAGCCGGCCAAGCAGGCTGAGCTTGCGCGCCGGCTTGTAGCTCGACAGCCGCTCCTCGAGCGCGGCAAACGCCTCGGCGGCCTCGGCCTGCGCGGGATCGGCCTCGATCGCGCCGGAGGAAACCAGCGCCTGATATTGTGCGTGGAACGAGGAGGGATCGGTCGAGAGCATGGCCCCCTTTCGGCCCCAAGCGAGCGAAAATTGCAAGCCGTGAATTGGTGCTGGGGGTATGCAAATGACGCTACGTAGCCCGAATGGAGCGCAGCGCAATCCGGAGTTCTGCGACAAGCGGATAGACCTGCCCCGGATTTCGCTTCGCTCCATCCGGGCTACATCTATGCTTCACGCGCTCAGCGCATAGGAATCCTCCACCACATAGGGCCCGCCGCCGGTGGACGCGCGCGAGGAGAACAGCACGAAGCGCGAGGCCATGAATGTCCGGCTCGGAAAGTAGCCGCGCACCGAGAGATAATCGGCGACGTCCTGGCTCGACGCATCATACAGCCGCGCCAGCGTCACGTGCGGCGTGAATTTGCGCCCCTCGGGATCAAGACCGATCCGCTGCATCAGCCGTTCGAGCTCGGCCTGCAACTCGATCAGCGGCCGGCTCGGCTCGACGGAGGCGACCACCGCGCGCGGTTTCTTGCCGCCGAAGCTCTGCAGGCCCTGCACCTTGACCTCGAACGGCTTGCGGTTGACCCGAAACAGCATCGAGGCGATTTCGTTCGCCGAGATGCCGTCGATGTCGCCGATGAAGCGCAAGGTAACGTGGTAATTTTCGGGATCGATCCAGCGTGCGCCGGGAAGGCCACCACGCAAATTGGAAAGGCTCTGGCCGATCTCGGCCGGAATTTCCAGTCCAGCAAACAAACGCGGCATCGCATGACTCCCGATGCTTGGGCATGACCTTGAAAAGGACCATGTCCTGTAACAGCGCCCGGTGACGAATCACCGATAGTTATTTTCTACCCGACTTATGTGACTCTGCGAAGCGCGCGGCGCGAGCACACCGCAATGCTACGGGAAAACCTTTGGGTAATATCAGTTGCTCCTTTTTTCAACTCCGCTGCCCGGAGATCGTGCCGAGAAATGCTTCCACCATAGGCAGAATGTTCTTCACGATGATATCGACGCCCTCGGCGGTCGGGTGAATTCCGTCGGCCTGGTTGAGCTTGGCCTCCGCCGCGACCCCCTCCAGGAAAAACGGGTAGAGCGGCACGCCGAACGCTTTCGCAAGCTCCGGATAGATGGCGTTGAAGCGCGCCGCATAGTCGCTGCCGTAATTGGGCGGCGCCAGCATTCCGCACAAGAGAACGGCGATGTTGCGCGCCTTCAGCCGGGTCAGGATGTCGGTCAAGGCGGCGCGGGTGACGGCGGGGTCGATCCCACGCAAGGCGTCGTTGGCGCCGAGTTCGACGATCACCGCTTCGGTTCCCTCCGGGATCGACCAGTCCAGCCGGTCGCGGCCGCCGGAAGTCGTGTCGCCGGACACCCCGGCGTTGGTCATGTCGACCTTTATCCCCTTGTCAGCTAACGCTTTTTGCAAGCGGGCGGGGAATGCGGCCGAAGCCTGCAGGCCAAGGCCGGCGCTCAGGGAATCGCCGAGAACGACCACTTTGACGGGTTTGGCGGGTGCGGTGGCCGGGGTCTGAGCCCAAACCGGCCCGGCCGTCATCAAAGCCATAATCAACACGCGTATGTGCGCAAACATCCGTTTCAAGCCCTCGACCCGAGCGGCGGAAGTGCCATATGACCGAGCCATGGACAGTCTCATCGAACCCTCTTCGCTGACCGGCCTCGAGCCGGACACCATTTCCATTTCCAACGTCAACCTCTCGCTCGGCACCGGCGCGGCCCGCGTTCATATCCTGAAAGATATCAGCCTTCGTGTGGCATCGGGCGAGGCGATCGGCCTGATCGGACCTTCAGGCTCGGGCAAATCGACCTTGCTGATGGTAATGGCGGGGTTGGAACGTCCTGACAGCGGAGAGGTGGTGGTGAACGGCACGCCGTTCAATGCCCTCGACGAGGATGCGCTGGCCCGCTTCCGCGGCCGCCAGGTCGGCATCGTGTTCCAGTCGTTTCATCTGATCCCGACCATGACCGCGCTGGAAAACGTCGCGGTACCGCTGGAGCTCGCCGGCAGTCCCGACGCGGCGGAGCGCGCGGCGAAGGAGCTGGCGTCCGTCGGCCTCGGCGAACGCCTGCATCACTATCCGACACAACTGTCCGGCGGCGAACAGCAGCGCGTGGCGCTCGCTCGCGCGCTGGCGCCCGATCCCGCCATTCTCGTTGCCGACGAGCCGACCGGCAATCTCGACGAGGCCACCGGCAAGCAGATCGTCGACATGCTCTTCACTAAACATGCCGAGCGCGGCATGACGCTGGTGCTGGTGACGCATGACAGCTCGCTGGCGCAGCGCTGCGACCGCGTGGTGCGGCTGCGCTCGGGCCGGATCGACAGCCACTCATGACCACCGTTTCCGAACCCGTCTACTGTAGCCGCGCATCGTCGCTGGCCCTGCGTTACGCGCTGCGCGAATTGCGCGGGGGCTTACGCGGCTTCTACGTCTTCATCGCCTGCATCGCGCTCGGCGTCATGGCGATTGCCGGCGTCGGCTCGGTCGCCGCGAGCCTCGGCGAAGGTTTGACGCGCGAGGGCCGCACGTTGCTGGGCGGCGACGTCGCCTTCTCGCTGATCCAGCGCGAAGCCAAGCCGGAGGAAATCGGTTTCCTGCGGGCGCGCGGCCAGGTTTCGGTGGCGGCCGCGCTGCGCGTCATGGCCCGAAGCCAGGACGGCAAGCTGGCGCTGGTCGAGCTCAAGGCCGTGGACGGCAACTATCCGATGCTCGGAGAGGTGACGCTCGAGCCGAAAATGCCGATGGCAGATCTGCTGGCCGAGCGTGACGGCGCGTTCGGCGCGGCGGTGGATTCCACGCTGCTGGCGCGGCTCGACCTCAAGCTCGGCGACCGTATTACGATCGGCAACGCCACGTTCCAGATTCGCAGCGTCGTCGGCGCCGAGCCGGACAAGCTGGCCGGCAATGTCGGGTTGGGCCCACGCGTTCTGGTCAGCGAGGCGAGCCTGCGCGCCAGCGGATTGCTGCAGCCCGGCAGCCTGGTGCGCTGGATCTACCGTGTGAAGCTGCCGAATAACGCGGCTGACGACCGCGCCGCGACCCAATTGATCGAGAGTGCGCGGAGCGCCCTCCCCGAGGCCGGCTGGTGGATCCGCAGCAGCAGCAACGCATCCCCGCAACTCGAGCGCACCATCAGCCGCTTCAGCCAGTTCCTGACGCTGGTCGGCCTCGCCGCGCTCCTGGTCGGCGGCGTCGGCGTCGCCAACGCGGTCAAGAGCCATATCGACCGGCGCCGCGACGTCATTGCCTCGTTCAAGGCGCTGGGCGCCACGGGGCGCGACGTCTTCACGATCTATCTGACGCAGGTGGTCCTGCTCGCCGCGGTCGGTTCGGTGATCGGGCTGGCGGCCGGCGCGGCTCTGCCGTTCCTCATCGTCGGGGTGTTCGGCAAGCTGCTCCCGCTGCCGGTGATCCCCGCCCTGCATCCGGACGAACTGGCGCTGTCGTTCGTCTACGGCCTGCTCACCGCGCTCGCCTTCGGACTATGGCCGCTCGGCCGGGTGCACGACGTGCCGGTCGCCGCGCTGTTTCGCGAGGAAGTCGCGCGCGAATGGCACCGGCCGCGCTGGGGTTATCTCGGGCTGATGGCCGCGGTGATCGTGCTGCTGGTCGCCGTCGCCATCGGGCTTTCCTATGACAAACGGGTTGCGGCGGTGTTCGTCGTATCCTCGGTGGCGGTATTCGCGCTGCTGCGCGGCGTCGCCGCCGGGCTGATGGCGCTGGCACGCCGAATGCCACGAAGCCGCATCACCATGCTGCGGCTGGCGATCGCCAACGTCTACCGGCCCGGCGCGCTGACGCCCTCGGTCGTGATGTCGCTCGGCCTCGGGCTCGCGGTGCTCGTTACCATCACCCAGATCGACGGCAATCTGCGCCGGCAATTCCTGGCCGCGCTGCCGGAACGCGCGCCCTCGTTCTACTTCATCGACATCCCGACCGCCGATGCCGACCGCTTCGGCGCCTTCCTCAAGCAGGTCGCGCCGCAATCGACGGTTGAGGACGTGCCGATGCTGCGCGGGCGCATCGTCGCGGCCCGCGGCGTCAAGGCCGACGAGCTCAATCCGTCGCAGGAGTCCGAGTGGGTGTTGCAGAGCGACCGCGGCCTGACCTACACCAACGAAGTTCCCAAGGGCTCGAAGGTGGTCGAAGGCGAATGGTGGAGCGCGGACTATAAGGGGCCGCCGCTGGTCTCGCTGGAGAAGAAGATCGCCGACGGGCTGAAGCTCAGAATAGGCGACGAGATCGTCGTCAACGTGCTCGGCCGCGACATTCCGGCCCGGATCAGCAATCTCCGCAACGTCGACTGGCAGGGCCTCGGCATCAATTTCGTGCTGGTGTTCTCGCCCAACGCGTTCAAGGGCGCGCCGCACAGCCATGTCGCGACCCTGTCCGAGATCCACCCGGATCCGGCGGGCGACGCGCGAATCATCAAGCAGGTGGCGGACGCCTTTCCGATGGTGACCAGCGTGCGGGTCCGCGAAGCGCTGGAAACCGTCGGCACCGTCGTCACCAACCTTGTGCTCGCCATCCGCGGCGCCAGCGCGGTGACGCTGATCTCGGCGATCCTGGTGCTGGGCGGCGCGCTGGCCGCAGGCCACCGCCACCGGGTCTATGACGCGGTGATCCTGAAGACGCTGGGCGCAACCCGGGCACGGCTGCTCGGCGCCTACGCACTGGAATACCTGATGATCGGCCTTGCCACCGCGGTATTCGGCGTCATCGCTGGCTCGATCGCAGCGTGGCTGATCGTGACCCGGCTGATGACGTTGAGTTTCATCTGGCAAGCCGGCAGCGCGGCTGGCGTGGTCATAGCCGCCCTGATCGTCACGGTGGGGCTGGGGCTCGCCGGGACGTTGCTGGCGCTGAACCAGAAGCCCGCCAGCGTGTTGCGGAATTTGTGACAATTTGTAGCGGCGGAAAGCCGGGTTAACGCAAGCTTTACACGCAAATGGCGGGCAGAAGCGACATTCAGCCGCGCGTGGAAGCTTGCGTCGAATGTGTTAGTTTCCCACATACCAGCCAAGATCAGTGGCCAGGTTCATGACGTGAAATTAGCGTCGGCAGATCGGGACATCTGAGCTAAGAAATCTAACCGGCGCCGCAAACCCCTTGCGCTCCGCCGGGCAACCAACGGGAATTCGACCATGTCGGACCTAGACCGTAACTACGTATCTCCTTTCGGCCGGGCCGCCGGACGCGTTGACGCAGCGGCCGTCGATGCCGGTCTGCGCGCCTACATGCTGCGCATCTACAACTACATGAGCATCGGCCTGGCCATCACCGGCCTTGCGGCGCTCGGCGTCTACATGGCCGCCGTGACCACCGACCAGGCCGGCGCCGCCGCCCGGTTCGGCAACGCCTTCCTGACGCCGTTCGGCTACGCGATGTATGTCAGCCCGCTGAAGTGGCTGTTCATCCTCGCGCCGCTGGTCATGGTGTTCGCGATCTCGTTCGGCATCAACCGGCTGCGGCCCGCGACGGCACAATTGCTGTTCTGGGCGTTCGCGGCCCTGATGGGCATTTCGCTGTCGTCGATCTTCCTAGTGTACACCCACACCTCGATCGTGCGGGTGTTCTTCATCACCGCGGCGACCTTCGGCGCGCTGAGCCTTTACGGCTACACCACCAAGCGTGACATGAGCGGCATGGGGTCGTTCCTGTTCATGGGCCTGATCGGCGTCATCATCGCGAGCCTGGTCAACCTGTTCCTGGCGAGCTCGATGCTGCAGTTCATCGTCTCGGTGGTCGGCGTGCTGGTGTTTGCCGGCCTCACCGCCTGGGATACCCAGCGGCTGAAGAACGACTACATCTATGGCTACGCCTCCGAGGGCGGCGAGATAGCGGACAAGGCGGCGATTACCGGCGCACTGTCGCTCTATCTGAACTTCATCAACCTGTTCACGCTGCTGCTGCAGCTCCTCGGCCAGCGCGAATAAGCGCCCCGATCAGGTTCACGAGTTGAAGCCCCGGCCTCGCGCCGGGGCTTTTCTTTTGATCCGTGATCGTCATGGCCGGGCCTCACCCGGGCCACGACGGAAAGAGCGTTGATCCAGAGCTGTCTGCTGGTATCTTTTTGCCATGCCCGCTTCTGAAACGTCCGCTCCTGAAATCCGGCCCGCCACCGAGGCCGACCTCCCCGCCATCACCGAAATCTACGAGCACGCAGTGCGCTACGGCACCGCGACGTTCGAACTGATCCCGCCCGATCTCGCCGAGATGACCCGGCGGTTCAAAGTCCTGATGGATGGCGGCTTTCCCTATTTCACCGCCGCCGTCGAAGGCGAGGTGATCGGCTATGCCTATGCCGGGCCGTACCGGCCGCGCCCGGCTTACCGCTTCTCGGTGGAGAACTCGGTCTACCTGAAGCCCTCGACCCACCGGCGCGGCGTCGGCTTTCAGCTGATGCAGCGGCTGATAGCCGAATGCGAGGCGCGCGGTTTCCGGCAGATGATCGCCGTGATTGGCGATTCCGCCAACGCCGGCTCGATCGGCCTTCACACCAAGTGCGGTTTCCAGATGATTGGGACGCACCCCAGCGTCGGGCTCAAGTTCGGCCGTTGGCTGGATACGGTGATGATGCAGCGCGCGCTGGGCGAAGGCGCGACGACGGTGCCGAAGGATTGAGAAGGCTTCGCAGCCCGGATGGAGCGCAGCGCAATCCGGGACGATCTCGCAAGCGGACACGGTCTTCCCGGATTTCGCGGAGCCTGTCATCGGGCGCGCGTTCGCGCGACCCGTTGGCTCTCCATCCGGGCGACAGGATCCCGCCTAAACCAACGCCAGCTTGCGGTCGATCACCAGCAGTACGCGTTCGAGCTCGTGGCCGCGGCGCAGGATCAGCCCGGTCGCCGAGATCACGCTGTACATGCCCTGCTTGCGCGCGAGCCGCGGGTCCTTCTCGATGCGGTAAAGCGGGACTTCGGAAGCGCGGCGAAACACCGAAAACACCGCGCGGTCTTTCATGAAGTCGATGGCGTAGTCGCGCCATTCGCCGTCGGCGACCATGCGGCCATACAGATTGAGGATACGGTTGAGTTCGAGACGATTGAACGTGACCCGATTCGGCGGAGGAACTGCAGTGGCGGGGCGCGCCACTGCGCGGCTCGCGCTTGGATCGGTGTCCTCCGATATCGGGTTCATGGAGCGCCTCCTGTCATCCGACCGACATGATCGCGCTAACCGCGAAAAGCCGCAAGGGGGCTGGAAATGCGAGGAAACCGCATGGAACCGCCGAAATAACGGAAATACCGATCCCCGGGGATTCACGGGATCGTTAGCGGAATCTTATTGCTGCCCCACTTCCGCCAACCGCCTGCCCCGCTGGGTTGCGAGAAAACAATCCTGCGTTGGCCCGGTCCTTTCGGTTCCGGATTCCTCAGCCCCCAGCCCCCCGGGGCCGTCGGGATCGGGCCTGTTCGCAGAAGGGAGTTAATCCCGATACTGGGCCAACGAGAGTTGGTCCTTTTTCGTTTGTGGGCGGGCTGTCGTAGATGCCACGCTCAACTCTGGCTTCGTCGGCTGCAGCACAGCACCCAGTTTGAAATCTTCAGCATCGTAGCCCGGATGGAGCGCAGCGTAATCCGGGGATCATCACTGGCGGAGAAAGCTGTCCCGGATTGCGCTGCGCTCCATCCGGGCTACGGAAGCGCCAGCGTTAATCAGCGCAACGCGGTGTAGGCGGCGCCGAGCATCGCGCCCGGCTTGTCGCGACTGCCGTCCTGGACATAGACGACCGCACCGTCGACGCCGTCGCGGGAAATACTCTCCAGCGGAACGGTCCAGCTTCCCGAGCTTCCGTTCCAGTCGCCGACCTTCACCAGATTGCGCACCACGTTGTAGTAGGTGATCTGCTGGCCACGGTTCTCGCCGCGCCCGATCGAAATCGGTACCGCCTTCGAGACGGAGCAGAGCCAGATTTCGCCGCGGCCCGGCGTTGACACCTTGCTCGCATCGACCGAGACATTGAGCAGCTTGCCCGACAACGTCATCGTCACTGGCACCGACATCACGCCTTCGGTCTTGCCGGTCGTCTTGATGGCGCCTTCGATGGCGGCGCGATCGCTGCCGATCACTTGTGCGGAGCCGTTAACGATCATCTGCGGCGTGTAGAGGTTGCGATCGCCGCGCACATGCGAATAGGCTTTCTGACGCGCGCTGAAGCGCGAGTCTGCCAGCGTGTCCTTCCAGCCGAGATAATCCCAGTAGTCGACCGGCATGCTCAGCGCGATCACCGACGGATCCTTGGCCAGTTCGCCGACGATCTTGTCGGCCGGCGGACACGACGAACAGCCCTGCGAGGTGAACAGTTCAACGACGGCGCGCGGATCGGCATGAGCCGGGCGGATGACCGCGATGATTGCACAGACGCCGAGCGCTCCGGACCATCGCGAAATGTTGTAGGCCATCATCGCTGACATGCTGCGAACCGGCGGTAGTGTTTTCGATCCGTATTTATACGGGGCATGATTTGAGCTCCTGAAAGCGTGCCCCAGACGCGCGAAAGCGGCCTTGTCATAGGCCGCCTTCTTTCTTGTCGCCACTCACTTCGAAGTGAGGCACTGATCACGAATCCGCGTTAAGCCGCGAGTTTGCGCAGCACATAATGCAGAATGCCGCCGTTTCGGTAGTACTCGAGCTCGTCGAGGGTATCGATGCGGCACAGCAGCGGCACGCGCTGCAGCGAACCGTCGCCGGATACGATCTCGGCCGTCAGCGTCTGGCGCGGCTTGAGGTCGCCCTGCAGCCCCCGGATCGTCACCGTCTCGTCGCCCTTCAGCCCGAGCGATGTCCACGACGTGCCGTCCTCGAAGGTGAGCGGCAACACGCCCATGCCGACCAGGTTGGAGCGATGGATGCGCTCGAAGCTCTGGCAGATCACGGCGCGGACGCCGAGCAGGCGGGTGCCCTTCGCAGCCCAGTCGCGCGAGGAGCCGTTGCCGTATTCGGCGCCGGCGAACACCACCAGCGGCACGCTCTCCTGCTGGTATTTCATCGCCGCGTCGTAGATCGACATCTGCTCGCCGTCGGGCCAGTGCTTGGTTAGTCCGCCTTCCGGAATATTCCCGTCGGCGCCCTTCAGCATGAAGTTCTTGATGCGGATGTTGGCGAAGGTGCCGCGCATCATGATCTCGTGATTGCCGCGCCGCGTGCCGTACTGGTTGAAGTCGGCGGGACGCACCTGGTGCTCACTGAGGAATTTTCCGGCCGGCGAGGTCAGCTTGATCGAGCCGGCCGGCGAGATATGGTCGGTGGTGATCTTGTCGCCGAACATCGCAAGAATCCGCGCGTCGACCACGTCGACCACGGGATCGGGCTGCTTCTTCATGCCCTCGAAGTAGGGCGGGTTCTGCACATAGGTCGACGACATGTTCCAGCGATAGGTCTCGCTGTCGGTGGTCTTGATCTTGCGCCAGTTGGTGTCGCCCTTGAACACGTCGGCATAGCGCTTCTTGAAGATCGTCGCTGTCACGAATTTCTTCATGAAGGCGTTGATCTCCTTCGTGGTCGGCCAGATGTCCTTCAGGTACACCGGCTTGCCGTCCTTGCCGGTGCCGATCGGCTCGACCGCAAGATCCTTGGTCACGGTGCCGGCCAGCGCATAGGCCACCACCAGCGGCGGCGAGGCCAGATAGTTCGCCTGCACGTCCGGCGAGACGCGACCTTCAAAGTTACGGTTACCCGACAGCACGGCCGCCGCAACGATGCCGTTGTCGTTGATCGACTTCGAAATCTCCTCCGGCAGCGGACCGGAATTGCCGATGCAGGTGGTGCAGCCGAAGCCAACCAGGTTGAAGCCGACCTTGTCGAGATCCTTCTGCAGACCCGAATTGGCGAGATATTCCGCGACCACCTGGCTGCCCGGGGCAAGAGACGTCTTCACCCACGGCTTGGCCGTCAGGCCCTTGGCGGCGGCATTGCGCGCCAAGAGGCCTGCGCCGATCAGCACGCTCGGGTTGGAGGTGTTGGTGCAGGAGGTGATCGCGGCGATCACGACGTCACCATGGCCGAGATCGAAGTCGCGGTTCTCGACCGAATAGCGGTTCTCGGCGCCATCAGGTTTCTTGTATTCGCCGGCGAGCGCGGTGGCGAAGCCGGTGGAAACCGCGGGCAGCGCAACGCGGCCTTCGGGACGCTTCGGTCCGGCCATCGACGGCACGACATCCTTCAGATCGAGCGTCAGCGTTTCCGTGAACACCGGATCGGCCGATTTCGCCGTACGGAACAGGCCCTGCGCCTTGGCATAGGCGGCCACCAGCGCGACGCGATCAGCCTTGCGGCCGGAGGTCTTGAGATAGTCAATGGTTGCGGCATCGACCGGGAAGAAGCCGCAGGTCGCGCCGTATTCCGGCGCCATGTTGCCGATGGTCGCCTTGTCCGCGACCGAGAGATAGTCGAGGCCGGGGCCGAAGAACTCGACGAACTTGCCGACCACGCCCTGCTTGCGCAGCATCTGCGTCACGGTCAGCACGAGGTCCGTCGCGGTGACGCCTTCCTTGAGCTGGCCCTTCAGCTTGAAGCCGACGACTTCCGGCAGCAGCATCGACAGCGGCTGGCCGAGCATGCAGGCCTCCGCCTCGATGCCGCCGACACCCCAGCCGAGCACGGCGAGGCCGTTGACCATGGTGGTGTGCGAGTCGGTGCCAACAAGCGAATCCGGATAGGCGACCTCGAAGGTGCCGGTCTTCTTGCCGACCGTCATCTTCTCCTTCTTGGTCCACACCGTCTGGGCGAGATATTCGAGATTGACCTGGTGGCAGATGCCGGTGCCGGGCGGCACCACGGAGAAATTCGAAAACGCCTTCTGGCCCCACTTCAGAAACTCATAGCGTTCCTGGTTCTGCTTGTATTCCTCGACGACGTTCTTGCCGAACGCCTTGTTGTCACCGAAGAAGTTGACGATCACCGAGTGGTCGATGACGAGATCGACCGGCACCAGCGGGTTGATCTTCTCGGCATCGCCGCCGAGGGCCTGCATTGCGTTGCGCATCGCGGCGAGATCGACCACCGCCGGCACGCCGGTGAAATCCTGCATCAGCACGCGCGCCGGACGGAACGCCACTTCATGCTCAAGCTTGCGCTTTCTGAGCCACTTCGACACCGCAACGATGTCTTCCTTCTTGACCGTGCGGTCGTCCTCGTTGCGCAGCAGGTTTTCCAGCAGCACCTTCATCGAATAGGGCAGCTTGGAAATTCCCTTCAGACCGTTCTTCTCGGCGGCGGGCAGGCTGTAATACACGTAGGTCTTGCTGCCGACCTTGAGGGTCTTGCGGCATTTGAAGCTGTCGAGCGAGGTCATGTCAGGAAATCCCAAATTCTAGTTATACCCAGCAAGGGTATTTAAACACCTTCAGCGTGAGGCTTGGCCTGATGGCTTGCAGCCGCCGATTGTGTGCTGCATCAAGTTCCGGGCTTATAGAATCTTTCTAGAAGCGCCGCCACACCGACAAACGTGCTGCAGCAATGCGGTACCCACAAATTCTGACTCGGTACCCATCAATTTCAGAGGGCTGTGACGAAGCGAAATGCGGCTCTCGGGGCGCCAAATCGACTGTATCAGGGGCGGCCGCGGGGTGTTCTCTGGCCTCGATTTCGAGGCCTCGTCCGGCGAGGTGCTGGCCGTGGTCGGGCCGAACGGCTCCGGCAAGACCTCGCTGTTGCGCCTGATCGCGGGTCTTCTGGTGCCAGCGGGCGGATCGCTCGCGCTGGAAGGCGGCGAGGCCGAGTTGACGCTGCCGGAACAGGCCCACTATCTCGGCCATCGCGATGCGCTGAAGCCAGCGCTGAGTGTGCACGAAAACCTCTCATTCTGGCGCGATTTCCTGGGCGGCAAGGTCGGCGACGTCGGCCAATGCCTCACCGCCGTGGGCCTCGGCCACGCCACGCATCTGCCGGCGGCCTTCCTCTCGGCCGGCCAGCGGCGGCGGCTGTCGATCGCCCGCCTCTTGGTGGTGCGGCGGCCGGTCTGGCTTCTGGACGAGCCGACCTCGGCGCTCGATACCGCCGGGCAAGCTCTGTTCGTGGGCGTGATGCGGGACCATCTCGCCGGCGGCGGCATCATCGTAGCGGCTACGCACACGCCGCTCGGGATTGAGGCGCGGGAACTGCGGATGGGGGGTGCGACATGACCGCCCTCGCCGCATTGATTCGCCGGGACATCAGAATCGCGCTCCGCGTCGGCGGCGGCGCGCTGATCGGTGTCTTGTTCTTCCTGACCGTCACGGTGCTGATGCCGTTTGCGATCGGGCCCGACCTGCCGCTGCTGACGCGGCTCGGACCCGCGATCCTCTGGCTCGGGGCGCTACTTGCCAGCCTACTCACGCTCGACCGCCTGTTCACGGCCGACCATGAGGACGGCTCGCTCGACCTGATCGTGATGGGTCGCACCCCATTGGAACTGGCCTGCGCCGCGAAGGCGCTGGCCCACTGGCTCGCCGCCGGTGTGCCGCTGATCGTAGCAACCCCCGTACTCGGGCTATTGCTCAATCTCGACGTCTCGGCGACGTCAGCCGTGGCGCTGACGCTTTTGGTGGGAACGCCGGCGCTGACGTTCACGGGCATGATCGGCGCCGCGCTTGCCGTGACATTGCACCGCGGCGGCCTGTTGCTCGCGGTGCTGGTGCTGCCGCTGTCGATCCCGGTACTGATCTTCGGTGTGGCGGCGTCGCAGGCGGCGATTACGGGCCCGCTGCCGTTTGGAACACCGTTTTCGATCCTGTGCGCGCTGTCGCTGGTGAGCCTCGTGGTTGGTCCGTTCGCCGCCGCGGCCAGCCTCCGGCATGGGCTCGACTGACCGCGACTTGACGCCGATCAACTCTCGCTGAGGCAAATTGAAACAAACAAAGCCGCATTGCCTGCCCCGCCGCTGACGACTATCAGGATGCCATGACGCTGATCGACCTCGCCAACCCCACCAAATTCCTGTCGCTGACAGCGCGCGTGCTGCCATGGCTGGCGGGAGCCACCGCGATCCTGTTGCTGGTCGGTCTCTATCAGGCGGCGATGGCTCCCGATGACTACCAGCAGGGCGCCACCGTGAAGATCATGTTCGTCCACGTTCCCAACGCCTGGCTGGCGATGTTCGTCTGGGGCGTAATGAGCCTCAGCGCGCTGGGCACGCTGGTGTGGCGGCATCCGCTCGCCGACGTCGCGGCCAAAGCCGCCGCCCCGATCGGCGCGGCATTCACCTTTCTCGCGCTCGTCACCGGCTCGCTGTGGGGCCGGCCGATGTGGGGCACCTATTGGGAATGGGACGCGCGGCTGACCTCGGTCCTGATCCTGTTCCTGATGTATCTCGGGCTGATGGCGCTATGGCGCGCGGTCGACGATCCGTCGCGGGCGGCACGCGCCGCCGCTGTCCTGACGCTGGTCGGCGCCATCAACCTGCCGATCATCAAGTTCTCGGTCGACTGGTGGAACACGCTGCATCAACCGGCGGCCGTGCTGCGAATGGGCGGCACGTCGCTCGACAAGGCGTTCCTGATTCCGCTGCTGGTGATGGCGGTCGCCTTCTCGCTGTTGTTCGTCACGCTGCATCTGGCGGCGATGCGCAACGAGATCCTGCGCCGGCGGGTGCGCAGCTTGCAGATGATGCAAGCCAGCCAGCAGGCGGCGTGACGCGATGTCGCTCGGTCCCTACGCATCCTTTATCGTGACGTCCTACACGCTGGTGGCGGCAGTCGTGCTGCTTCTCATCGTCTGGATCGCCATCGATTATCGTCATCAGAAGGAGCGCCTGCGCCAACTCGATGCCTCTGGGGTGACCCGGCGCTCCGGCCGCCAGGCGACGGACATTCGATGAGCGCGCCCGCAGCATCGGATCAACCACGCCGCTGGCGCTGGGTGGTGGCGCTGCCGCTGATCGCCTTTATGGCCATCGCCGCACTGTTCCTGCTGCGGCTCTACGGCGGCGATCCCTCAAAAATCCCATCTGCCCTGATCGGCCGTCCGGCGCCGCAAACCACGCTGCCGGCGCTGGAGGGCCTGGTTCATAACGGCGTTCCCGTGCCGGGGCTCGACCCTGCCGTGTTCAAGGGCAAGGTCTCCGTCGTCAATGTCTGGGCCTCGTGGTGCGTGCCCTGCCACGACGAGGCGCCGCTGCTGACCGCGCTGGCCAAGGACACGCGGATACAGATCGTCGGCATCAACTACAAGGATTCGCCCGACAACGCCCGCCGCTTCCTCGGCCGTTACGGCAATCCGTTCGCCGCCGTCGGCGCCGACGGCAACGGCCGGGCATCGATCGAATGGGGCGTTTACGGCGTACCGGAAACCTTCGTGGTCGGCCGCGACGGCACCATCCGCTACAAGTTGGTCGGGCCGGTGACGCGAGCCAATCTGGACAGTGTGTTGAAGGTTGAGATCGAGAAGGCGTTGAAGGCGGGGAGCTAACCTCTTGCGCCATTCCGGGGGCGCATCGCAGATGCGAACCCGGAATCTCGAAACAGGAATCGACTCCAAATATTCTTCCGGTTTTATCTGCCGTTCATTTGCCAGCCATGGCGCCGCCATGAATTCGCAGCTAGCTTTGGGGTGTTACTTGAACCGTCCTTGGAGGGACACCCAATGCGTCATTTCACGCTCGCTTCTCTTCTCGCCACCGCGCTCACGCTCGGCCTTATGACGGCAACGCCGTCGATGGCCCAGAGCACGCAGCCCGCGGCCAAGTCCGAAAGCAAGATGGCTCCCGCGCCGAAAGCGTCCGAGTCGAAGATGGCGCCCGCGCCAAAGGAAGCCAAGGCCGAGCTGCTGGACATCAACTCCGCGACCGCCGACCAGCTCGACGCGCTGCCGGGCGTCGGCAAGGCCTATTCGGCAAAAATCATCGCCGGGCGTCCGTACAAGGGCAAGGATGATCTCGTGAACAAGAGCATTCTCCCGCAGGCGACCTACGACAAGATCAAGGACAAGATCATCGCCAAGCAGAAGAGCTGAGAACTTCTCTCCCACCGCCGCAAGCGGGGAGGTCGCGATCTGTCCTTTCGTCATTGCGAGCCAACGGGTCGCGCGAATGCGCGCCCGATGACAGGCTCCGCGAAGCAATCCATTGTCCCGTTGACGCGGTATGGATTGCTTCGTCGCTTCGCTTCTCGCAATGACGTGTGGGGCGCGATTTGCTAGCCCTTGCTCACATCCCCCGCTTCCGCCTCGCTCGCCTCCAGCGAAGCCGGCTCCAGGTGATAGCGCTTGATGACCGGCATCTGGAAAATCGCAAAGACCATCGTGATCGGGATCGCGCCGAACACCTTGAAATTCACCCAGAAGTCGGTCGACTGCGTGCGCCAGATGAATTCGTTCAGCAGCGCCATGGCGAAAAAGAACAACGCCCAGCGCATGGTCAGGATGCGCCAGCCCTTCGGCGTCAGGTTGAACACCTGATCGAACAGGATCGCGATGAACGAGCGGCCGAATAAAAGACCGCCGCCAAGGATCGCCGCGAACAGGCCGTAGACCATGGTCGGCTTGACCTTGATGAAGGTCTCGTCGTGCAGCACCAGCGTCAGCGTGCCGAACACCAGCACGATGACGGCGGTGACGATCGCCATGACGGGCACATGCCGCACCACCACATAGGAGGCGATCATCGCCGCCACGATCGCCACCATGAAGGCGCCCGTTGCGACGAACAGGTTGAACTTGGCGTTGGCGACAAAGAACACGATCAGCGGACCGAGTTCGGTCGCGAGCTTGAACATCGGATGCGGCTGGGTCTTGTCCATACTAACTTTCAATCCCTGCAATCGCGTTGGCGAAATCCCGCGCGGTGAACGGCGCGAGATCGTCGATGCCTTCACCGACGCCGATGAAGTGCACCGGAAGCTTGAATTTCTCCGCCAGCGCCACCAGGATGCCGCCGCGCGCGGTGCCGTCGAGCTTCGTCATCACGAGACCGGTGACGCCAGCGGTACGATGAAACGCCTCGACCTGCGACAGCGCATTTTGTCCCACCGTGGCATCGAGCACGAGCAGCACGGCATGCGGCGCTGACGCGTCGACCTTCTTGATGACGCGAACGACCTTTTCCAGCTCGTTCATCAGCTCGGCCTTGTTCTGCAAACGACCCGCCGTATCGACCAGCAGCACGTCGATTTTTTGTTCCTTGGCCGCGCTCAGCGCGTTGAAGGCAAGGCTAGCCGAATCCGAACCCTGCGCACCCGCAATGACAGGCGATTTGGTGCGTTCGCCCCAGATCTTCAATTGCTCGATCGCCGCGGCGCGAAAGGTGTCGCCGGCCGCCATCATCACCTTGCGGCCCTCCGCGCTCAATTTCGCGGCAAGCTTGCCGATGGTGGTGGTCTTGCCGGAGCCATTGACGCCGACGACAAGAATGACGAACGGCTTCTGCGCCGCGTCAATCTCCAGCGGCTTGGCCACCGGCGTCAGCACCTTCTCGACTTCGCTCGCGACGACCGTCTTCACTTCATCGGCCGAAATCGCCTTGTCATAGCGCCCGGCGCCGACGGCGTCGGCAATGCGGACTGCGACGGCCGTGCCGAGATCGGCCCGCAGCAGCACATCCTCGATATCGTCGAGCATGGCGCGGTCGAGCTTGCGCTTGATGACGAGATCGGCAACGGCCGTACCGAGCGCGCTGGAAGTGCGCTTCAGGCCGCTCGAAAGCCGCCGCCACCAGCTCTGTTTTGGAGTTCCGGGAGTGGTATCGCTCATGTCGGGGACGTGTTAGCGGTTTCGCGCCATGAGCGGAAGTCACAACAGATCCATCGAAGTTCCCGGGACATCCTTTGATGTTCCAGGGCTAACGGCAGATGAAATTCAGGCCCGCGTGCTCCATCGCGACGGGCTGATGCTGGTCATTGACAAGCCTGCCGGCCTGCCGGTGCATCGCGGCCCCAAGGGCGGGGCCAATCTGGAGGCGTCCTTCGATGGCCTGCGATTCGGCCTGCCGCGGCCGCCGGTGCTGGCCCACCGGCTCGACAAGGATACATCAGGCTGTCTGGCGCTGGGACGCCATCGCAAGGCCACCGCCTCGCTCGGCCTATTGTTCAAGCATGGCAAGGTCGGAAAGACCTATTGGGCCGTCGTGGAGGACGGACCTGCCGAAGATGAAGGCACCATCGATATGCCGCTGGGCCGACTCAACGCCGAGCGCGGCTGGTGGCAGAAGCCGGACCCGGAAGGCCAGAAAGCCATCACCACCTGGAAGGTCTGCGGCCGCGGCGACGGCTTCGCCTGGCTGGCGCTGGAGCCGGTCACCGGCCGCACCCATCAACTGCGCGTGCACACGTCAGCGATGGGCTGGCCGATCGTCGGCGACAATATCTATGGCAACGGCCCACGCTTCGGTGAGCCTATCCTGCACCTGCACTCCCGCGAGATCGTGATTCCGATTTCGAAGAACAAGGAGCCAGTACGCGTGACAGCGCCGGCGCCAGAGCATATGCGGGAGCGGCTGCGAAAATGCGGGTGGAATGGGGAGTGAGCCAGCCAACCGTCATTGCGAGCGAAGCGAAGCAATCCATTTCACAGCATGCGGCGCTATGGATTGCTTCGTCGCTGCGCTCCTCGCAATGACGGCTGAGACTTTTCTCACACCGTCAGCCGCGCGCCGTCATGGCCCTTGATCGCAAGCGGCATCACCGCGCCAGACGTTTCGTCCGATATTGCGACCGGCAGAAAATGTTCAGTCCGCCCCTGCGTCGCGCTCTCGATCAGCACCTGACGCGTTGAACCAATCTCCGATGTCAGCCGCCTTTGCAGCGCCGCCTCGCCGGTTGCCCGCAATCGCTTCGCACGCGTCTTGATCTCGCCGCCCGCCACTTGCGGCATTCGCGCGGCCGGCGTGCCAGGTCGCTTCGAGTAGGGAAACACGTGCAGGAAAGTCAGATCGCACTCATCCACGAGGTCCTGCGAGCGAGCGAACATGTCCTCCGTCTCGGTCGGAAAGCCCGCGATTATGTCGGCACCAAAGGTGATGTCCGGACGCAACCGCCGCACCTGCGCGCAGAATTCGATCGCGTCTTGCCGCGAATGCCGCCGCTTCATCCGCTTCAGGATCAGATCGTCGCCGGATTGCAGCGACAGGTGCAGATGCGGCATCAGCCGTTCGTCGCCGGCAATGACATCGAGCAGGTCACGGTCCGCCTCGATGGAGTCGATCGACGAAATCCGCAGACGCTTCAGTTCCGGCACATGCCGCAGGATTTGTTTTGTCAGTTGCCCGAGCTTCGGCGCGCCCGGGAGATCAGCGCCGTAGCTCGTCAGATCGACGCCAGTCAGCACGATTTCGGCGTGGCCGCGCTCGACCAATGCACGCACCTGGTCCACCACCGCGCCCATCGGAACGGAGCGTGAATTACCGCGGCCATAGGGAATAATGCAGAACGTGCAGCGGTGATCGCAGCCGTTCTGCACCTGCACGAACACGCGCGGCAGGCCGGCCTTGAAACCGTCAAGCAGGTGCGGCGCCATCTCCTTCACCGCCATGATATCGGCGACCGCGATCTTCTCGCTTGCCTCGATACCAAACCCTCTATCGAGCGCCGTGCGCGCATCGCGCCAGGCTTCACCGCGCATCTTCTCGTCATTGCCGACGACGCGATCGACCTCGGCCATTTCGGCAAACATTTCGGCTTGCGTCTGCGCCGCGCAACCGGTGACGACAATGCGCACATCCGGCCGCTCGCGCTTCAGCCGGCGGATCGACTGCCGCGCCTGCGCCACCGCCTCGTTGGTGACCGCGCAGCTATTGATAACGACGGTATCGGAAAGGCCCGCGCGCTCCGCCTCGCGCGCGATCACTTCGGATTCGAACGCGTTGAGACGGCAGCCAAACGTGAGGACGTCGACGCTCATTGTTCTCAGGCGACGCTGGCGAACAGCGCCGGATCGAAGCGGCCTTCATATTCGAAATCGGCCGTCCCCGTCATCAGCACATGGTCGTCGCGCTCGCGCCATTCGATCGACAACTTGCCGCCGGGCAACGCGATCTCGACCGCGCGATTGGCGCGCTTCAGCCGGGCGGCGGCGACCGCAGTGGCGCAAGCCGCCGAGCCGCAGGCCCTGGTCAATCCGGCGCCCCGCTCCCAGGTGCGGATCGTGATGTGGTCACGATCGACGATATGGGCGAGCGTGATATTGGCGCGCTCTGGAAAGATCGGATGATTTTCCAGCAGCGGCCCGAAGCGTTCGAGATCGTAGGCGTTGACGTCGTCGACCCAGAAGATCGCGTGCGGATTGCCCATCGAGACCACCGACGGCGAATGCAGCACCGGCGCATCGATCGGGCCGACCTGCAGCTCGATGTAGCGGGTGTCGCGAAACTCCTCGGCCAGCGGAATATCCTGCCACCCGAACTTCGGCGCACCCATGTCGACCGTGTAGAGATCGGGCGCCGGGCCCTGCCAGCAGTTCAATAGCCCGGCGCGGGTCTCGAAAGTCACCGCGGTCTGGCCGGTCTTCTCGAACAGGCGGCGCACCACGCAGCGCATGCCGTTGCCGCAGGCACCGGCTTCCGAGCCGTCATTGTTGTAGATGCGGATGAACGCCTCGGTGCCCTGCAGCCGCGGCGGCTGTAATACCATCAACTGGTCATATGGCACGCCCGCGGGCGAGGCCACGGCGCGGGCGTCTTCCGGCGTCACGACGGCCTTCGAACCAGCCTTGGAATCGCGCAGGTCCACGACGACGATTTCGTTGCCGATACCGTTCATCTTGGCAAATGCGTGGTTGGCCAGCGCGCTCATGGAATTTCCCAATTTATGCCTGTCTTATATGGCGAATATTGCCGCATTGCCTAGTGCGCGGGGGCATATGACGCATCTGTCATGGGACGAATGCGGCCCTTGCGTGTTAGGAAATGGCACCATTCTGGCGGACGCGGACCGGGGACATGCCGCCGCCAGGTGGGGTGGATGGAGAATACCTGAAATGAAGCTTACAAGCACTTTCCGTGCGGCCGCAGTCGCGCTCTCCATGGTTGCATTTGGCGGGGCCACGTTGGCGCAATCGCCGGCGCCATCTGCCTCGCCGACCGCAAGTCCGTCGGCTGTGCCCAGCCCGGCACCGTCAGCCGTGCCGGTCCCGCCGCCGGCCGAAACCAAGTCCCCGGCAGATGCGCCGACCGCAGAGAAGGCCCCCACGCCCGCGCCGCCCCCTCCCGCCGCCAACGTCCAGACCGCCGACCCCTTTGGCGAGGAATTTACCCTCGAGCCCAAGAAGGTCGTGGTGATGAAGGGCACCGCCAATTGGGATTCGGCGTTCGACACCCTGATCGATTCGTTCAAGGCGCTGACCGCCCTGCTCGACAAGCAGGGCATCAAGGCCACGGGCAATTCGATGATCGTCTACACCTCGACCGACGATACCGGCTTTACGTTCCTGGCGCAGATTCCCGTCGATCAGGACGTCAAGAACCTGACCAAGGACATGAGCATGGGCAAGTCGCCCGAGGGCAAGGCGCTGAAATTCGTCCATCGCGGTTCCTACGACAACATGGACAACACCTACGAGGCGATCACCAACCATCTCGACGACAAGAAGCTGGAAGCCAAGGACACCTTCATCGAGGAATACATCACCAATCCGCTGAAGACGGCGGAGGACAAGCTGGTGATCAACGTCTATGTGCCGCTGAGGTGATGGGCGTGAAGCATGCGCTCGCCCTTGCCGCCGTAACCGCCGCGTGGCTTGCCGCACCCGCATTGGCGCAGACGGCGCCGCCGCCCGCGATTTCCGTGACCGGCGAAGCGAATGTGTCAGTGGCGCCCGATCAGGCGCAGATCGACGGCGGCGTGACGTCCGACGCCAAGACGGCGCGGGAGGCGTCGGATGCCAATAACGCTGCGATGGGCAAGGTGCTGCTGGCGCTGAAGGGCGCCGGCATCGAGGAAAAGGACTACCAGACCTCGCGGCTGTCGCTGCAGCCGCAGTTTGCCACGTCGCCCAGAACCGCTGAGCGCACGGCAGGCATCGTGAGCTTCCGCGCCAGCAACCGCGTCACGGTCAAGATCCGCGATGTCACCAAGGTTGCGAACGTGATCGACGTGCTGGTCAGCGCCGGCGCCAACGATATCGGCGGCATCAGCTTCACGGTAACGCAGGCCTCGAAACATCTGGACGAGGCTCGCGAGAAGGCGATTGCGGATGCGCGCCGCAAGGCCGAGATCTACGCCAAGGCTGTCGGCGTCGCGCTTGGTGAACCGATCAGTGTCGAGGAAGGCGGACCGCCCGGCCCGCTATTCCGCGGCAAGGTTGCAGCCCCGATGGCCGCGGGCGCCCCAGTGGCGCAAGGCGAAGAGACGCTGTCGGTGACGGTGAACGTGTCTTGGGCGATCAAGGCGAAGGAGTAGTCGCTATCGTCCCTGCGAACGCAGGGACCCATAACCACACGGAGATGTGGTTATGCCGAGCTGGAGCTCCAGCCTTTTTCAATCATCAGCAACGGTGAGTATGGGTCCCTGCGTTCGCAGGGACGACGAGAGGTTAGATCTCCACCACCTGCCCCGGCTTCAGCGCCGCGAACCGCTCCGGTGGAATCTTCGCTTCCTTGAGCGCGTCGGCCAATGCATTCACTGGTGCGTCGATAGCCTCATCCGTGAGTTGGAACGTGCCGTGGTGATGCGCGAGCGCGGTCTCGGCGCCGCAATCGGCCAATGCCTTCACGGCGTCTGACGGATTCATGTGCTGGTCCTTCATGAACCAGCGCGGCTCATAGGCGCCGATCGGCAAGATCGCCAGCCGCAGCGGCCCGTGCTTCTCGGCGACGCGACGAAAGTGCTTGCCCTCGCCATAGCCGGAATCGCAGACGATGTAGAGTTTTCCTGCCGGCGTCTCCAGCACAAAACTCGCCCATAGCGCCTTGTTGCGGTCGAACAGGCCGCGCGCCGACCAGTGCCGCGTCGGCACCAGCGTCACCGCGATGCCGTTGCCAAGCTCGACACGGTCCTGCCAGTCGAATCCCTCGACTTTGATTGCACTGTCCGCATCGCGCATGGTGACGTCGTTGCCGAGCGGCGTGATCACGCGCGGCGAGAATTTTTCCGTAAGCTTCGACAGTGTCGCGATGTCGAGATGGTCGTAATGGCCGTGGCTGACCAGCACGACGTCGATCTTGGGCAGCGCGTCGAAGGCGATGCCGGGATCGTTGTGCCGTTTCGGCCCGGCGAAGGTGAGGGGCGACGCCCGCAACGACCACACGGGATCGACGAGAATGTTGAGGTCCCGCGTCTGGATCAGCCAGGAGACATGGCCGACAAAGGACAGCCGCACCTTATCGCCGGAAACGCGCGGCGGCGGCGTATCGCTGTGCGCGTTCGGCACCCAGTCCGGCCAACTTGCGCGCTTGCGGTCGCTGCCAAACTGCCAGCGCAGCACCTCCGCCAATGATTTCGGCGGCACGCCGTCGGGATCGAAGAAGCGCATGCCGTCGAAATGATCGGAGGCGGGACCTTCATAGGTTTTCATATTGCTGATCCAGACAGACGGCAGGCCGACGGCCGTGGCGGCCCCGGCGAGCAATGCAAAGACGCGGCGGCGGGTAATGGGCATCACGACAGGCGGGAGAGAACAGGAGACATGGGGTGTTATATGGCGTGTCATGGCTCAACTTGGAACCTGCGATAAAAACGACGCGCGCTTCACCAGTCGCCCTGAACGAAAATGTATATAATTCAGAGGTTTACGGCTAGGCCACCAGGGCATTACGCCCTAGTTTCTCCTTGACTTTCGCTGCTTCCGGGCGTTTAACCCGCGCACTTTCTCGGAAAGACTTATCTTTTCGACCCGCCGCCCGGCCCATGAGACCGGAGGCCAACGCCCGACAGCGCGATGCGCCCTCGGGCGCGAAAGTGTTTGGAATATCGTCCTGGCGACGATGACGAGTTGAGGCAGCGCCTGCAAGGGCACAAAGGACAACGGCATTGTTCGACAATCTGTCGGAAAGGCTTGGCGGGATACTCGATCGTCTGACGGGGCGCGGTGCGCTGACCGAAAAGGACGTCGATGCCGCGATGCGCGAGGTGCGCCGCGCGCTGCTGGAGGCCGACGTCTCGCTCGACGTCGTCAGGAGTTTTATCGACCGCGTTCGTGAACAGGCGGTCGGCGCCACCGTGGTCAAATCGGTCACGCCCGGCCAGATGGTGGTCAAGATCGTCCATGACGAACTTGTCGCCACGCTTGGCGCTGATGGCCAGACCATCGACCTCAATGCGGTACCGCCGGTCGCGATCATGATGGTCGGCCTGCAGGGTTCCGGCAAGACCACGACGACAGCCAAACTCGCCCGCCGCATGACCCAGCGCGACAAGCGCAAGGTGCTGATGGCCTCGCTCGACATCTATCGCCCCGCGGCAATGGAGCAATTGGCCGTGCTGGGGCGCGACCTCGACATCCCGACGCTGCCGATCGTCGCCGGCCAGAAGCCGGCGCAAATTGCAAAACGGGCGCTCGAAGCCGGCAAACTCGGCGGCTACGACGTCGTGCTGCTCGACACCGCCGGCCGCACCACGCTCGACGAAGAGATGATGAGCGAGGCGGCCGAGATCAAAGCCACCGCCAGTCCGCACGAAGTGCTGCTGGTCGCGGACTCCTTGACCGGCCAGGACGCGGTCAACCTCGCGCGCTCGTTCGATCAGCGCGTCGGCCTCACCGGCATCGTGCTGACGCGCGTCGACGGCGACGGCCGCGGCGGTGCGGCGCTGTCGATGCGCGCGGTGACCGGCAAGCCGATCAAGCTGATCGGCACCGGCGAAAAGACCGACGCGCTGGAGGATTTTCACCCCAGCCGTATCGCCGGCCGCATTCTCGGCATGGGCGATGTGGTGTCGCTGGTCGAGCGCGCCGCCGCCAATATCGACGCCGAGAAAGCCGCGCGCACCGCCGAGCGCATGCGCAAGGGTCAGTTCGACCTCAACGACATGCGCGAGCAACTGTTGCAGATGGCGAACATGGGCGGCATCAGTGGGCTGATGGGCATGATGCCCGGCATCGCCAAGATGAAGAACCAGATCGCGGCCGCCGGGATCGACGACAAGATCCTCAAGCGTCAGGTCGCGATCATCGATTCGATGACGCGTGCCGAGCGCAAGAACCCCGACATTCTTAAAGCCAGCCGCAAGAAGCGTATCGCCGCCGGCGCCGGCCAGAATGTCGAGCAGGTCAACAAGCTCCTGAAGATGCACCGGAACATGGCCGACATGATGAAGGCGATGGGTTCGGGCAAGCGCGGCCCGCTCGCCGGCATCGCCCAGGCGATGGGTTTTGGCGGCGGCATGAAGCCGCCTTCGCCGGAAGAGATGAAGGCGCTGGCCGACAAGATGCAGGGCGGCGCGGGCGGCGGCCTGCCAAATTTGCCAAAGGATCTTCCGGTCGGCCTGCGTCAGGGATTGCCGAATGTGCCGGGGCTTACCGGCCTCAGCGGCAAGCCCACGCTGCCGGGCCTCGGCGGTTTTCCGGGGAAGAAGAAGTGAGGACACCCGTCATGCGACCAGTTGGCTGCTCGCAATGACGACTAACAACCAACAGACTTTCAATTAACCCACACTCAGGAGAACTAAATGTCAGTCGTTATCCGCCTCGCTCGCGCGGGCACCAAGAAGCGTCCGGTCTATCACGTCGTTGTTGCCGACTCGCGCTTTCCCCGCGACGGCCGCTTCATCGAGCGTCTCGGCCATTTCAATCCGCTGCTGCCGAAGGACAATGAGTCGCGCCTGAAGCTCGACATGGACAAGGTGAAGTCCTGGCTCGCCAAGGGCGCGCAGCCGTCGGACCGCGTGACCCGCTTCCTCGATGCCGCCGGCATCGTCAAGCGCGCCGCGCGCAACAACCCGGAAAAGGCCGTGCCGCGCAAGGAGCGCAAGGCCGCCGAAGCCGCCGCGAAGGCGTAAAACGTAGCGGCGCACGACGGTGAAAACACCGATTTGCGTCGCCCGGATCGGCGCCGCGCATGGCGTGCGCGGCGCGGTAAAACTGTGGACATTCACCGAAGATCCGCTGGCCGTAAAGCAATACGGCCCGCTGATGACCAGCGACGGCGCGCGCCAGTTCGAGGTGACGCATGTCCGCGAGGCCAGGGACCACCTGGTGGCGACGTTCAAGGGCATCGCCACCCGCGAGGACGCCGAACGGCTCAACGGCATCGAGCTCTATGTCGCGCGCGACAAATTGCCCGAGACCGACGAGGACGAATATTACCACGCCGATCTGATCGGACTTGCGGCGGTCAACGCTGCCAACGATTCGCTCGGCCGTGTCGTTGCGATCCACAATTTCGGCGCCGGCGACATCATCGAGATTGCGCCGCCGCGGGGCGCCACCATGCTATTGCCTTTCACCAATGCGGTCGTGCCGACGGTCGATCTCGCCGGCGGCCGCGTTGTGATCGAGCTGCCGCAGGAAATCGAAGGCGACGAAGCCCCGACGCTCACGTGATGGGTTTGATATGACCTGGCGCGCCACGGTTCTCACCTTATTCCCGGACATGTTTCCCGGACCGCTCGGCGTCAGCCTGGCGGGCAAGGCGCTGGCGTCCGGGCTGTGGTCGCTGGAGGCGCGTGATATCCGCGATTCAGCCACCGACCGCCACCGCAGCGTCGATGACACCCCGGCCGGCGGCGGGCCCGGCATGGTGCTCCGCGCCGACGTGCTGGCGGCTGCGATCGATACCGCCGATGCCGGTCAGGATCGGCCGCACCTCCTGATGAGCCCGCGGGGTCGGCCATTGACCCAGTCGCGGGTCAAGGAACTCGCCCTCGGGCCGGGGCCCCTGATCGTCTGCGGCCGGTTCGAGGGGGTCGACCAGCGGGTGATCGAGGCGCGGAACCTCGAAGAGGTCTCGATCGGCGACTACGTGCTGTCGGGTGGCGAAATCGCCGCAATGGCTCTGATCGACGCCTGTGTGAGGCTTTTGCCGGGGGTGATGGGCAAGCAGGCCTCGGGCGAGGACGAAAGTTTTTCCGACGGACTACTGGAATACCCCCAGTTTACCCGCCCGCAAGAGTTCGAGGGCCGCGGTATCCCCGAAATCCTGATCTCGGGCGACCATGCCAAGGTGGCGGCCTGGCGAAGGGCCCAGGCCGAGGCCCTGACCCGGGCGCGGCGGCCGGACCTGTGGGCTGCCAAGCCCGGCCAAAAAGCCACAAAAAACAAGACAGACGGGTGACAAGCGCGGCCCGATGCCTTATACGAGCGCCAAATCCGCGCACGCGCATTTTCAGGCAAAGTGGAATCCGGTTTGCCGTCCGGAAATGCGCTAACTCGTTAGAAGTGCGCGTATTCTTTTCGCAAAACCGGTGTCCACTTTTGCGGAATACGCGCTACAGGATAGATGGACGTCGCGCAGCCCGCTGCCGGGCGCGCCGCCGATGGAGATTTCAATGAACCTCATTCAACAGCTCGAAAAAGAGCAATTCGAAAAACTGTCGGCAACCAAGTCGATTCCGGAATTCGGCCCCGGCGACACCGTGATCGTCAACGTCAAGGTGGTCGAAGGCGAGCGCACCCGCGTGCAGGCCTATGAAGGCGTCTGCATCGGCCGTTCCGGCGGCGGGCTCAACGAGAGCTTCACCGTCCGCAAGATTTCCTACGGCGAAGGCGTCGAGCGCGTGTTCCCGGTGATGTCGCCGATGATCGACTCGATCAAGGTGGTGCGCCGCGGCAAGGTGCGTCGCGCCAAGCTGTATTACCTGCGCAACCTGCGCGGCAAGTCGGCCCGCATCGTCGAGAAGCAGGACCGCGCCGCTGCCGTCGGCGAGTAATTTTTCCCGAAACGGGATGTGACAAAAGCGCGGGGCAAAAACCCCGCGCTTTTTTGTTGCGCTATGCCTATCTAGGCAATGCCCCCTGCCGCATCGATTGATTGTGGCGGCCGAGGAGCCTGTGTTAGAAATTCAGAATGGTTCTAGATCGCACCAGCGCCGCCTTCGGCTCCATCAGAAGGATCGTCATCGACGATCGCTCGCGCCTGCCCGGCCGGTTCTTCGGACGGTTCGCGACTTCGGCGACGTCAGAGCTTACGCGCGCAGCTTGATGCTGCGCTGACGTCCATTGCTGGCGCGCGTTCCGCGCTCAACCGCTCACACAGAATTTCCTTTGGAGCTTACGCTCATGTCCAAACCGACCACGCTGTATGACAAGATCTGGAACGACCATCTGGTGCACGAAGCCGAAGACGGCACCTGCCTGCTCTATATCGACCGCCATCTGGTGCACGAGGTGACCTCGCCGCAGGCGTTCGAAGGCTTGCGCGCCTCCGGCCGCAAGGTGCGCGCGCCGGAGAAGACGCTGGCCGTCGTCGATCACAACGTTCCGACCACTGACCGCACCAAGCCCAATCCCGATCCTGAAAGCATCGAGCAGATCAAGGCGCTGGCCGAGAATGCCAAGGAGTTCGGCGTCGAATACTACGACGAGTTCGACAAGCGCCAGGGCATCGTGCACGTGATCGGCCCCGAGCAGGGCTTTACGCTGCCCGGCACCACCATCGTCTGCGGTGACAGCCACACCTCCACCCATGGCGCGTTCGGCGCGCTGGCGCACGGCATCGGCACGTCTGAAGTCGAGCACGTGCTGGCGACGCAGACGCTGATCCAGAAGAAGGCGAAGAACATGCGCGCGGTGGTCGACGGCAAATTGCCCGACGGCGTCACCGGCAAGGACATCATCCTCGCCATCATCGGCGAGATCGGCACCGCCGGCGGCACCGGCTACGTGCTGGAATATGCCGGCGACGCCATTCGCGCGCTGACGATGGAAGGCCGCATGACGGTCTGCAACATGTCGATCGAAGGCGGCGCCCGCGCCGGCCTGGTCGCGCCGGATGAAAAGGCGTTCGAATTTCTCAAGGGACGCCCGAAGTCGCCGAAGGGCGCCGACTGGGACGCCGCGATGCGCTACTGGGAAAAGCTGCGCTCGGATGAAGGCGCGCATTTCGACCACGAGATCCGACTGGACGCGGCGAAGCTGCCGCCGATCGTGACCTGGGGCACCTCGCCCGAGGATGTGGTGTCGATCTCGGGCTTCGTGCCCGATCCTGACAAGATCGAGGACGAGGCCAAGCGGCTCTCAAAACATCGCGCGCTGAAATATATGGGCCTGACGGCGGGGACGAAGATCACCGACATCAAGCTCGATCGCGTCTTCATCGGCTCCTGCACCAACGGCCGTATCGAGGACCTGCGCGCAGCGGCGAAGATCGCCGAGGGCAAGACGGTAAATGCCCACGTCAATGCGATGATCGTGCCGGGCTCCGGCATCGTGAAGGAGCAGGCGGAAGCCGAAGGCCTCGACAAGATCTTCATCAAGGCCGGCTTCGAATGGCGCGAGCCCGGCTGCTCGATGTGCCTTGCGATGAACCCCGACAAGCTGGCGCCGGAAGAGCGCTGCGCTTCGACCTCGAACCGCAATTTCGAGGGTCGCCAGGGCTTTAAGGGCCGCACCCATCTGGTGTCGCCGGCGATGGCCGCGGCAGCCGCGATCGCCGGGCATTTCGTCGACGTCCGGGACTGGCGTTAACACTTTCTTTGTCTAGATTGCGAGGCGTTCCCGCAACGCTGCGTTAACAGGCAGAGCGCACACTGGTCCCTTGCGAAGGAGTTTTCGCGAGGGACTTTGGCCGTGACGGACAAGCCTGAATTTGTCGATATGATCAGCGAGGCGACGCGGCAGGCGCGACGCCGGATGACGTCGCGCATCGTCGACCTGCAGCCCGTCGCCACCAAGGAAGCCTCCCGCCTCAGTCACTGGCCGCCGGAACACTGGCAGCAATGGCGGATGGAGAAGCTCACTCCGTGGAAGATCAAGCCTTGGGAAGGTAAGGACTGGTAGTCCGCAACATTCCCTGCCCCGAGAAAACAGGCGCCCGATTGGGGCGCCTGTTTCGCTTCTGCTCTCACCAATAACCGTAGTAGCGGGCGTGCCAGTAGGGCCGATACCAAGGTCTGCAGATCCTGCGCGGTCCGTAATAGGTCCAGATCACGCGGCAACGGCGGGGATAATAGTAGGCCGGGTAGTACGAGTAGTACGAATAGTAGGCCGGCGCATAGTAGAATCGACGATGGAAGAAGCGCCGGTGGCCGAAGTGTGGCCGATGGAAGACGTGAGGCCGGTGGAACGCGTGACGATGTACGAAGCGATGTCCGCCGCCATGGAAGACGGGCGCCGCACGAAAACCTCCACGGTGGATCGCCACCCCACCACCTCGGAACCCACCGCCGTGAAAGGCCGCGCCGCCACCGCGGAAGCCGCCGCCATGAAATGCCGCACCGCCGCCGCGGAAGCCACCGCCATGGAAACCGCCGCCGCCACCGCCGCCGCGGAAGCCACCGCCGCCACCGCCACCGCCACGGAAACCGCCGCCGCCCATCCCACCGCGGTGTTGAACCTGGGTAGCCAGTCCATCGGTTGCATATTTCGCTGACTGCGCCGTGCCCGGGCTCGCAAGCGAAAGCGCCTCGGCGCGCTGTTGTGATGCCGCTGCGAGCGCGAACACCGCCGCAGCCGTAACGCCCAGACGGCGGACAAGGCCGCGTCCGGGATCCGATATCGACATGGGTGAATCCTCCCTAACCGGCGACGGCGCCTTGCGCCGCACTGCGGTTGGCCCCGTCGCATCCCTTTGCGGTCGCTCCCAACGTGACGTTAGAGACAGCCACGTGAACGCGCCATGAATGCGCTGTGCATTATGATCAACGCATCGCAGACCTTCAGCTGCGATGTCTCACCACCAGAGCGGTCCAAACCCGATGCCGAAGGTGAACGGCGCCGGTGTGTCATAGGGATATGGCCGATAGTAGACCGGCCGTGCGTAATAATAAGGCCGGTAGTAGTGCGAACGATGATAGCCATAGTGCCGATGGGAGCGCCTGACATAGCGGTGTGCGCTGAAATCCGTGGCACCGGAAGTGCCGGCACTCTGCAGTTTCGTCTGTGGCGCCGCGGCGGCCGGATTGATCGCTGCCGGTGCGGCAACCACGAGCGCAGCGACAGAGGCTGCCCCGATCAAGCTCTTCATGACGGACTTCTCCCTGCCAATCTCGATGTCAAAGACATCGGGCAGAAATCTCGCCGGTTTCAAGGCGACGGCTCCAATCGAAACAGGCCCGCATATGAACGGGCCTGCTCGGTCGCTGCGTCTGGCTGTCGCACTTACCAGCGATGCCAGTGGCGATGATGGTGATGATGGTGGTGGTAGCGATGATGCCAGCGGTGCCACCGATAATGATGGTGGTGGCGATGGTGCCGCCAATGAACTTCCGTCGTCGCCAGCCTGGCGTCCTCCTGAACCGCGGCGGCGCCACCGGGATTGCTGAGCGACAGCGCATTGGCGCGTTCGACTGGCGCAGCGAACGCAAGCAATGCGCCAACGGCCGCAAGTCCCAGCATTTTCGTGAACTGCATAAATCCTCTCCTTGGATCGGGTACCACGTCTGCGTCGAATTGCTCGCCGCAACGCTGCACGCAATCTGGCGCCCGCGACTTGAATAGCCGCTGAATGAATGCGCCACGAAGATGAACGGATGCCGCTGCTTTCGCTGTGATCTGCGCGCGCAGATAACGCGCCTATCACCGTGATGGATTCACGGCGATCGCGACGGACAACGCATCAACGACAAATGGAAGCGTTCAGCCGCGCCGCCAGTAGCAGTTCATGCGCGGAGTGATCACCGTGCCGCTCGGCCGGTACTCCTGCACGTAATGCGCGGTGCAGTCGCGAACGGCATTGGGGCCGGGGTTGTAGCGCGGCCAGACGTCGGGCGCCCATTCCTCCTGCCGATAGATCGGCACGCGCCGCGACGGACGGCGGCGCTGGGCGGATACATCCGTGACAACCGGCTGCGGTGCCTGTGCGATCCGCAGTTCCGGCGCTGCCGTCTGGGCCTGCGCTACCGCACCCGGCAGCAGGAGCCCCGCAAAAACAGCCCAAATTGCAACCGTCACAATCCGTTTCATCTTAAGCCCACCCAAGCCTGATAGCGCCCGCACGGTCTCCGATTGGAGCGCCGAGGTCAACTCCGCAAAACCATTATGCGCTGGGACATAACACACGCTAAATACGTCCTGATGTGGACCGAAGCAAAAGCCCCCTCGCTCGCCGAGATGGAAGCCATGGCGCATGAAGTGTTCGAGCGCCTGCCAAAGACGTTTCGAACCCTGTGCCAGGGCGTGATCATCCGCGTCGACGACTTTCCGACCGACGAAGTCCTGGACGAGTTGCAGGCGCAAAGCGAATTCGACCTGCTCGGCCTGTTCCAGGGGATCGGCCTGCCGCAGCAGAGCAATCAGGACGTCGCCCGCCTACCCAACATGATCTGGCTCTATCGCCGGCCTATCCTGGACTACTGGGCCGAGCACGAGGAAACGCTGGGCCACATCATCCGCCACGTCCTGATCCACGAGATCGGGCACCATTTCGGACTTTCGGACGCCGATATGGAGGCGATCGAGGCCAACGCGGGCTAGGGCTTCCCCCGGACAGGCCGCCTGTTTGTCCGAAACGCGCCAGAACAGGCGGCCTATGCGCAAATTAGCCTTTTGCCGGGGCCATATTCGCGATAAATCAGCGGCCCGTCCCACCTTTTCAACCGGGAAGTGCGATCGATGGAAAAGTTCACCACATTGGAAGGCGTAGCTGCCCCCCTGAAGATCATCAATGTCGACACCGACATGATCATTCCGAAGCAGTACCTGAAGACCATCAAGCGCACCGGCCTTGGCAAGGGCCTTTTCTCGGAACAGCGCTACAAGGACGACGGCAGCGAGAATCCGGACTTCGTGCTCAACCAGCCGGCCTATCGCAACGCCAAGGTGCTGGTCGCCGGCGACAATTTCGGCTGCGGCTCGAGCCGCGAGCACGCGCCGTGGGCGCTGCTGGATTTCGGCATCCGCTGCGTGATCTCGACCTCGTTCGGCGACATCTTCTACAACAACTGCTTCAAGAACGGCATCCTGCCGATCCGCGTTTCGCAGGAAGACCTCGACAAGCTGTTCGACGACGCCGAGCGCGGTGCCAACGCCACGTTGACCATCGATCTCGCCAACCAGGAGATCCGCGGTCCCGACGGCGGCAAGGTGAAGTTCGAGATCGATCCGTTCCGCAAGCACTGCCTGATGAACGGCCTCGACGACATTGGCCTGACCATGGAAAAGAAGTCGTCGATCGACGACTACGAGGCGAAGCTGAAGAAAGAGCGCGCCTGGGCGTGATTGTGCTAGGAGAGCCCCGACCAAATCGGGGCTCTTTTCATATGTGCGGAGGCGACGCGAATGCGGCCTGACGTCGTCACCTTCTGGCACGGCCGGCTCGACGGGTTGCGGCTGACCTGCCTCCGGTCGCAGGTCGCCGCCGGCCACAGGGTCACCGTCTACAGTTTCGATCCCTTGCCCGGCCTGCCCGACGGCGTCAGCAATGCTGAAGCAGAAGCGATCCTGCCGCACTCCTTTTCTGAACGGTTGCGCCCGCCCGAACCGGACGGTAGCTGGCGCGACTGGACCATCCTGCAGTTCAGCGATTTCTTCCGCATGCGGCTGATGGCCGAGCGCGCCGGGCTGTGGCTCGACGCCGACGTGCTCTTGCTCAAACCGATCGATATCGATCCGGCCAAGCCCTATTTTGCGTGGGAGCGCCGGCGCCAGCTCGGCAACTCGGTGTTGTACCTGCCTGCGAATGATCCGATCGTGCGGGCCTTCGAGGACCTGATGGAGCAAGAGGATCTGACGCCGGACTGGCTGGCGCTGCGCCATCGCCTCACCTTCATGCTGCGCCAGTTGCGCCACAGGTCGAGCCGCCTTTCCGACATTCGCGTCGCCATCTACGGCCCCGCCGCGCTCACCGCGCTCGCCCGCCGCTCGAACGAATTGCAGCACGCACTACCGAAACAGTCGTTCTACGCGGTGCACGCCGAGCCGAAGCTGTTCTTCGAGCCGACAGATTTTGCGGGCCTGCTCGCCGATCCCGAAATTATCGGTCTGCACATCTCGCCAAAGGGCCGCGGTGGTCAGGCGCCGATCCCGGGCAGCCTTTACGCATGGGCGGTGGAGAAGTTCGGCAGATAGTTTTGTCGGGGGCACCCTTCCCTTCTCCCCTTGTGGGAGAAGGTGGATCGCTGACGCGCAGCGGCAGCGAGACGGATGAGGGGTCTGTCTCCGCGGAGAGAACCCCTCATCCGGCGCTTCGCGCCACCTTCTCCCACAAGGGGAGAAGGAAAAGAGCGAGCCGTGCGGGCCGCGCTCCCAAATTTGATCCAGCGCAATGACGTGCGCAGGCTTTGCGCTCACCATGGGACATCAGACCCAAGGGAGCCGTGCCATGACCGTTCAGGAAAAGCCCTATCCAACCGTCAGCCGCATGGTCGATATCTTCGGCGAATGGCTGAAACGCCAGCGCGAACTTAGGGAAATGCGCGAGATGGACGCCGCGAATTTCGGCCAGATCGCGAGCGATCTGCGGATGTCTTCCGCCGATCCTGAGGCGCTGGTCCGCCAGGGTCCGCGTGCCGCTGATGAACTGCCGAAGATGCTGACAGCGCTCGGTATCGACCAGGTGAGTCTATCGCGCACCGAGCCTCTCGTGCTCCGTGACATGGAGCGCGTCTGCTCCATGTGCATCCACAAGCGCCAGTGCGAGCGCGATCTCGCTGCCGGCACGGCGGCTGCGCATTATGAGCAGTATTGCGGTAATGCCGACACGATCAACGGCCTCGGCCCGCGGGTCATTTCGTAACGCGCGTGCTCTCTTCCTCCTCCCCTTGTGGGAGAAGGCAAGAACGCTACTAGCAAAAGATTTCAGTGCCCCATCGCAGCGATTGCATCCGCAATCGCGATCGTCCGCCGCGCCATGTCGGCGTGGAGCCGCTCCACCATCCGTCCGTCGAGCTGGATCGCGCCGCGCGAGGCGTTTTCCGGCTGTTCGAACGCCGCAATAATCTTGCGCGCCTGCTCGACCTCCTCGGCCGGCGGCGTGAAGATGGCGTTGCAGGCCTCGATATGGCTCGGATGGATCAGCGTCTTGCCGTCGAAGCCGAGATCGCGGCCCTGCGCGCATTCGGTGGCGAAGCCGTCGATATTGCTGATGTCGCTGTAGGGACCGTCGAGAATTTCGAGCCCATGCGCGCGCGTCGCCAGGATGCAATGCGTGATCATCGGGATCATCGCCGCGCGGCCCGGCTGCATCCGGATCCGCGTCTCCCGCGAGATATCATTGGGCCCGAACACGAAGCCGGCGAGCCTTGTTTCGGAATCCTTCGATGCCGCTGCCAGCTTGTCCGCATCGAGCACCCCGCGCGCGGTCTCGAGCATGGCCCAGACCCGGATCGACATATCGGCGTTGATATCGCTCAGGCGGTTCGCAATGGCGTTGAGATCGGCAACGGTGGAAATCTTGGGAACCAGAATGCCGTCGGGCCGGGCCTTGCCCGCCATGGTGACGTCCTCGACCCACCACGGCGTATCGAGACTGTTGACGCGGATCAGCACCTCGCGCTTGCCGAAGCCGCCGGCCGCAATCGCCTTGGCGATCTGGTCGCGGGCCATCGCCTTGGCGTCAGGCGCCACCGAATCCTCAAGGTCCAGAATGATGCCGTCGGCGGACAGATTGCGCGCCTTCTCCAGCGCCCGCGCGTTCGATCCCGGCATGAACAACAGGCTGCGGCGCGGACGGGTCATGGGCTGGTTTCCTCTGGGGCGTTTTGAGCCCCACGCCCTAACATTTCAAACCCAGGTCCGAAAGCCTTGTTCCGGTCATCGGCTTGTGGTTAGGCAGGACCCAGAACAGGCACAGGCAACATGACAACGTCATTCCCGCAACATCTGCTCGACGGCTACCGGGCCTTTACCTCGCAGCGGCTGCCCACCGAACAGACGCGCTACCGGGAACTTTCCGAGCGCGGCCAGTCGCCCGCCGTGATGGTGATCGGCTGCTGCGATTCCCGCGTCTCGCCGGAAGTGATTTTCGATGCCGGCCCTGGCGAGTTGTTCGTGGTGCGCAACGTCGCCAATCTGGTGCCGGTCTATCAGCCGGACGGCGGCGCCCACGGCGTTTCGGCGGCGCTGGAATATGCCGTCAACGTGCTCCGTATCAGGCACATCGTCGTGCTCGGCCACGCCCAGTGCGGCGGCATCCGCGCCTTCATCGACAAGATCGACCCGCTGTCGCCGGGCGATTTCATCGGCCGCTGGATGGCGATGTTCATCAAGCCGGGCGAAATCGTCGAGCAGCGCGAGCGCGAAACGATGCAGGACTTCACCGTCAGGATCGAAAAGGCCGCTATCTTCCGCTCAATCGAAAACCTGATGACGTTCCCGTTCGTGCGTTCCCGCGTCGAGCGTGGCGAGATGGAATTGCACGGCGCCTATTTCGGCGTCGCCGAGGGCTCGCTGTTCGTGCTCGATCAGGAAGCGAAGGAATTCCGCAGCGTGCGGGAAGCGGCGTAGGTGCCGTAGGGTGGGCAAAGGCGCAACGCGCCGTGCCCACCATCTATCGTCGACCGCAATGCTGAATGGTGGGCACGCTTCGCTTTGCCCACCCTACGAATTCCCCTTACGCCGCCTTCTTCTTCGCGCTGATCAGCTTGCGGTTGATCAGGCATTCGGCGATCTGCACCGCATTCAGCGCAGCGCCCTTGCGCAGATTGTCGGAGACACACCACAGCGCGAGGCCATTCTCCACCGTCGCGTCCTCGCGGATGCGGCTGATATAGGTTGCGTCCTCGCCGGCCGACTCATAGGGCGTGACGTAGCCGCCGGGCTCCTGCTTGTCGATGACGAGGCAGCCCGGCGCGTTGCGCAGGATGTTGCGCGCTTCATCGGCGGTGATCGGATTCTCGAACTCGACGTTGACGGCCTCGGAATGGCCGACGAACACCGGCACGCGCACGCAGGTGGCGGAGAGCTTGATCTTGGGATCAAGAATCTTCTTGGTCTCCGCCATCATCTTCCACTCTTCCTTGGTGTAGCCGTCCTCCATGAAGACATCGATGTGGGGGATGACGTTGAAGGCGATGCGCTTGGGGAATTTCTTGTTGACCAGCTCGTCATTGGTGTAGACGGCCTTGGTCTGCGAGAACAGTTCGTCCATCGCATCCTTGCCGGCGCCGGAGACCGACTGATAGGTCGCGACCACGACGCGCTTGATGACGGCCTTGTCGTGCAGCGGCTTCAGCGCCACCACCAGCTGCGCGGTCGAGCAGTTCGGATTGGCGATGATGTTCTTCTTGGCAAAACCCTTGGCCGCGTCCGCGTTCACTTCCGGCACGATCAGCGGCACGTCCGGGTCCATCCGCCAGGCCGACGAATTGTCGATCACGACCGCGCCGGCGGCGGCGATCTTGGGCGACCATTCCTTCGACACCGAGCCGCCGGCCGACATCAGGCAGATATCGACGTCGGAGAAGTCGTAGTGCTCGAGCGCTTTGACTTTCAGGGTCCGGTCGCCATAGGAAACCTCGACGCCGACGCTGCGGCGCGAGGCCAGCACCACGACCTCATCGGCGGGGAATTTGCGCTCGTCGAGTATGTTGAGCATTTCGCGCCCGACATTGCCGGTCGCACCGACGACAGCGACTTTGTAACCCATCGTTCACTCTCCGAGGAAAAATGCCGCCCCGCCGCCTCAGGCGGAAAGGGAGAAGGCAGCGCTTCTATGCGAGAAACGCCCTTATGACAACGTGTGACGGTTGCGTTTGGGCGTTTGATGCATTCGTTTCCGGCCAGAACGGCCAATTTCCAATATAGGGCGAGAATTCACCCGGCGCTGGCAAGCTTTGTGGACGAAGTCTGCGGCACGCTGGCACGGCTCTGCGCCTATCTGATGACGCTGGCGCTGATGGCCATTGGCGGTATCGCGCTATGGCAGCATCTCCCGGAAGTCACGGCGACGGAGGCCTCGCCCAAGACCTGGAGCCAGGCCGGACGCACGGCGCCGGCCTTTGCCGTCAGCCAGTTCGTTTTTCCAGGCAAGACAGAGACTTACGAAATTTTCAGACACCCCGAGGGCGGCCGCAAGGACGTGTTCCACTGGAGCGGCGCCGGCGGTACGCCGGTTGCTGAACTCGAAATCTATCGCCCGGGTGAAGAAATCGACCAGGTCGGCTCGGCGGCCGGCTACCTCGCCGCACGGATGGATCCGCCGGGCGCACGCGAGCTGGAGGCTGCCGGAATCATTGACAGCAAATTCGGCGCCGTGACCCTGTTTCGCCGCGTCGGCGGCACCGAGGCCGCCCGCGCCTGCCTGCGATTTTTCAAACATGTCGATGAACCGAAATTCCGTCTCTCGGGCTGGTCATGCCTGGGCGAGGATGTCCCCGCCCGCCGCGCCGCGATCGGCTGCATGCTGAATCGGCTGGTGCTGCTGACGGCCGGCAGCGACGCTAAGCTGGCGGAATTGTTTGCCCGCGCCGAGGTCAGGCGCAGCGACTGCGGGACATCGGGCGCACCGGTCTTGTCCGCGGACTGGGTGATGGGCGCGGATAATCCGCGGCTGCGCGGCGCCCTGTAGCCCGGCGTCGGCGGGGCTAAGCCTTCGGCCGCCCCTGACAATTGTGGCAGCAAGCGGCCAAGACACTGGTTTTCATGAAACTTTTTCGCTTCGCGAGGTATTATTCCGTCGCGGTGTGGCGCAATTGACCTAGCGACGATAGTCCCGCCGTGGCTACAATGTGCACAACCACAGATTTGGCGATCCGCCAGCCCGTCACGGGCGGACAATGACGAGGATGCAATGACCCGAAAATTCCCTGCTGCGAGCAAGCTCGCGATGATGCTTGCTGCCGCCGCCCTCGTCGCGGTCAGCGCGACCTCCGCCAGCGCCCAGTCCAGGCAGCAATATGACCGGGACGGCCGCCCCTATTACGGCGCGAACGGTCCCAATCGCTCGTACCAGCAGGGCCGCACTCGCGTTTACGTCACCACCCGCTCCTGGCTCGATGCCGGCACCGAAGTGTTGCCGGGCGACCGCAAGTTCCAGGACTACGCGTTTCCGTCGCCGTTCGGGTACCCAACGTTCGCGCGCGAAAACCTGAACCGCCCGATCGACCGCCAGCCGCTTAACCCGCCGTCGGACATGGGTGGCTACCCGCTGACCGTCCCGCTCCCGCCGTATTGAGCGGGATTCGCCAGATGAAAAAATGCTCGGTCGAGACCGGGCATTTTTTGTGACCTTCAGCGAGCGAACGCCGGATCGTAGCGCTCACAAAACTGATCGATCGCTTCTGAGCGAAAATCGCTCAGGCGCTCGAAGATGATCTCATCGGGCCAGTCCCACCAGGCGATACGGCGGAGGCTTTCGGCAACCGCATCCGGAAAGCGCTGACGGATCGGGCGCGCAGGAACGCCGCCGACGATGGTATAGGGCGGCACATCACGACTGACGACAGCGCCCGCGGCAATGACAGCGCCGTCGCCGACCGTCACGCCCGGTAGCAGGATGGCGGCGTGGCCAATCCAGCAATCGTTGCCGACGATCACCCGGTCGCTTCGACGCTCCGCAAAGAAATCGCGATCCCGCGTCGCCGTCGCCTCGTAATATTCCGGGCAATAGGTGAAACGATGCTGGGACGGACGGCCCATCGGGTGGTTCGGGGCGCCGATCCGGACCGAGTTGGCGATTGCCGTGAACTTCTCGATCACGGCGTCGGCGACCTCGCAATTCTCCCCGAGATAGGAGTAGTCGCCGAGCGAGGCATATTCGATGCGCGTATTGCCCAGGACTTCGCAACGCCGGCCGATCTTCGCCTCGCGCAGGCGCACCGTTTCATGGATGATTGTTTCCGCGATCTTGGGTCGATGCGACGCGTCCATGAACCGGCTCCGATGAAGTACAGCGCGTAGCCCGGATGGAGCGAAGCGAAATCCGGGAATCCTGCCGCCGCTTGCGAGATAGGCCCCGGATTTCGCGGAGCCTGTCATCGGGCGCGCATTCGCGCGACCCGTTGGCTCCATCCGGGCTACGACCTTACATCACTCACGCGTGCAGCTTCTGCAACTCCTTCAAAATAGCCTCGCCCATCTGCGTGGTTGAGGCAGCCGTCGTGCCCTCGGACTTGATATCAGCAGTACGAAGACCGCTGGCGAGCACGGCGGCGATCGCCGCGTCGACCTTGTCGGCCAGCGCGCCCATATCGAAGGAATAGCGCAGCGCCATTCCGAACGAGGAGATCATCGCGATCGGGTTGGCGAGGCCTTGGCCTGCGATATCGGGGGCGGAGCCGTGCACCGGCTCGAACAGCGAGCGGCGCTTCTTGGTCTTGGCGTCAATCTCGCCGAGCGAGGCCGAGGGCAGCATGCCGAGCGATCCCGTGAGCATCGCCGCGATATCGGACAACATGTCGCCGAACAGATTGTCGGTTACGATGACGTCGAACTGCTTTGGCGCCTTCACCAGCATCATGCCGCCGGAATCGGCGAGTTGATGCTCCAGCGTCACGTCCTTGTATTCGCGCGCATGCACGGCCGTCATGACCTCGTTCCAGAGCACGCCCGACTTCATGACGTTGCGCTTCTCCATCGACGTCACCTTGTTGCGGCGCTTGCGCGCCAGATCGAAGGCGACGCGGCCGATGCGCTCGATCTCATAGGTGTCGTAAACCTGGGTATCGATGGCGCGCTTCTGGCCATTGCCGAGATCGGTGATGGTTTTCGGCTCGCCGAAATAGACACCGCCGGTCAATTCGCGCACGATCATGATGTCGAGGCCCTCGACCGCCTCGCGCTTCAGGCTGGAAGCCTCGGCCAGCGCCGGGTAGCACACCGCAGGCCGCAGATTGGCGAACAGGCCGAGATCCTTGCGCAGCCGCAGGAGACCAGCCTCGGGCCGCACCTCGTAGGGCACGCTATCCCACTTCGGACCGCCAACCGCGCCGAAGATGATGGCGTCCGCGGCCTTGGCCTTGTCCATGTCGCCTTCGGAGATCGACACCTTGTGCGCGTCATAGGCGGAGCCGCCAACGAGCCCCTGTTCGGTCTCGAATTTCGCGATGCCTTGCGCGTTGATCCAGTCGATCAGGCGCTGCACCTCCCCCATCACTTCGGGGCCGATACCGTCGCCGGGGAGAAGCAGCAATTTATGGGTCGCCATGGTCGTTTACCTCGATATTGCTGTTTGTCGTCATTGCCGGGCTTGACCCGGCAATCCATCCCGCTTCGCAAAATCTTCTGAAGATGGATGGATGCCCGGGTCGAGCCCGGGCATGACAAGCGAAGGAAATCCGGGCGGAGTGCTAAAACGCCGGAAGCGGATTGGCAAGGCATCGCAGACAGGTCAAAAAAGCAGGGAACGAGCAGCCCGCAAGCCCCCTCAAGAAGGCACCAAGACGGACCTCATGACCGCAGCCATTATCTACGCCTTTGCCTCGGCGTTCTTCCTGGGCGCCGGGGTCGTCCTGGCGCAACTCGGCCTGCGGACCGTCGATCCGCTATCGGGAGCCGCGATCAGCGTTCCCTCCTTCACGCTCCTGTTCCTTCTGCTGTCGCCGCTGATCCTCCAGGGCGAGCCCGTGGTCTGGGCCGGCCTGCCGATCTTCATCGCCATCGGCCTGTTTTTTCCGGCCTCGCTGACGCTTTTGACGTTTGCCTCGAACCGGGCGCTTGGACCCGTCATTACCTCGACACTCGGCAACCTCGCGCCGCTGTTTGCGGTGGCGACGGCGGTGATTCTGCTGCACGAGCCGCTGCAGCCGCCGCAACTGCTCGGTCTCCTCGTTGCCGTCGCCGGTGCCGCGATCATCACGGTAACCCGCCCTCGCGACCTCGGCCATTGGCGGAGCTGGGCACTGTTATTGCCACTGTGCAGCGCGCTGATCCGCGGCATCGTGCCGCCGGTGGTCAAGCTCGGGCTTGCGGTCTGGCCAAGCCCGCTCTGGGCCTGCCTGGTCGGCTACGTCATGTCGTCGCTGGTGGTGCTGTCCGTTCAGCGCGCCCGCACCGGCAGCTTTTTGGTGCCGGCCCCCCGCGCCGGGCTTTTCTGGTTCGCCATGACCGGGATCAGCAATGGACTGAGCGCGCTCACGCTGTTCGCAGCGGTCCGCAACGGCCCGATCACGCTGGTGGCGCCGCTGGCTGCGATCTATCCGCTGGTCACGGTGGGCTTAAGCGCCGTCGTGCTGAAGCACATCGAAATCACCGCGCGCATCGTGGCGGGCACCGCGCTGACCGTGCTCGGCGTCGTGCTGGTCTTGATCGGCTGATGCCGTTGCAGGATTGGCACGACACTGTTGCGAACGGCGCACCTGTGCAATGCCCGCGCTGCCTGCCAGAATAACGGATTGCCGGAGCCTGACGTGCGATTCCCACACATTCACCAGACATACGCCCATCCCGCGCGGCTAATCCTGATCCTGTCGCTGGCACCCACCGTCGGGCTCGGCATCGGCCGCTTCGCCTATGCGCTGGTGTTGCCTGATATGCGCGATACGCTGCTCTGGTCCTATTCTGCGGCCGGTTTCATGAACACGGTCAATGCGGCCGGCTATCTCGCGGGCGCGCTGCTCGCCTCGCGCATGATCCGGCGATTTGGCCTGGTCGCTTCGGTGCGCTGGGGAACGCTGGCTTGCGTGTTGTCGCTGGCGCTGTGCGCCATCACGGGCAATTTCTACGTCCTGAGCTTCGCGCGGCTGCTGGCGGGCGTCGGCGCCGCGGCCGGATTCGTCTGCGGCGGCACGCTCGCTGCGACCATTGCGCAGTCGCGGCCCGAGCGGGCGAATTTTCTGCTCAGCCTGTTCTATGCCGGACCCGGGATCGGCATTCTCGCATCCGGGCTGGTCGCCCCGTTTGTACTGCAAGGGTTTGGGCCCGGCTCGTGGTGGATCGTCTGGTGGGCGATGACGGCGCTTGCGGTCGCCATGACGATCCCGGTGCTGCTCGCGCCGCTTCATGACGGCGCGACGGCTGCCGCAACGGCAACGGCCAGATTCGCGATTGCCCCAGTCGTGATCTACCTCGCCGGCTACTTCCTGTTCGGCGCCGGCTATATCGCCTACATGACCTTCATGATCGCCTATGTCCGCGATGCCGGCGGCGGCGCGGCCGCCCAGAGCGCGTTCTGGAGTCTGATCGGCATCAGCGCATTCGTGACGCCGTGGGTGTGGCGGCGCGTACTCGCGCTCGATCGCGGCGGCCTCGCCACCACGATCATTCTCGGCGTCAATGCGATCGGCGCCGCATTGCCGATCTTCGGACAATCGGTGTGGCTGCTCGCGATATCGGCGCTCGTGTTCGGCGTCGCCTTCTTCGCCGTGGTCGGCTCTACCACCGCCTTCGTCCGCTTCAACTATCCGCCGCAGGCCTGGCCGACAGCGATTGCGGCGATGACGATTTCATTCGGCATCGGCCAGGCGCTCGGCCCGATTGTGGTCGGCGCGATCACGGACGCCGTGGACAGCCTGTCGTTCGCGCTGAACGTTTCCGCCGCAATGCTGGCGCTGGGTGCGGTGCTGTCGGCGTTTCAGGGAAAGGTGGAGCAGAAAGCGTAGGCCACTCGATGGATGATCGAAGCAGCACTGACCGCGAAGCAAAATTCAGTGTTACCCGGCCGGCGCCGACAAATGCTTCGATGCGACATGGACGCCAAGCGCGATCAACGATCCGACGAAAACACTGATCAAAGTGAAGCCCAACGCGGAAACCGTGCTAAACATCACCGTTCCCTGTAACGCCCCCAGGAAAACGCCCACCGGCCCCAGCAGGATTTCTATCTTCGTCAGATTCGGAAGAGACAAGTAAAACTCCCCGAAGACTGCGCAGAAAAATGAAATAAACAGCGTGAAGAAGGCGGTCCGAAGGATTGCAAAAGTTCCACCGGCCATTCTTCGGGCTAGGCTGGCATAGGCCTTGGTCGGCCAGATCCAGTAAGCGAAGGCGGCCGACAGGAGCATCGGATAATAGACCGGCGTCCAGGGAATGGCTTGCGGAATCGGTCGGTCGAGATCGACGCCCCCAATCACCTTCGGCTCGGTCGGGTAACCCAGGATCATGCTAAGGAAGTAGGCAAGAAAGAGCGCGAACAGCGCCGCGGCGATTTTGCCGGCTCTTGTAGCCATCATGGTTTCACGTCCGAAAAACGGGGCAGGTCGGCGTTCGGCTGCATCGGGCGCTTGCCGGCGTCTAGCTGAATTTGCAGCAGTTCAGCGTTTGACAGTTCCTTGGCCAGCTCGGCCATGCGTGCACGGGCCTTGTTGTTGCGGCCATCGCGGTTTGCGAGCTGGTACATAGCGTAGATGGCCTTGACATCGCGGCGACCAAAGCCGTTGTCGAGAGTGGTCGCATAGGCCATTGCACAGGCGGGGTGCTCGGTGCGCTCGACGCACTGGTTCAGGAACGCAACGCCCTTAACCATGTCCTTTTGGCCCGAACGGGCGGCGAATTCCGTGTAGTACATTGAAAGCGTCAGCAGCGCCGTCGGTTCGTTCTGCTCTGCGGCGCGCTCGAGCCATTTCAGCGCGCTGGACGGATCGTCGGAAATCCCCTGCGCATAGGCTTGCATCCGGCGCACGCCCACGAATGCCAGCGCCTCGCGATAGCCTTGAGCGGCGGCCTTTTCCGTCAGCCGATCAGCCTCGAGTTCATCCTTCGCAACGCCCCGGCCAGTGAAATAGAGCTCGGCGAGGTGGAACGATGACTTTGCATCACCGCGATCGGCGGCGAACTTGAAATATTTCGCCGCGCGACCGGGATCGATGCTGCCCATCCATCCCGAAAGATAGCCCTGGCCGGCGATGCGAGAGGACTCGATGTCGCCCTTGGCGGCAGCGTTTCGAATGAGCTTCTGACCTTTCTCGAGGTCGTGCTGAATGCCGGGAACGCCGATGATGTGCAGCACACCGAGTACCGCCATCGATTTGGCGTCGCCCTTGCCCGCGGCCTGTTCGACATAGAGAACGCCGCTGCGTAGCGCGCCGTTCTGCGGCTGCGCCATCGTCGCCAGCCCGCGGACCAGCAACACATGGGCATCGTCCGATCCGGCCGTCTCGAGCAATTCCAGCGCCTTGAGCGAATTCTTGGCGCGATAGGCCCGCCATGCTTCCATCAGCATGGTCCGTTGCGGCTCCGGGTCGCCGGCAAAAATTCGCTCGTCGAGCCCGAGGTCGCCGAGTTGCGGCACCATGCTGGTGTTGCGGCGCGCCAGCTTTGTAATATCACTCTGCGACCTGACATCCAGATCGGTCAACTCGGCTGGTGCCACCGCGGTTCGCGCCGCATTGCCGATGCCCGAGAATGACTGCAATCCGTGAATGAACAGCAGCACGATGCCGCCAATGACGGCGAACTCGCAGAAGCCGCGGAACGTGGCGTTGCTTGCATAGAGATCAAGGAAGAGGCGGAAGGCGCTCTTCCGTTGACCCTGCAGGATATGCGATTGACCGGCCATGATCAGCCAGCGGTCGCGCGTTGCAGGCGCGCTGCGAACTGTTCGCGATGGCCGGCGGCGGCCTCGACACGGACACGCTCGCCGTCCTGCATCAGCCGGATTTCGACAGCACCGGCGGCGCGCGCGTCGATCAGGCCGTCGGTGATCTGACGTTCGATGGCGCGCGTCATGTCGCGGACGCCGCCCTGCATGCGGCCGGAGAGCGCGTCGATGGCCTGCATCAGGATCCGTGGATCGATGCCGCCGCCGGCGATCCGAAGGTTGAACTGCAGCGCGATGGCTTCGATCTCCAGCGCAACGACGCGCGCGATGTCCAGCCCCTTGAGCGGCCGGAACGCGAAGACGTCGTCGATCCGCGACAACACTTCGGGCGCGAACTGGGCATCCGCCAGCGCACCCTTCGCCAGGCGCCCGAGTTCCTCCGCAGTCTCGTTGCTCTGCTCGGCGATCTCTCCGATACGTCGCGAGGCGGCGTTGGTGGTGAGAATGAAGATCGCTTCATTGGTCGCAACGCGAGCGCCGTCGCTGACCTCGGTGATGAAGCCGTCGTTCCACGCGGTGAGGAAGCGCTTGTGCACTTCCGAATGGGCCTTCTCGAACTCGTCCAGCAGCACGATCGCGTTTGGCACGTCGCGCAGCGCCGCCGTCATCGAGCCGTAGCTATTGGAGCCAACATAGCCGCGGGCCTGGCCGAACAGGCTGGCGGCGGCGTGCGGCTGACCGAACTGGCTCATGTCGAAGAAGTGCAGATGACTGCGCCCGCCATAGAGCTCTTCGGCCAGAATTTTAGCGAAATGCGTCTTGCCAACGCCAGGTGCGCCGGCGAGGCAGAACACGGCGACCGGCTTGTCGAGCCGCCGCGCGGCGATGCGCCGCCGCAATTGCTGGGCGATCGCGCGGATGGCCTCGTCCTGGCCGACCACGCGCGCGCTGATGCGCGCCGCGAGATCCTCGGCGTCAATCGTGATCAAGCTCTGGGCTCGCTTCTCATAAGCTTCCTGCAGACTAGTCTTGTTGGAAAGCCGATCCAGAATATCCATGACAAACCCCGGGAGATAAGAACCACGATAGAGAAAGATGGCGATGGCCGCGCCGGCCGCGCCGATCACCAGCGTGACGGCGAGCGGGGCGGAGGCGTGGTCGATGGTGATGAGGGCGAGAAGCAAGAGCAGCCGGCCGAGCCAGGGCGACATTCCCATCATGGCACCACCTCGATCCGTTCGCCTGGCCGGAGAATGCGCATCGGCATCGTGCCGCTGCTGGTCGCAAACGCCACGGTAACGCCGCCGCCTTGTCCGTCGCGTAGCGCCGTGACGCCGATCGGACCGCTATCTGCCAGCGCTACTGCAACCGGTGTCCAGCTCTTGGTCAGCACGATCTGCTGCGTCAGCCCGGAGGCCTCGACCGCGATCGTGTCGCCGTCCGGATCCATGCTGTCGGTAAAGACGATCCAGCCAAGTCGCTGGCGGCGTTCGACCACCGCCTGCGCGATCTCGGCGCGTTGCGGCGGTGCGACTTTCAGCGCGGCGACCGCCGAGGCGACGGCAGCGCGATCATCGGGTGAAACGAAGGTAACGACATTGGCCGAGAGGTCTTCGGGGCGGGAGGGAATTTTCGTGGTGGCCTTGCTGTCGCCGTCCGTGGCGGCAAAGACGCCGCCGCCGATCAGGCCAAGCAGCAACATCGCCGGCACGAACGACGACACCTGCTTGGCAGGGAGCGCCAATGGAAGCTCGAGCTGCGGCTCGCTATTTTCGGATGGCATGCGGGTTCCCCGGAGATTGCGCGGAGAGGTTGCATGGGGATTCCCAGCGCAATGTTAATTTGGCCGGCATTCCTATTTCGCGACGCAAGGCAGGGTTAACGACCAGCTAGCGGATTGCATCAACTTGGAATGGTCGGAGCCGAGCGGATCGGCGTTGCCGCTGCAAAGTTCAAAGCCATCAGTGAATAGCTATGCGTCGCACCGTCTCGATTGAAAGCCTTCGAATCAGCATGACGGTGCGCTTAACCGACACTTCATTGTTCGTAAGTCATCCTGGCGCATGGCTTCGGGCGCGCCGCCAACAAATACGGAAACCGTCGTGCGGAAAAGCTGCATGCATATGACCGGGCCTGCCATTCCGATCGTTTCGAAAAGCCCTTGGCAGGTATTCCTGGGCGCTTGGCGCGGCGATCCGAGTTTTCGTGGATTTTTCGAGTTCAGCGTCATCGGCGCTGTCGTGCTCTGCTTTCTCCACGGACTGAACCTGCATGGTCTGAATTTCATGGGGCCGAACTCGAGCCTTCCCGCGCCGCGTGCAGCCGACCCTGCGGTCCAATCCAATCGCTCCAATAGTTGGACGCTGCCGACGATCCAGGAAGTCATGTTCGACGAGAATTATTTTTCGGAACGAACAGAGCCACTCCGCTCTAAACTGATCGCAGCGACCGCGGCGATCAGGACCGGCGACATCGGTCGGGTCGACAGCCTGCTGACAGGTACAGACGCGGATGACCCCTCGGTCCAGCTAATACGGGGAACCGTCGCAGTCGCATCGCCCGACCCGCGGATCCATGCGAAAGGTGCCGAACTGCTCAGGCAATCGGCGTCCCAAGGCGACACCAACGCGAAGTCCGTGCTGGGTGTCGTGCTGCTGGCCGGTCGCGGCGGCCTTTCCAGGGATGCCGACCTTGGGCGGCAGTATCTGCAAGAGGCCGCTGACGCAGGAGATGGCAAGGCGGCCTACTTGCTCGCAGATGGATTTTTCACCGGCTGGGTCGGGCGGGTTGATCCCGTGCGCGGGGCGGCGCTGCTGCGCCGCGCCGCCGAACAAGGCGACGTGAAGGCTATGTTTCAGTACGCCATCATATTGATCAAGGGAATTGGCACCGCCAAGAACACCGCTGACGGTGAGACCTGGATGCTCAAGGCCGCTGAGCTCGGTCATCGCGGCGCGCAGTCTGAATTTGGGCTTGCCAGGCTCGCCGACTACAACCAGCAGCTCACCACGGATCCTGGCCCGGCCATCCAATGGTTGTCACGCGCAGCCGAGCAGCGCGACGCCAACGCTATGTTCTGGCTCGGCACATTCTATCTGATGTCCAAGGCCTATCACGCTCCTGAACGCGGCGCGCAGCTATGGAAAAAATGCAGCGAAGAGACGTTGGACGATCGCTGTACGTTTGCCTATGCGACGGCGCTGGAAACCGGCCAAGGCGTTCCAATTGACCTTGTGCAGGCGGCTGCATTCTACCGATTAGCGAATGACGCCAAGCCGACGTCGCATGCCGCGGAGCGCCTGACAAACGTGGAAAAGCAATTATCGAATTCTGACGCAAAAAATGCGCGTGAAGTGGCACGCCAGATCCGGGAGCAGTTCTTCCGCACAAACCGACTGACGATATCGAAAGGACTTTCGCCGTTGTCGACGCGATAGAGCATGATCGGGCAAAGCAGAGCCTTTCAGGGACCGGCCACTGAAGATAGCCTTGCGCGACGCGCGTGGGGTGGCCAAGATCACGACCAAAGTAGCGCCAACTCCCGCTAAACGAATTAAACCCCTGGTCCTCCCGGAAGCCTCCCTTGTAGCCGCATAACTCGGATGCGTCGGGCCCAAAGGGAACAAGCGCCGGCGGCAGTTTGCGGAATAAAGTGATGTCTCTTTGTGGTAAGGTGCCTACTCGGCGACGCACGTAAGCAGCACTAAGCCAGACAGCTAACATCCCAAAGCAATCGGCGACTCAGCTGGGGGAAGCGATCATGGAGCAGGGACGAACCGGCATGACCTATTTCGATCTCGGGCCGTACAGCCGCAAAATCACCACCTCATCACCTGACGCTCAGCTTTGGTTCGACCGGGGCCTCAACTGGCTGTTCGGGTTCAACCACGCCGAAGCGATCAAGTGCTTCCAGAAGACGCTGGAGCACGACGCCGAATGCGCCATGGCGCACTGGGGCATCAGCTATGCCGCGGGTCCGAACTACAACCTGCCCTGGGTTCGCTACGATCCGCTCGGACGGCAGATGGCGCTATCGGCATCTTATGAAGCCATGCAGGCCGCCCTTGCGCATGCCGGCAAGGCGAGCCCGGTCGAGCAAGCGATGATCCAGGCCCTCCGCGCGCGCTATCCGCAACGCGAGGCGATCGACGATATGGCGCCTTGGGACAAGGCCTACACCAGGGAAATGCGCAAGATCTTCGATGCTTATCCCGACGATCTCGACGTCCGGGCGGTCTTTGCCGAGTCGCTTATGAACGAGACGCCGTGGCAGATGTGGGACCTGCCCTCCGGCAAACCGGCGGGAGCGGGCACCGAGGAATGCAGGGCGGTGCTGGAATTCGCGCTCGAGCGGGTCCCCGCTGCATGGGATCACCCGGGCCTATTACATCTCTACGTCCACCTGATGGAGATGTCGCCGTTTCCGCAAGCCGCACTGCGCGCCGGCGACCGCTTGCGCGAGATCGTCCCGGATTCCGGCCATCTCATCCACATGGCGACACATCTCGACGTGCTGTGCGGACACTACAAGGACGTCCTTGTCTATAACCAGAAGGCGCTGGCGACCGACCGCAGGTTCCTCGCCTATTCGGCGGACCCGGGTGTCTACCTCGTCTATGTCATTCACAACTTCCACTTTGCGATCTACGGCGCCATGTTCCTCGGCCAGTACACGCCCGCCATCGCGGCGGCCGAGGAACTGATCGCCACGATTCCCGAGGCGGTGTTGCGGATCGAATCGCCGCCGATGGCGGATTTCCTCGAAGGCTATCTGACGATGAAGCAGCACGTGCTGGTGCGCTTCGGCAAATGGCGCGAGATCATCGCACAAGAACTCCCGGCGGATCGCGACCTCTACTGCTCGAATGTTGCGATGATGCACTACGCCAGGGCGGTCGCTCATTCGGCGCTCGGCAATGTCGCCGAAGCCGAGACGGAGAAGGCCTTGTTCATGGCGGCGAAGACCCGCGTGCCCGAGAGCCGCCGCGTCCACAACAACAAGATCGTCGATCTCCTGGGCGTGGCCGAAGCGATGCTGGACGGCGAGCTGGAGTATCGGAAGGGCAACCATGACACGGCCTTCGCGCACCTGCGCAGGTCGGTCGAACTCAGCGACGGACTGCCCTATGACGAGCCGTGGGGATGGATGCAGCCGACCCGACATGCGCTAGGGGCGCTTCTCCTCGAGCAAGGACGGATCGAGGAAGCCGAGGCGGTATACCGCTCCGACCTCGGGCTTGACGGCAAGCTGAGCCGCGCCTGCCAGCATCCCGACAATTTGTGGTCACTGCACGGCCTGCACGAATGCCTGGTCCGTCGCGGCGAAAAGGCCGAGTCGGCGCTGATCAGGCAGCGGCTCGACCTGGCGCAGGCCCGCGCGGAGATTCCGATCAAGGCGTCCTGCTTCTGTCGTCGCATGGACATGGCGGCCGCGTAATCGTTCGCGGCGCCGCAATGGGCACGCAGCGAAGGCTCGGCGGTTGTTGCCGGCGGCATCCTATGACAACATCCAGGCTTCGGTGTTTATGACTTCTGGATGCCTATGCCACGGCGGAAATATACTTGGGAAAAACTGTCGGATGAGCAGCTGCTCAAGCAACGCCTCAGCAGTCTGAGGGTGACGGTCGAAGACACCTGGCTCGAAGATTGTCTCAGCGCTCTCTATGAAGAGCTCGGAGCGCGGGACATCCGGCTGCGGCCGCATGCATGGGTATCGAGCGAATGGTTTAGCCCGGCAGATGTGCCCGGTATTGCCATTCCATTCTATCTCGCCCATCCCCGCCTGATGAAGATCGAGAAGAAAATGATGCTCGACGTCGAGGGCGGCACCTGGTCCGAGTGCATGGCCATTCTCCGCCATGAGGCAGGCCACGCCATACAGCACGCCTACCAGCTGCAACGCCGCCGGCGCTGGCAGCAGCTGTTCGGCCCGTCCTCGAAACACTACCCGCGTTACTACCGGCCCAATCCAGCTAGCCGGAGTTATGTCCAGCATCTTCGGCTCTGGTACGCGCAGAGCCATCCGGACGAAGATTTTGCCGAAACCTTCGCGGTGTGGCTGCGGCCGCGGTCGAACTGGCGGACGCGATATGCCGGTTGGCCAGCACTGAAGAAACTCGAATATGTCGACGAACTGATGGACGAAATCGCCGGGAAGCGACCGCTAATCACGACGCGGGAGCGTGTCGATCCGCTCCGTGAGCTCAGTCAGACGCTTGGCGACCACTATCAAAAAAAGCAGGCATTCTACGCCTTCAAGGCGCCGAAGACTTACGACCGTGACCTCTCCCGGCTCTTTTCCGCCGATCCACGGCATCGCCGGGAGCAACCGGCTTCGCTCTTTATCAGGCGGCACCGGGCTCAAATCAGGCAGATGGTTGCGCGATGGACGGGCGAGAACCAACTTACGCTTGATGCTGTGCTTGACGACATGATCGCCCGCTGCCGCGAGCTCGATCTGCGTGCCGTCGGCTCCAGACAGAAGCTGGTGATCAATTTCACCATACTGTTGACCGCCAAAACCATGCACGCGCTGTTCGGCCCATCGCGGCGCAAATGGATCGCTCTATGAGACGCCTGCGCATTCTAGTGCTGATGCATCCGGACTTCATGCCCCCGGACTCTACCGACGGATACACCGCGCGGCAAATCAATGAATGGAAAACAGAATTCGACGTCGTGAGCACCTTGCGTGCGGCTGGCCATGAAGTTCACCCACTCGGCGTGCAGGAGGAAATCAAGCCGGTGCGCGACGAGATCGAAGATTTCAAGCCGCATGTGGTGTTCAACTTGCTCGAGCAGTTTCACCATGAGCCGGTGTACGACCAGCACATTCCAAGCTATCTCGAGCTGATGAAGATCCCATATACCGGGTGCAATCCGCGTGGCCTGATCCTCGCGCGCGGCAAGGATCTGTCCAAGACGTTGGTGCACCATCGCCGGATCGCGGTGCCGGCCTTCGCCGTGTTTCCGATGCGCCGCAAGGTCAACCGACCAGCACGTCTTGCGCTGCCGCTGATCGTCAAGAGCTTGAACGAGGATGGATCGTTCGGTATCTCGCAAGCGTCCATCGTCGATACGGACGAGAAGCTCGCAGAGCGCGTCGCCTTCATTCACGAGCGGGTCGGAACTGCCGCCATCGCCGAGCAATATATCGAGGGACGTGAGCTCTACGTCGGCGTGCTCGGCAATACCAGGCTGCGCGTCCTGCCGGTTTGGGAATTGAAATTCGGCAGCATGGGCGGCCAGGGCGCACGGCACATTGCCACCCAGAAGGTCAAACACGATCCCGATTATCAGGAGCGGGTCGGAATCGAAGATGGGCCGGCCAAGGATCTTGCGCCGGAAGTACACGCCCGTATTCAGCGAATAGCAAAACGCATCTACCGAACGCTAGGGCTCGATGGATACGCGCGCATCGACTTTCGCCTCGCTGCCGACGGCACGCCGTATTTCATTGAAGCGAACCCCAATCCCGAAATCGCAAAGAGCCAGGAGTTCGCTACCGCGGCTCTGCATGACCGCCTGGATTACCCGGACCTGCTGCATCGCATTCTGGCGCTCGGAATAAGCCGGGCAAAGGCAGGCGTATCCGTGGGCTGAAAGGCAGCATCAAACGGGGCATGCACAGCGGTGGTGCGCTCCGAAATTCAGGCCGCATCACGTCGTGAAATGAGGCGGACTAAACACCGCTGAACGAATTATACCCCTGGTCTTCCCAGAAGCCGCCCTTGTAGTCGTTGGTGACTTCCATCGAGATCACGTATTTCGGGCTCTTGAAGCCGAGTTTTGTCGGCACCCTGATCCTCATCGGGAAGCCATAGGCGCGCGGCAAAATCTCGTCGCTGAACTTGAAGCTCATCTGGGTCTGCGCATGCAGCGCGGACGGCATGTCCAGCGGCGAGTTGTAACCGTCTCTGTCGGCGCACTGGAACCAGACATATTTCGCGCGCGTATCTGCGCCGATCAGTTTCAGGAAATCGCGCAAGGGGACGCCGGTCCAGCTTCCGATCGCGCTCCAGCCTTCTACACAGATGTGGCGCGTGACCTGCTTGACCTGCGGCAACTGATAAAGCTCGTCCAGCGTCCAGGACTTCTTGTTGTCGACGAGGCCACGCACCTCGAGCTTCCAGCTCTTGCCGTCGATTTCAGGCGCGTCGTCGACGTCATAATACCCATTGAACGGGAACGGTTTTGTGATGGCGCTTTCCGGATATGTCGGCGCCATGGCGTTCGGATTGAAGATCAACGCCTGCACGCCGTCATTGAACTTGGAAACCTGCTTCAGCATTTCTTCGGCCGAGAAACTGTCGGTCACGTCGCAGCCCGTGAGCAGTGTCAGCGCACCAAGGCTGGCGCCGCCGGAGATGAAGCGCCGGCGGGTGAGGTCGGGCATGGTCTTGACGGCGTCTCGGATGAGCAGCGTCTTGTCGACGCCGGGAATCAGGAGATTGCGCATGCGGCCCATGGTCATACTCCCTTATTAGCGGCCGATGATCATGGCGCGCAGGCTCCTCGGCACCAGAAGAGCGAGCACGACATGGATCACCATGAAGGCGACAATGCCGGCCATGCAGAAGAAGTGGACGTAGCGGGCGGCCTCGTAGCCACCGAACAGCGCCGTCAGATACTGAAACTGAACCGGTTTCCAGATCGCCAGACCCGACAGCACAATGAGGATGCCGACGATGATGACGCCGGCATAGAGCAGCTTCTGCACCTGATTGTATCTGGTGAGATCCGCATGCGACAGCTTGCCGGTCAGCGCCGCCTTGGTGTCCGAGATCACGCCCTCCGGCGTGATCGGCAGCAGCTTCTTGCGGAAGCGGCCGGTGGCAAGGCCCACAATCAGATAGATCAGGCCGTTGACCATCAATAGCCACATCGCGGCGAAATGCCAGAGCAGCGCACCGGCGAGCCAGCCGCCCAGCGTGATGCTCGAGGAGAATGTGAAACCGAACAGCGGCGAGGCATTGTAGATCTGCCATCCCGACATGATCATGAGGACCATCGCGAAGGCGTTGGTCCAGTGCAGCGCCCGCACCCAGGCCGGCTGGATGACCTTTGCCTTGGCTGGCGCGGCATGTTCGTCGCTGGCTGTTACGGCCGACATGGCTTTTCCCCGCTTGAAAATCGCTATCGTTTATACGCCGGGAACCGGCTTTTCGTTACTGCCATGGCGCGAGCAGATCGACGCATGGCGGCTATCGCCTTCACAAAAAAGCGAGCCGGGTTGCCCCGGCTCGCCCAATCCACGCGCCCCTGTTGGGACCAGTCAGGGGCGCGCGGGGAGTTTTAGGACGCCGGCATCAGCACGGTATCGACCACATGGATCACGCCGTTCGACTGGTTGACGTTGGTGATCGTGACCGTCGAGGTTCCGCCCTTGGCGTCGACGATCCAGGTCTTGCCATCCGCCTTCTTGACCGTCAGTTCCTCGCCTTCGGCAGTCTTGAGCTTCCTGCCGTCGGTCAGGTCGGCGGCGGCAAGCTTGCCGGGCACGACATGGTAGGTGAGGATCTTGGTCAGGGTCGCCTTGTTCTCAGGCTTCACCAGCGTTTCGACCGTGCCGGCCGGCAGCTTGCCGAAGGCGGTGTTGGTCGGCGCGAACACCGTGAACGGGCCCTTGCCTTCCAGCGTCTCGACCAGGCCGGCGGCCTTCACCGCGGCGACCAGCGTGGTGTGGTCCTTCGAGTTGACGGCGTTCTGGATGATGTTCTTGGACGGGAACATCGCCGCGCCGCCGACCATCACGGTCTTTTCTTCCGCGCTCGCGGGCGCGGTGATGGTGGCGGTGAAGGCCAGTGCGCTGAACACGGCGGCCGACAGTAGTGCAATACGTTTCGACATGGAATCTTCTCCCGAGGATTGCGATGGCCGGCGGGGCATCCGCCGGTGATGAAAACAACGACGCTGGTCGATGGACCGGTTGTGTTCGTCGTCGTTGAGCCGAGCTACGGGAGGTTTTTGGCCCGGTTTCGGGGAATAAATTATCGTGATGGCTGAAACTTTTGGGGGCGCGGATCGTGGCCGAGCACCGGTAGCCCGGACGGAGCGAAGCGCAATCCGGGAGAACTCGGTCCGCTCGTGAGACCGTCCCGGTTACGCTGCGCTCCACCCGGGCTACGGAGGAGACTAATCCCTGTTCGCCGGCGTCTGGATGAACCCGCGATTATGCGTCGGGCTGATCAGGATCTCGTTGACGCACACGCGAGCTGGCAGGCTGGCGACAAAGGCGATGGTGCGGCCGCAATCTTCCGGTTGCAGCATTTTCGCCTGCTCTTCCTCCGACGGCACCACCGGGCGCAGCTTCAGGATCGGGGTTGCGACCTCGCCGGGCGACAGGCAGCAGGCGCGCAGGCCGTTGACGCATTCGTCCATGTTGAAGGAATGGGTCAGGGCCAGCACCGCGTGCTTGGTCGTGGTGTAGGCCGGGCCCGGCATCTTCGAGACGTGGCGGCCGGCCCAGGACGCGACGTTGATGATGCAGCCGTCTTTTTGTTTCCTCATTGCCGGCAGCACCGCGCGCATGCAGTAGAGCACGCCGTTGAGGTTGATTTCGACGACCTTGTCCCAGCCCTCCAGCTCCATGTCGGCCCAGCTTCGCTTCGGCACATTGAGGCCGGCGCTGTTGACCAGAAGGTCGATCCGGCCGTGCTTGGCCAGGATCTGGTCCGCGGCCTTGTTCACATCGGCCTTATTGCTGACATCGAGCTGGATCGCCTCGACCTTGCCGCCCTTTTTGGTGATGTTGGCCACGACGCGTTCGAGTTCTTCCTTGCGCCGTCCCGAAACCACCACGGTCCAGCCGTCGGCCGCCAGAAATTCCGCCCCAGACTCGCCGATTCCGCTGCCACCGCCGGTTACCCAAGCCACCCGTTTCCCGTTATTTGTCATGCAAACTGTCTCCGTTGCTTTTAGAAGGGCGTTCTTGCTATTCCAGCCGGCGAAAATTCCGCCGGGCCAGCGCCCTTCAGGGAATGTTGCATGAACACGACCGCCAACGCCAACCTGTTTTCCCGCCTGTTCGATACGCTCGACGATCCGAACCGGCTCGCGATCGAAATGCTCGACGGCACGCGCATCAGCTATGGCGAGTTGATCGCCCGTGCCGGTCAGATGGCGAACGTGCTGGTCTCGCGCGGCGTCAAGCCCGGTGACCGCGTCGCGGCGCAGACCGAAAAATCGGTGCCGGCGCTGATCCTCTATCTCGCGACGGTGCGCGCGGGCGCGGTCTATCTGCCGCTCAACACCGCTTATACGCTCAACGAGCTCGATTACTTCATCTCCGACGCCGAGCCGTCGCTGGTCGTCTGCGATCCCTCGAAGGCCGAAGGCATCGCCGCGATCGCGGCCAAGGTGAAGGCCAAGGTCGAGACGCTCGGCGCCGACGGCAAGGGATCGCTGACCGATGCCGCGGCCAGGGCGGAGGCCGCGTTCGCGACCGTCGCCCGCGCCAATGACGACCTCGCCGCGATTCTCTATACCTCAGGCACCACCGGCCGCTCCAAAGGCGCGATGCTGACGCACGACAATCTCGCGTCAAACTCCTACAGCCTGGTCGACTACTGGCGCTTCACGGACAAGGATGTGCTGATCCACGCGCTGCCGATCTATCACACCCACGGCCTGTTCGTGGCCAGCAACGTCACTTTGTTCGCCCGCGCCTCGATGATCTTCCTGCCAAAACTCGACCCTGAAATGATGATCAAGCTGATGGCGCGCGCGACCGTCATGATGGGCGTGCCGACGTTCTATACGCGGCTGCTGCAGAGCCCGGCGCTGTCGAAGGAATCGACCAAGCACATGCGGCTGTTCATTTCGGGCTCCGCGCCATTGCTCGCCGACACCCATCGTGAATGGTCGGCGCGCACCGGCCACGCCGTGCTGGAACGCTACGGCATGACCGAAACCAACATGAACACGTCCAACCCCTATGACGGTGAGCGCGTGCCCGGCGCGGTCGGCCTCCCCCTACCCGGCGTCTCCGTGCGCGTCACCGACCCTGAAACGGGCAAGGAGCTTGCGCGCGACGAGATCGGCATGATCGAGGTGAAAGGGCCCAACGTTTTCAAGGGCTACTGGCGGATGCCGGAAAAGACAAAATCCGAATTCCGCGACGACGGCTTCTTCATCACCGGCGATCTCGGCAAGATCGACGCCAAAGGCTATGTGCACATCCTCGGCCGCGGCAAGGATCTGGTGATATCAGGCGGCTTCAACGTCTACCCGAAGGAAATCGAGAGTGAGATCGACGCCATGCCGGGCGTGATCGAATCCGCCGTGATCGGCGTGCCGCATGCCGATTTCGGCGAAGGCGTCACTGCGGTCGTGGTCTGCAACAAGAACGCAGGCGTCACCGAGGCCGGCGTGTTGAAGGCGCTCGATGGACGGCTGGCCAAATTCAAGATGCCGAAGCGCGTCTTCGTCGTCGACGAGCTGCCGCGCAACGCCATGGGCAAAGTGCAGAAGAATATTTTGCGGGATACCTATAAGGATATCTATGCGAAAGCGTAGGAGCCAATCGCTCCGGGGAGCAAATCATGAACCGGGAACAGGCCAAAGGTATTCTTGACCACCTGCTCGCGGCCGCATTCGAACTCGACGAAGCGAGGGCAGCAGCAGAGATTCTTGAAGATCAAGATGAGGATGCCGCCTCGCTCAAGAGGCTTATCATCAAGCTCAATTCCGAACTGCTGCAGACGGCCTATGATCGCTTTCCAGGTCTCATCCCGTTCGAAGAATTTCCCGAAATCAGCAGCTCGCTCTGTTGGGATCAAGTACAGCTTCCGCCTTCTGTATCGGTGGCCGAGATCGACCGGATCATCTTCTCCGTCATGAAGCCGCGATGGCAGAAAATGGCCATGGTGGTTGGCAATGCGTCCGTGCGGAGCGAGGCGATCGAGGTGCCGGTCAGCCACGAAATGTTCGCTGCTCGCATCCAGGCTTTGGCTGCGGCCGGCCGTCTCGAGAATCAGGGCGACCTCCGTAGATGGCGCCATAGCGAGATCAGATTGAAGGCTGAACCTGCGCCTCAGTAGCCCGGATGGAGCGAAGCGTAATCCGGGAACGGTCTGTCCATCCGCGCAAGAGTCCCGGATTTCGCTTCGCTCCATCCGGGCTACGCGCTACTGCCCGTTCAACAAGCTGATCACGAACCTTCCGCCGACGATGAACATATAGGTGCCGAACGCCGCCTCCAGCGCGCGTTTCGACAATGCATGCGCCACCTTCACCCCGAGCGGTGCCGTAACAAGCGTGGTCGGCATCACCAACAGCGCGCCGATCAGCGAGACATAGCCGATCGAGAACGGAAGCTGCAGAGCGGCGACATCGGGAAAGCGCGCCGCGGCCGGCCAGCCGGCATAGACATAGCCGATCGCACCGGGAATCGAGATCAGCACCGCAATCGCCGACGAGGTCGCGACCGCCTGATGGATCGGCCGGCCATAGAACGTCATCAAGAGGTTCGCGAACAAGCCACCGCCCACGCCCATCAAGGTCGACAACAACCCGACGAAGAAGCCGTAAACGCGCATCAGAAAGCCCTTCGGCACGTCGTCGCCGAGCTTCTAGGTTTCCCGCGACAGCAACAGCCGCGCCGCCGCCGACCACGCCACTACCACGAACACGATCTTGAACAGCCGCTCCGGCGCAAAGCGCGCCGTGACGCTGCCGGCCACAACACCAAGCACGATCGGCAGCCACCAGCGCCTGAGAATGCCCATGTCGACCGCGCCCCTTTTGTAATGGGCGCGAAACGAAGCGAGCGAGGTCGGGATGATGATGGCGAGCGAAGTACCCATGCGGAGCGGCATCCGTACTTCCAGCGGGACGCCGGCGAGGCGGAAGCATTCATAAAAAACCGGGACCAGGATCGCACCGCCGCCGATACCGAACACGCCGGCAAGAAACCCCGACAGCGCCCCGACTGCGATCAGCAGCAATGCGAGTTCGATGAGTTCTCTCGGATCGAGGCCGGCGATCATGTCTTGCGCATCTCGCGTTCTGGATTTACGGCCGCGATGGCCGCCGCGGGCAGCCTTAGCTGTTTCTGAAATGCGGGAGTATCCATTCTCTCATGGGGCACCCTTGCCGCGCGATCGCGACCATCATCACTGCATGGTGTTCTCAGGTGCCCGGCACCGCTGAGCGGCGCTTCTCGGGCAACACAAAGACGGGCCGCAAAATCCGCATATCGGGTCGGCTCTGGATGAATAGCCTCGATGCCCTTGCCCACCGCCGCGAAGGAGGGCGTTGGCATCGTGCGGGTGCCGTCATGGCAGGCCGAAGCCGATCTCGCGGACGGCCATCTGGTCCGCCTGCGATTACGAACCCGCTCCGGCACCGCTGCACCTGATGTTTCGGCCATCGCGGCGAGGCTTCTCCGAAGGTCCGGGGCCTTCGTCGACCTACCTCGTTGAGCGGTGGCGCGGCGTGGCTCCGTTCGGGCTGCCGCCGCGGCCGCCAATGAACAGAACCAATATTCAATTCTTCAACCGTGCCAACCGGCTCTGGTATACCAAGCCGCTGATCAATCGCATTTCATAGCCGTGCTAGTAATGAACCGCGGTTCGATTCCAAGCCATTTGGCCGTTGCGCGGACTGTTTCGACTCCGTAAATAGAATTCATCTACCGCGTTCCCCGATGGGCCGGCCGCGGTCCCACACAACATAAAGCTGCCGAATGACCGCCAGGATCGAACGACCGATATCGCCCCATTTGCAGACCTATCGCGTGACCCTGACGATGGCGCTGTCCGTCATCCATCGCGCCACCGGTATTGCGCTCTATTTCGGTACCCTGCTGCTGTCCTGGTGGCTGATCGCCGCCGCCTCCGGGCCCGGGGCCTATGCCAATGTCCAGGCCTTCACCGGCAGCATCATCGGCAAGCTGATCGTGTTCGGCTACACGTGGGCGCTGCTGCATCATCTGTGCAGCGGTTTCCGCTACTTCTTCTGGGACCTCGGCTACGGCTTCAAGGCCAATGAGCGCGAGGCGCTGACCTGGGGCGCGCTGATCGCGGGCATTTCGCTGACCGTCCTTGTCTGGATCGTCGCGTATACGGTCGGAGGCGGACGATGAGCAGCCGTTCGTCGATGCGCACGCCGCTCGGCCGGGTCCGCAATCTCGGTTCCTCGCATTCCGGCACCAGCGATTTCTGGCGCCAGCGTCTCACCGCGGTGGCGATGGCGCTCCTGATCCTGCCCGTTATCGTCATCGTGCTGATGCTGATCGGCCGCAACCAGGCGGGTGCGGCGCAAATTCTCGGCTCGTTGCCGATCGCGATCATCCTGGTCCTCTTCATCATCGCCAGCGCCTGGCACATGAAGATCGGCATGCAGATCGTGATCGAGGATTATATCCACAACGAGAAGCTCAAGCTCGCCAGCGTGATGGCGAACAATTTCTTCTGTATCGCGGTGGCGCTTGCCTCGATTTACGCGATCATCAAACTGTCATCGGGAGTGTAGCCCATGGCTGCTGACGGCAACGGCAAGGCTACCAACGGCAGTGGCCCGGCCACCAACGGAAAAGCCTATCCGATCGAGGACCACACCTACGACGTGGTGGTGGTCGGTGCCGGCGGCGCCGGCTTGCGCGCCGTGGTCGGCTGCTCGGAAGCCGGCCTGCGCACCGCCTGCATCACCAAGGTGTTCCCGACCCGCTCGCATACGGTCGCCGCGCAAGGCGGCATCTCGGCCTCGCTCGGCAACATGCATCCGGACGACTGGCGCTGGCACATGTACGACACGGTCAAGGGGTCGGACTGGCTCGGCGACCAGGACGCGATCGAATACATGGTGCGCAACGCGCCCGAAGCCGTCTACGAGCTCGAGCATTGGGGCGTGCCGTTCTCGCGCACCGAGGACGGCAAGATCTACCAGCGCCCGTTCGGCGGCATGACCATGGACTACGGCAAGGGCCAGGCCCAGCGCACCTGCGCCGCCGCCGACCGCACCGGCCACGCCATGCTGCACACGATGTACGGTCAGGCGCTGCGCCACTCGGCCGAATTCTACATCGAATTCTTCGCCATCGATCTGATCATGGACGACCAGGGCGTCTGCCGCGGCGTGATCGCGCTCAAGCTCGATGACGGCACGCTGCATCGCTTCCGCGCCCAGACCACCATCCTTGCCACCGGCGGCTATGGCCGCGCCTACGCCTCCTGCACCTCGGCGCATACCTGCACCGGCGATGGCGGCGGCATGGTGCTGCGCGCCGGCCTGCCGCTGCAGGACATGGAATTCATCCAGTTCCACCCGACCGGCATCTATGGCTCGGGCTGCCTCGTCACCGAGGGCGCCCGCGGCGAAGGCGGCTATCTCGTCAATTCCGAGGGCGAGCGCTTCATGGAGCGTTACGCGCCCTCCGCCAAGGACCTCGCCTCGCGCGACGTCGTCTCGCGCTCGATGACCATCGAGATCCGCGAAGGCCGCGGCGTCGGCAAGAAGAAGGACCACATCTACCTGCACCTCGATCATCTCGATCCCAAGGTACTGAACGAACGGCTTCCGGGCATTTCCGAATCGGCCAAGATTTTCGCCAATGTCGACGTTACCCGTGAGCCGATCCCGATCGTGCCGACCGTGCATTACAACATGGGCGGCATTCCCACCAATTATCACGCCGAAGTGCTGACCAAGAGGGACGGCGACGACAATGCCGTCGTGCCCGGCCTGATGGCGATCGGCGAAGCCGCCTGCGTGTCCGTGCACGGCGCCAACCGGCTCGGCTCCAACTCGCTGATCGACCTCGTCGTGTTCGGCCGCGCCGCCGCGCTGCGGCTTGCGGAAAAGCTGACGCCGAACGGCAAGCAGCCGGACCTGCCGAAGGATTCGTCCGATCTGGCGCTCGGCCGGCTCGACCATTATCGCTACGCCTCCGGCGGCACGCCGACCGCAAAACTTCGCGAAGGCATGCAGCACGTCATGCAGAGCAATTGCGCGGTGTTCCGCACCGGCGAGATTCTGCACGAAGGCCAGAACCTGATCCACAAGGTCCATGGCGGCATCGGCGACGTCGCGACGACCGACCGCTCGCTGGTCTGGAATTCCGACCTGATCGAAACGCTCGAATTCGACAATCTGATCGTGCAGGCGGTCGTCACCATGGATTCGGCGGCGAACCGCACCGAAAGCCGCGGCGCGCATGCGCGCGAGGACTTTTCCGAGCGCGACGACAAGAACTGGATGAAGCACACGCTGGCCTGGATCGACGATCGCGGCAACACCACGATCGATTATCGCCCGGTGCACAATTACACGATGACGAACGACGTTCAGTACATCCCGCCGAAGGCGCGGGTTTACTGACGACGACAGCGAAGGCTTGCAAGCATGGCTGAATTCACACTTCCCAAGAACTCGAAGATCACCGGCGGCAAGGCCTGGCCGAAGCCGGCCGGCGCGACTGAGACGCGCGAGTTCCGGGTCTATCGCTGGAACCCGGACGACGGCAAGAACCCGAGCGTCGACACCTATCATGTCGACATCAACGATTGCGGGCCGATGGTGCTGGACGGCCTGATCTGGATCAAGAACAACATCGACCCGACGTTGACCTTCCGCCGCTCCTGCCGCGAAGGCGTCTGCGGTTCCTGCGCCATGAACATCGACGGCCAGAACACGCTGGCCTGTACCAAGTCGATGCACGACGTCGCTGCGGGCGGCGCGGTGAAGGTCAATCCGCTGCCGCACCAGCCGGTCGTGAAGGACCTGGTCCCGGATCTGACCAATTTCTACGCGCAATACGCTTCCATCGAGCCGTGGCTGAAGACGACCACGCCGACGCCGCAGAAGGAATGGAAACAGAGCCACGAGGACCGCGAGAAGCTCGACGGCCTCTACGAATGCATTCTCTGCGCCTGCTGCTCGACCTCCTGCCCGAGCTATTGGTGGAACAGCGACCGCTTCCTGGGACCGGCGGCACTCTTGCAGGCAAACCGCTGGGTGACGGATTCCCGCGATGAAGCCACCGGCGAGCGGCTCGACAACCTCGAAGATCCGTTCCGGCTCTACCGCTGCCACACCATCATGAACTGCGCCAAGGCGTGCCCGAAAGGCCTCAACCCGTCGGAAGCCATCGCCGAGCTCAAGCTGAAGATGGTCGAGCGCCAGATCTAGGCCGAGATGCCGTAGCCCGGATGGAGCGCAACGAAATCCGGGACAGGTTTAGCCGGCTGTGAGAATCCCGGATTGCGCTCCGCTCCATCCGGGCTACGAGAATCCTCATCCCGGGGCATGGGCCGCTCGTTGGCTATGCCCGGCCGGACTAGAATAATTATCAATTTATCGATCCGCATTAACGCCGTCCGGCGGCGCAAAAAAGTTCCGCTCCTCACACGCTTTATTCCCAACCAAGGATTGCGTTAAGCTCGGGCGGGGAGCTGGAGCGAGCGTGCAGACCGCGCAACGTAATTCGTTGAGACTGTTGCAATGGATGATGGTCGCCTCGCTGGCCCTTCCGTTGGCGCTCTTTGTATTTGCATCCGCCGTCTCCTGGGTCTCGATCCGCGAAACCGCCGATCGCGAAATCGAGCATTCGCTGGATGTCGCGCACGAGCACGCGCTGAAAGTATTCGAGACCATCGACCGCAGCCTGTCGGAGATGGCCGAGATCATCCGCGACGTTCCCGACGCCGACATCGTGGCCCGCGAGCAGACGCTGCATCTGCGGCTGAAGCGACTGGTCATCTCGCTGCCGCAGGTGAAGTCGGCCTGGATCTTCGACGCCAAGGGCCACGCCCTCGTCAACAGTCTTGTCGTCCCGGCGCCAGGGATCGATTTTTCCGACCGGGACTATTTCAAGGCCCACGTTGACGCCGACATTGGAACCTATATCGGTGAAGCGCTGAAACCGCGGCCGCCCTATCAGGGCGCCGCGTTCTTCGGCGTCAGCCGGCGGCGCCCGAGCGAGGACGGCAGCTTCGCCGGCGTGCTGCAGGCTTCCGTATTCCCGGAATATTTTGAGAATTACTACGCCCGGCTCGGCCGCGAGCCCGGCAGCTACTTTGCGCTCGGCCGCGCCGACGGCACGGTGCTGGCGCGCTTTCCCATCATCGATCGCGACATCCGCCTCGACCGCAACGGGCCGATCGGAAAACTGGTCGCGGCCAATCCCATGGCCGGCCTCATCACCGTGACCTCGCCGACAGACGGTGTCGAACGCCGCCTCGGCTACCGGCGGCTCGCGGAATATCCGATCTATATCGGCGCGGGCCTCGAGACTTCGGCGATCCGCGCGCGCTGGCTGTCCACCACGAGCCAGCATCTGATCTTCGGCGCGCCGGCCACCGCGCTGCTGTTTGCCTTGCTGGGGCTGGCCTTGCGCCGCACGCGCCATCTTCATCTCGAGGCCGAAAGGCGGCAGCAGGCCGAGGAAGCGCTGAAGCACGGCCAGCGGCTGGAGGCGCTGGGCCGGCTGACCGGCGGCGTTGCACACGACTTCAACAATCTGCTCACCGTGATCCGCGCTTCCGTCGACCTGCTGCGGCGCCCCGACCTGCCGGATGCGCGCCGGCTGCGCTATGTCGATGCGATCTCGGATACGGTAACCCGCGCCGCCAAGCTGACCGGACAGTTGCTGGCCTTCGCGCGGCGGCAGACGCTGAAGCCGGAGGTGTTCGACGTCGGCAGAAGCGTGCAGATGCTCAGCGAAATGATCGGCACGCTGGTCGGTCCGCGGATCGAGATTGTCATCCTCGGGCCGGACGAGCCGTGCTTCGTCAACGCCGACGCCAGCCAGTTCGAGACGGCCATTATCAACATCGCCGTCAACGCGCGGGACGCCATGGAGGGTCATGGACGGTTGACGATGGCGGTGGGAATGGCGGCCAGCCTGCCCAATGCCGCCCCGCTGCCGCAACATCCCTATGGCTATGTAGCCGTATCCGTCGCCGACACCGGCAGCGGTATTCCGCCGGATCGGCTCGAACGCATCTTCGAACCCTTCTTCACGACCAAGCAGGCCGGCCATGGTACCGGGCTCGGCCTGTCGCAGGTGTTCGGCTTCGCCAAGCAATCCGGCGGCGAAGTAGCCGTCGCCAGCGAAGTCGGCAAAGGCAGCATTTTCACGCTGTATCTGCCGCGCACCGCCGGCAGCGGGAAATCGAGACAGCCGGCGGCAGATGCCGCCGCGATCGATGGGAGCGGGATGTCGGTGCTGGTGGTCGAAGACAATGCCGAGGTCGGACGCTTCACGACCGATGCACTGGCCGAGCTCGGCTACGCTACCAAACTCGTCGGCAACGCTACGCATGCGCTCGAAGAACTCGCAAGCAGCGCCGAGCGATTCGACGCCGTGTTCACTGACGTCGTGATGCCCGGAATGTCCGGCATCGAACTCGCCCAGGAAATCCGCCGCCGCCATCCCCAGCTGCCGGTCGTGTTGACCAGCGGCTACAGCCACGTGCTGTCGGAGCACGGCAGCCACGGTTTCGAGCTGCTGCAAAAACCCTATTCGATCGAGCAGCTCTCCCGCGTGCTGCACCGTGTTGCCCGGCGAGACGTTGCACAAGCAGCGGCCTCCGCATCATCCTGAAAGCAACTGCACCGCTAGCGGACAGGTCGACGCGGTCGCGCATTTTTCGTGCGCCGCCTTCTGGTGCTGCCGGCATAGGCGGTCCGAAATCCGGGGGAACCTTTTGATTTGGTTGCCGTTGTGCCGCCATGCGCAAAGCAACCGTCAAATCTTCAGCGAAGAAACCCACCGCGAACGAGCCCGCCAAGGCAAGCAAGAAACCGGACGCCGGCGCAAGCACGCCGGATTCCGAAGAAAAGGCCGAACTCGCCGAAGTCGTTGCCGAAACCGACGATCACGTCGCACCGCCGCCGCCGGAGGTCGTCGAGCCGGATCCGGAATTGTCCCCTGAAGAGGCCGAACAGGCCCGCAAGGATTACCTGCTGACGCGGTTCTGGATCAGCGCGCGCGGCTATTGGGGCCGCAACGGCGACCGGTTGGCGTGGCTATTCTCGATCGGCCTGCTGGTCCTGATCGTCGCCAATGTCGGCTTTCAATACGGCATCAACGTCTGGAATCGCGCAATCTTCGACGCCATCGAGAAGCGCGATGCTGCGACCGTGTACTATCTCGCCGCGGTGTTCTTTCCGCTTGCGATCGGCAGCGTGCTGCTCGGCGTGGCGCAGGTGTTCGCCCGCATGGGCATCCAGCGCCGCTGGCGCGCCTGGCTGACCAGTGCGGTGTTATCGCGCTGGCTTTCCAACGGCCGCTACTACCAGCTCAACCTCGTCGGCGGCGATCACAAGAATCCGGAATATCGCATCGCCGAGGATCTGCGGATCGCGACCGACTCGCCGGTGGATTTCGTCGCCGGCGTCACGTCGGCGTTCCTCTCGGCGGCCACCTTCATCGTCGTGCTCTGGACCATCGGTGGCGGGCTGACGCTGACGGTGGGCGGCTCCACCATCACCATTCCCGGCTTCCTCGTGATCGCCGCGATCATCTATGCCGCAATCGCCTCCGGCTCGATCACGGCGATCGGACATAGTTTCGTGCAGGTGTCCGAAGACAAAAACCAGGCCGAGGCCGAATACCGTTATGTCCTGACCCGCGTGCGCGAGAACGGCGAAAGCATCGCGCTACTCGGCGGCGAAGAGGAAGAGCGTGACGGCATCGACAGGACGTTTTCAAACGTGCTGCGGCAATGGGCGCGCGTGGCGGGGCAACATATGCGCACCACGCTGGTATCGCAGGGATCGGGCCTCATCGCACCGGTCGTTCCACTGCTGCTATGCGCACCGAAATATCTCGACGGCAGCATGACGCTCGGACAGGTGATGCAGGCGGCGTCCGCGTTCACCATCGTGCAGACTGCATTCGGCTGGCTGGTCGACAATTATCCGCGGCTGGCCGACTGGAACGCCGGGGCGCGCCGCATCGCCTCATTGATGATGTCGCTCGACGGCCTCGAGCGCGCCGAGCAGGGCGACGGCATCGGCCGCATCGAACGCGGTGAGACCAAAGGCGACGCCATGCTGAGTCTCAACGATCTCTCGGTGACGCTCGACGACGGCACCGCTGTTGTCGGCGAAACCGAAATCGTGATCGAACCCGGCGAGCGACTATTGGTGGCTGGCGAGTCCGGCACCGGCAAGAGCACGCTGATCCGCGCGCTCGCCGGGCTGTGGCCCTGGGGCGGGGGCAGCATCAACTTCCACCCCGACCGCCGGCTCTTCATGCTGCCGCAAAAGCCGTACATCCCCTCCGGTACGCTGCGTCGCGCGATCACCTATCCCGGCGCGGCCGATGACTGGCTCACGGAGCAGATCTGCGACGCACTGCATAAGGTCGGCCTCGACCATCTCAAGGAGAGGATCGAGGAAGAGGGACCATGGGACCAGACGCTGTCCGGCGGCGAGAAGCAGCGGCTGGCATTCGCGCGGCTGTTGCTGCACAACCCCGATATTGTGGTGCTGGACGAGGCGACGTCGGCGCTCGATGAAAAGAGCCAGGACAAGATGATGGAGATCGTCATCAAGGAGCTACCGAACGCAACCATCGTCAGCGTCGCCCACCGCGCCGAGCTGGAGGCATTCCATAGCCGCAAGATCGTGCTGGAGCGGCGCAAGGGCGGCGCCAAGCTGGTCAGCGACGTCGCCCTGATCCCGCGCAAGGACAAACGCCGCCTGCTCGGCCGCTTCCTGCGCCATCGGAAGACCGCGAAGAAAGCGGCGTAGTGCCCATCTAGCCGTCATTGCGAGCGCAGCGAAGCAATCCACCTCTCCACTTGCCGCGCTATGGATTGCTTCGCTTCGCTCGCAATGACGAGGATAGGCCGCGGCACATTGGCTACCCGCCCTCGAGGGCACGACGGGGCGGTCGATCGCGGCAACAATTCAACCTGTTTCGCCGCCACAAAACCGGCTATGCATGCGGCGCTTCTACCCGAGGACTACCGTTTGACGCCCGACAACGATCCTTCGCCCGCGCCGTTCGGCGCATTCGCCCCGAATGCCGCACAGGCTGCGATCATTTCGCTCGCCCATCGCACGCGGCTGAAGCGCGGTGCGTTTCGCCCCTGGCTGTCGCGGCTGGTGAATCTCTTGCGCTCAGGTCCGGTCGACGTGCCATATCAAGGCGCCTCGTTTCGCTTCTATCACCAGGCCAGCGCCACCGAGCGCGGCGCGCTGTTCAATCCCGCCTACAACATCGAGGAGCTGGACTTTCTGCGTGCGCATGTGCCCACCGGGGGCACCTTCGTTGATGTCGGCGCCAATGTCGGGACCTACGCACTTGCATTGGCGCGCCATGTCGGCACCGGCGGCAAGGTGATCGCGATCGAGCCGCATCCGGTCACCCATGCGCGGCTCGCCTTCAACAACGCCGCCTCCGGCTACACCCAGGTGCGGCTGGTCGCGGCGGCTGCCGGTCCTGACGACGGCGAATTGCTGATCGAAACCGACGGCGACAATCTCGGCGCCAGCCACATCGTCTCGGGCGAGGCCTCCGGCAAGGCGATCAAGGTGCCGTCGCTGGGGCTGCAGCGTATCCTCGAAGAGGCCGGTGTCTCGCATGTCGACGGGCTCAAGATCGACGTCGAAGGGTTTGAGGACCGTGTACTGACGGGCTTCTTCGCCGACGCGCCGCAGGCGTTGTGGCCCCGTGCCGTCGTGATCGAGCATCTGTCGAAGGACGAATGGCTGGACGACTGCATCGCCGACATGCGCGCGCGGGGCTATATCGAGACGGGCAAGACCCGCAGCAACACGCTGCTGGCACGAGGTTGAATTTCCGCATTCCTCAAACCGCAGGAGAGCTTGATGATCGACCACGTCGGATTTCCGGTTTCGGATTACAAACGCTCCAAGGCCTTCTATCTGAAGGCATTGGCGCCGCTCGACTACACCCTCGTGATGGAAGTAACGGAGGAGCAACACGGCCACGACCCCGCCGCAGGTTTCGGCGCCAATGGAAAGCCCGATTTCTGGATCGGCGGCGAAGGCGGGTTGGACAAGCCGCTGCATGTCGCGATCGTGGCGAAGGACCGTGCGACGGTGGACGCCTTCTACAAGGCAGCCATTGCCGCCGGCGGGCGCGACAACGGCGCCCCGGGAATTCGCGCGCACTATCATCCGAACTATTACGGCGCGTTCGTGCTCGATCCCGACGGCCACAACATCGAGGCGGTCTGCCACGCGCCCGCTTGATCCGATCCACGGGTTCCATTTTAGAATCGGAAGGGAACTTTAAAGCGTCGCAGTCGTTGTCGCACCCGGAGCTGACTGTTCAGGAGATGTGATGCCGATCGAACCGCCGGAGATACCGCCGGCGACGCCAGGACAACCAACCGAGCCGCCACGGGAGGCCCCACCCGGGAGCCCCCGCCCGGAGGTCCCACCACCATTACGTGAACCGGGTCAGCCGCCACAACCGCAAGAGTTGCCGGGCAAAATGCCGGATGAGTTGCCGGTACGCGGGCCGAACGGTCCTCGCACGCCCAATCCCGCCACCGATCCGGGAGCCGGATGAACGCCTCGCCTGAACGCGCAATGAACAGGGATGCATGCAACCCATTGCGCCAATGAAATAAAAAGCATCCGAGCATTTGTAGGCCGCCACATTCCGGCCTAATGATTAGCCGCTCATCGACCAACTGACATGTCAATGAGGGCCCTTCCGTTGCTGTCAGGCCTATCTTCGGGGACCAAGGATATCATGACAAACCTCCGCATTCTGCTGCTCGCCACGACTGCTTTGACGGCGACGCAGTTCGTGACCTCCGCATCGCATGCGCAGGCCGCGCCGATCGTCGTGGCGCAAGCCAAGGAAGACGACGGCCGACCCAAGGGCGGCCAGCAGGGAGGCCAGCCGCCGCAGAAGGGGGCGCCGCCGCCAGCCGCCGCACCGAAGGCGCCCGCGCCCGCCTCTCCGCCGCCGCCGGCTGCGGCACCTCCGCGTCCGG